>JAZOMV010000045.1:0-15619 GCA_045654165.1 Christensenellaceae bacterium
CCACAATTAGAAGCGATTGACGATAATCAACTCCCGTTCTAAATCCTACTATCTAATCAAGAATATTAAAGGAGAAGTAAAATGGAAGAAAATACCAATGTAACTACTGCGCCTGCTACTGAAGAACGCGCAGCAGCTCCCAAGGAAGGGAAGAAATTTGTTAAGAGAATTCCACGTAGAAAGGTTTGCGCTTTCTGTCAAAATAAAGCAGAAACTATCGACTACAAGGATATCAACACCTTAAAGAAATATATTACTGAAGGTGGTAAAATTCTCCCACGCCGTATGACCGGCGTTTGCGCTAAGCATCAAAGAGTTTTAGCTGTTGCTATTAAGCGTGCAAGATTGGTTGACTTATTACCTTTCAAAGGTGAATAATTAACCCTAAAAATTGTAAAAAAAGGCTGTTTTAACAGCCTTTTTTGTTTGTTTTTGTTTATTTTTGATAGAAAAATGATATTGGTTATAAAACTATTAACTGAAAATTAATTGCAAAAATTGTTATTTTATAACAATGCATGTCAATAATATTGTAAAATGTGAAAAAATTTTTCAAAAAAATTAAAAAAAGTAGTAAAAAATGCTTTACAATTTTTGTCGAATAGTGTATTATATCATTGTCGAAAGGGAAAACCCTTCGGCAAATGAAAATCGCTCATCATTTTCCCCCTTATCATATATTATTCAGGAAGCAGTTAACCTTGTTAATTGCTTTTTGAATTTTAAACACCCTTAGGGTGTTTTGTGTGAATAACGTTTTTATTAAAGGATAAAAATTATGAATAAAGGTGAATTAGCAAAAAAAATATTTTTAGAAGGGAATAACTGTGCTCAAGCCGTTGCACTTGCTTTTAAGGATGAAATGGGAATTGGCGAAGAAGATGCTAAAAGATTTATCGTTGGTTTCGGTGGTGGGTTTGGTCGTCAAGGTTTGGTTTGTGGTGCTGTTTCAGGTATGACTATGGTTATCGGTGCAGTAAATTCAGATAAGGATAAACTTGCTTGCTATAAATTAGTGGTTAGTGCTTGTGAAGAGATTAAAACAAGACTTGGTTCGCTTGATTGTAAAACTCTTAAAGCCGAAAGCAAAGTGCCTTGTGGTGAAATTTGTAAAATCGTTGCCGATATAACCGAAAAGTATATTTAAAATTTGATATTATCCCTTGCAATTATTTAATTTTATGTTACAATAAAGAAAAAGGGGTGAATTATGGATAATTTAGAAAAGAAATCCGAACTGTTGCTAATTCTTAAAATCTTAACGATTATATTCTATCTAGCCGTGACGGTGTTTTTTGTGATTGCGTTAATAGGTTGTCTGGGCGAAAAATACGTAAACTTATCATTAGCAATATTCCTGATTCTTTTGCTAGTATACGGGTCGATAGCCTACTTAATAGAAATTATAATAGCGATTGTAGGGCTTGTTAAAGGCGTGGCTAAATGGAAAAAGGGTGGCTCGATTTTTGACTTTTTATTTTTCTTAGCCTTTATTATATTGCCTATCTTAACCGAACTTGTATTAATTATCGTAGCAAAAATAATTGCAAATTAAAACGATATTTTAAAACCGTATAATCTGATTATAAGATAGTAAAAGCGTTAGAAATTCGTTGCACCCCCAAAAGTTTGTCTGAATTTTTGGGGTGTTTGGTTTTTTAAGGCTTT
Source organism: Christensenellaceae bacterium (assembly GCA_045654165.1). GTDB lineage: Bacteria > Bacillota > Clostridia > Christensenellales > Borkfalkiaceae > UBA1259. Next base: position 1,669 of record JAZOMV010000045.1, read on the forward strand.
TTATTTGTTTATAGAGTTTAAAAAAGAGTATAATAAAGTGTAAGAAAAGAAACGAATTATTTAAAAAACGAATAGACAAAAATATCGTTTATCTCTTTCAACGGTGAGTAGCGAAGTTGCAATTCGTGACGTAATAGTTGATAGAGAAAATTTAGAAGCGCAGTTTGGTAGAATAATAAAAGGGCTAGCGTACGCTCACGGGCTATATAACGACGGCGTCGTTGATATTTTAAAAAAGTGTGGGATAAAGTATGCTAGAATTGCAAGTTCGTCTAACAATTTTAACTTGCCTAACGACTGGTTGAAATTAGAGCCTACTTGTCACCATAACGCAGAAAATCTTATGGAACTAGTTGATGACTTTTTAAGTTCAACCGAAATGGAATATTTTTGGGCTAATTCGCCGAGATTGTTTTATTTGTGGGGGCATAGTTACGAATTCCATAATAATAACAACTGGGAAGTATTAGAAAACTTTGCAAAAAAGGTTGCAAATCGTGAAGACGTTTGGTATTGTACTAACGTAGAAGTATACGATTACGTAAAAGCGTTTGAAAGGTTAGAATTTTCCGTTGACGGAAAAATAATAGTAAACCATAGCGATAAAGATATATATTTACGCTATCACGGTCAAAACGTTTTAGTGAAAGCGTGTGGCGTTACGAAAATAAAAGATTAAGAGGAATAAAAAATGAAGTGGTGTATTATAGGTGCAGGTGGAATAGCTGATAGAAGAACTATCCCTGCCATTTTGTCAGACAAAAACAATCAAATAGTTGCTATAATGGATAAAAATGAAGAATTAATTAAAAAGTTATCCTTAAAATACGGCATCAACGGTTATACTGATGAAGAAGAAATGCTTTCAAAAGAAGATTGCGATTGCGTTTATATCGGCACGCCCGTATTTTGCCATTACTCTAACGCAATGACGGTGTTGAAACATAATAAACATGCGTTCATAGAAAAGCCGATAGGGTTAAACGCTAAAGAAGGACACGAAATTCTTTCTGCCTATAAGAAAGCCGATAAACAAATTTTCGTTGGGTATATGATGAAATATCACAACTTACACTTAAAGGCTAAGAAGATTGTAGAAGATGGTGGCATAGGTGAAGTTAGTAGTATAAGATTACAGTTTACTTGTTGGTATCCCGATATTCAAGGTGCTTGGCGTCAGACTAAAAAATTAGGTGGTGGTGGCGCAATTATGGACTTGGGCGTTCATTGCTTAGAATTAGCCGAGTTTATTCTTGATGAAAAAATCGTAGAAGTAAAAGCGTTTTACACTACGAAAACCTTTAGTTACGAAGTAGAAGATTCGGCAATAATAATTTTCAAAACGGAAAGTGGCGTTTTAGGACACGTAGACGTGAACTTTAACGTTCCCGATAAGGCGTCTAATAGTAAATTAGAGATTTACGGAACGAAAGGTAATATAATTTGCAATAATACTCTTGCTCAAGAAGAAGTTGGCAAACTTGCATACTTATACGCACCACAAGACGATTACGATGCTCAACAAAGCAGAACCGATCAAAAAGCAAAATTATACTACGGAAAAAAAGGCAACCTTTACTTAAAGCAAATAAACGATTTCTCTAGATTAGTTAAAAATAATATTAGAGATTATTCTTTTGCAGAAAGGGCTGCACACATACAAGACGTGGTTGACGAAATTTATTCTAAAAACAACTAAAAATAAAATTTTATATATTAAAAATGGAAAGAACTTGGATCTTAAAATCCAAGTTCTTTGTTTTTTTTAAAAGGATAATCAACGATTTGCTTTATCACGATTTTTTATGTATAATATATAAAAATAATTCAAAGGATAAATTATGGAAAAATTTGTAAATTTACTTAACGACGCCCTATACGGCTATATTCTTATAGTATTATTAGTCGTGGGTGGTATCTATTTTACTATTCGTACTAAATTCGCACAATTTAGGCTAATAAAACAGCAGTTGAAATCCGTTTCGGAAAAAACGGAAAAGGGCAAGGTGTCATCCTTTCAAGCATTGATGGTTTCAACGGCTTCTCGTGTCGGCACGGGGAATATCGTAGGCGTTGCTACGGCACTATGCTTGGGTGGTTTCGGCTCTGTGTTCTGGATGTGGATTATCGCTATCTTGGGTGGTGCTACGGCTCTTATTGAAAGCACGCTTTCGCAAATTTATAAGCGCAAGGGGAAAAACGGTTGCTACGGTGGGCCTGCTTATTACATAGAAAGTGCGTTTAAGTGTAGACCACTAGCAATAGTGTTTTCGGTATTATTGATACTCACTTACGGCGTTGGTTTTAATATGCTTGCATCTTATAACTTGCAGTCGTCTTTTTCGTCGTTTGAGTTTTATAATTCAAACGTAACGCCGTGGATTATCGGTGGAATAGTAGCGTTATTAGTAGGGTATTGCCTTATCGGTGGTGGTAAGCGTATTATCAAGATAACCACCTTATTAGTGCCTATAATGGGTGTTTTATATATTCTCGTTGCGCTAGTTGTCGTAGGTATTAACGTTACTTCCGTTCCGTCGGTTTTCGGTAGGATTTTTAGTGAAGCGTTTGACCTTAAGGCGATCTTCGGTGGGTTTGCAGGCTCTTGCGTTATGCTTGGTATTAAACGTGGACTATTCTCTAACGAAGCAGGCGTTGGCTCTGCGCCTAACGCATCGGCGTCGGCAGAAGTTTCGCACCCCGTAAAACAAGGCTTAGTTCAAGTGCTTTCGGTATTCTTAGACACCTTGCTCGTATGCTCTGCAACTGCTTTTATGTGTATGACTTCGGGCGTTGAACCGAACGCTAATTTAGACGGCGCTGTATACGTTCAAACCTGTCTATCTAGCGTTTTCGGGGGCTTTGGACCTATCTTTATCGCTATCGCAATGGTGCTTTTTGCGTTTACTACTCTTATAGGTAATTTGTTCTACGTTGATAAAGCATTTATTCATATCTTCAAAAAAGAACCTGAAAGATGGTTTAAGGTGATCTATTACCTACTTTTCAGCCTTTTAATATTGCTCGGCGCAGGGCTTAATGCAGGCTTGTTGTGGGGCGTTGCAGACGTTTTAATGGGGGCAATGGCGCTTATAAATATCCCTGTTATCATTATTCTTGGTAAGTATGCTTATAGGGCTATAAACGACTACGTTAGAAAGGATAAGGCAGGCTTGCCATTGACTTTTAACGCTAAAGATATAGGATTGCCTCACGACGTCGATTGTTGGAAAGATTAAAAGTATAAAAATTTTCTAATTGACAAAACTACTTATAAATCCTTTTTTCGTACATAGGAGGATTTTATGAGTAGTAAAGTAGTTATTTGTGGTATAAATACTGCAACCCTGCCCAACCTTGACGAAAAGAGTTCGCTAGAATTATTAAAAAAAGCAAGGTTAGGCGACGAAAGAGCAAGAGAAGATTTTATCGTGGCTAATATGCGATTAGTGCTTTCGGTAACCAAGCGCTTTCGCTTAAAAAACGCTAATCTTGACGATATTTTTCAAGCAGGATGCATAGGTCTTATTAAGTCTATAGACAACTTTGATTTATCCGTAGGCGTTAAGTTTTCCACTTACGCCGTGCCTATGATCGTAGGTGAAATTAAAAGGTTTCTTCGTGACGGGAATTCTTTGCGCATTGCAAGAAGTATTAGAGATACTGCTTATCAGGTGTTAAAAACCCGTTCGGAATTAGAAAAGAAAGATGAAGAAGCAAGCCTTGAAAAGATCGCCGAACAAATGCAAGTGGCTGTTTCCGAAGTGGTTTATGCGCTAGACGCTATATCCGATACCGTTTCTATTTTTGAGCCGGTGTATAATAAATCGGGGGATACTTTGATGTTGGTAGACCAGATAGGCGACAATAAAAACACCGACGAGAGTTGGACGGAAAAAGTTGCCCTAGATACTGCCGTTTCAAGGTTGGACGAGCGAGAAAGAAAAATTATACGCTTACGCTATTACGAGGGTAAAACTCAAACGGAAATTTCAAAAGAAGTAGGCATAAGCCAAGCGCAAGTTTCTAGGCTGGAAAAGAACGCATTAAAAGAACTTAAAGACAGAATAAGGATATAATAAAAACGCACCGAAACCGTCGGTGCGTTTTTTATCGTTTGCCTTGACTATTGTAAAATTAGGTGCTATAATGAAAAAACATTAGGCTTTCAAGGAGAAGGGTATGAAAAATTACAAGCGTTTCGGCGTAATGCTAGATATGTCGAGAAACGCCGTTATGGGCGTTGAACAAGTTAAGCGTTTTATGGACACCATTAAAAAGTTCGGGTACAATGCGCTCGGTTTGTATATGGAAGACACTTACGAGATAAAAAGCGAGCCGTATTTTGGGTATATGCGTGGTAGATACACGGGGGCTGAACTCAAAGAAATAGATGCCCACGGGCAAAAGATAGGGATAGAAGTTATTCCGTATATCCAAACCCTTGCTCACCTTAATTCTTTAACCAAGCACGAAATTTACGAAAAGATTTTTGATATAGACGACGTGTTGTTGATTGATGAGCCAAAGACTTACGAACTCATTGAAAAAATGTTTAAGACCTGTGCAGAGAACTTTACTACCCGTACTATAAATATCGGTATGGACGAAGCGTTTAAGGTCGGCTTGGGTAAATACCTTGATAAACACGGCTATCAAAATCGTTACGACACTCTTTTAAGACATCTTAACAAGGTCGTTGAAATCGCTACTAAATACGGGTTTAAGCCCGTTATGTGGAGCGATATGTTTTTCCGTTTGGCTTGTGGTGATTACTATAAGCCCGTTACTATTCCCGAAAACGTAAAACAACTAGTTCCTAAAGAAGTTGGGCTTGAATACTGGGATTATTATCATAAAGACAAGCAACTTTACGACGGTATGTTTAAGTCGCATAAAGAGTTCGATAGGGAAATTAGTTTTGCCGGTGGCGCATGGTGTTGGCACGGGTTTGCCCCACTTGCAGGGCATTCTTTGCGTACCATGAAGCCGGCGTTGCAAAGCGTGGTTGAGCATGGTATAGAAAACGTTATGATTACTATGTGGGGTGACGGTGGGCACGAATGTTCGTTCTATACCTTGTTGCACGTTCTTTACGCAATCCGTCAATACGGCGACGGTAATTTTGACGACGATAAAATTAAAGAAGGGTTTAAGAGTTTAACGGGATATAACTTTGACGATTTTATGCTTTTAGACTTGCCAAATCTTTTTGATTACGACGAAATTATGGATGAACCACATAATCCTTGTAGGGTGCTTTTATATTCGGATATTTTTATGGGGCTTTACGATAAAAACCTTGCTAATAACGGCAGTATCAATTACGGGGAATACGCTCAAAAAATTGCAGACGCTAAATCAAGGGCAGGGGAACACGCTTACGTGTTCGATTATATAGAAAAACTTTGTTCTGCGCTTGAATTAAAGGCTAATATGGGGTTAGAGTTGCGTTCGGCGTATAAATCGGGTGATAAAGAAAAACTTAAAACGCTAAACGCCAAGATTTTAGAACTTGCCCAAAGGGTTAAGGATTTTCATAAATCATTGTCTTTCGTGTGGCATAAAGAAAACAAGCCGTTCGGGTTTGAAGTGCACGACGCTCGCCTTGGTGGGTTAGTTATGCGCTTGCATACTTGCTATCAAAGATTAGAAGATTATTTAAGTGGAAAGGTTTGCTCTATCCCTGAACTTGAACAAGAAGTTTTAGAGTTTGGCGACGGTAAGGCGTTAAGACATTATGCGCACAGTCAAATTATAACTTCATCAGAAATGGCAAAATAAAAAACACGGAAAATTATTGCTATTCCCTTATATAAACCCAAAAAATAGTTTTTTTTCTTTTATTCGGGGAAGTTTAAGTCTAGTTTGACGTTTTTCATTTTGTCAAGTTCGTCGTCTAATAGTTTTAAGAACGCAGGTCGGTCGCAATCCATAATGAGTGAAACGTTGCCGTCGTCGTTAAAATCAACTAGCGTTTTACCGGGTGCGTCGGTGGTGTTAACCGTTACCGTGCAAGGATACGCTGTAAATAGTTCGGGGTGTGTAAGTGCGAATAGTGCGCAAGTATCGTTGGTTGCAACTCTTTTGTCGGGGAAATTCGGTTCCCAATATTTAGAGTACATATAGAACATCAGTTTGCCGATATCCCCCTTTCTTTTCAAGCCATAAACGTATTCTTCGTCAAGATGCGCCTTTTTACGACCTATTGCAGATGGAACCATTACGAGTGGAATTTTGCTATCTAAAACTATTTGAAATGCTTCTGGATCGCAAGACATATTAAAGGAAATATGGTTTGGGAAATCGGGGTGTCCGTAAGGCGAGCCACCCATAAAAACTATCTTGGGAATTTTCTCAATGACTTCGGGGTGCTCTTTTAGTAAAAGACCTATATTAGTTTGTGGGCCTAACACGATAGGTATGATATCGCCTTCGCCATCCATTATGACTTGGTAAAGAGCCGAAACGGCATCTTGTTTCATATCTCTATGCAAGGCGTTTTGTGGGGGGATATAGCCACCCAAACCTTCTTTTTGATGGATAAATTCAGCCGTTTCGCTAATTCTACACATGGCTTTTGAAGCGCCTTTAGCAACGGGGATATTGATGTCGAAAATATCCATTAAATGCAAAAGATTTCTAGTGGCGAGATCAACGCTTACGTTTCCTACGACGGAAGTTAATAGTTTTATTTCTACACGTTCGTTAAAAAAGGCGTAAATAAGACAGGCTGAATCGTCCACACCGGGATCGGTATCGATAACTACTTTGAATTTTTTTTCTAGCATAATAACTCCGTAAGTTTTTTATTGATTTTATTATACGAGCAAAATTAAAATATTTCAAGCCCTACGCTAAAATTTAATTTGCTATTAATTATTATATGCAGTTGAATAATAAATAACTTGACAAAAAATAAAGATTATTGTATATTTAACGAGCATCTTAAAATAATGGTTAAATATGAAAAAACAATTTATAGGAACGATTTTAATTGCGTTAGGTATGTAGTTAAGTCGTTTGTAATAGAAAAAGGAGAAGAAAAATATGAGCAATAATGAAAGATCCGTTGAGCGTGAAAAATTTGGTTCACGATTAGGTTTCGTGCTTATATCGGCAGGTTGTGCGATAGGGCTTGGTAACGTGTGGAGATTCCCTGCAATCGTTGCTAGTTATGGTGGCGCTGCGTTTATTTTGTTATATCTTTTGTTTTTGGTCGTTTTCGGTTTGCCGATTATGACTATGGAATTTGCAGTAGGTAGAGCAAGTCAAAAAAGTATCGCGCGTTCGTTTGACGAACTTGAACCAAAAGGTAGTAAATGGCATTTGTTTGGTTGGGCAGGTGCTATAGGTAACTATTTGTTAATGATGTTTTATACGGTAGTTACTGCTTGGATGTTTATATATTTTTATAAAACTATCGGTGGGGACTTCGTGGGTGAAACCACAGAAAATATTTCGGCTCAATTCGGCGCAGTAGTTTCCGATCCGTTGTTAATAACGCTAGTTACCCTTGGCGTAGTTGCGCTTGGAATTTTAATATGTTCGTTCGGCGTTAAAAAGGGTTTAGAAAGAGTAAATAAAGTAATGATGTTGGCGCTACTTGCTATTATATTAGTGTTAGTAGTTTACGTTATGACGCTTGACGGGGCAGGTGCCGGCTACGAATTTTATTTAGTACCCAACTTCGTTAAACTTGTCGATAACTTTGGCGAAGCAGTTTTCGCTGCGCTTGGTCAAGCTTTCTTTACCTTGTCTATCGGTATGGGATCAATGGCTATATTCGGCAGTTACATAAAGAAAGATAGAAGTTTACTTGGCGAATCGGTAACCATTGCCGCTCTTGATACTGCCGTTGCGTTCTGTGCCGGCTTGATTATTATTCCTGCATGTTTTTCTTACGGCATAGGCTTAAACGCCGGACCGGGACTTATCTTTGAAACCTTGCCTAACGTGTTCAATTCTATGGGCCCCGTTTTGGGTAGAGTGGTTGGTACGATTTTCTTCTTGTTTATGATATTTGCCGCAATGAGCACGGTTACGGCTGTGTTTGAAAACATAATCGCATTTGGTATGGATAAATGGGGTTGGTCAAGAACTAAATCGTGCGTAATAAACCTTTGCTTGCTTTGCGTTTTAGTGTTGCCGTGTATTTTCGGGTTCAGTATTCTTTCTGGGTTCAATCCTTTGGGTGCAGGCACGAACATTATGGATTTAGAAGACTTTATCGTTTCTAATAATATCTTGCCACTTGGTTCGCTCGTGTACGTATTGTTCTGTACTATGGACAAAAAAGGTTGGGGTTGGAATCAATTCCTTACCGAAGCAAACCTTGGTAACGGACTTAAAACCCCGTCTAAATTAAAGGTTTATGCTAAATATATTCTTCCCGTAATTCTTATCGTTTTGTGGGCATGGGGATACGTGGATATGTTCTTTATTTAAGATAAAATAAAAGCCGTTTGCTTTAAAAGCGAACGGCTTTTTTGTTAGATTACAAAACCCACGATTAAAACTGCCAAACAGGCTAGAATTGCTACTACTATGAGAGAGCGTTTGCATATCGAAGCGACGAGCGCAACGACCGTTCCTGCAAGCGCCGTGTAAAAATTCCCCGTCGAATAGAATATATAAGGGAAAGTCATTGCCGAAAGAACTGCGCACGGCATATAGAATAAAAGGCTTTTTATATACCGAGAAGTGATTTTCTTTCTAAAGAAAACGAGTGGAATCATTCGTATAAGGTAGGTTACTAAAGCCATAACTAGTATTAGAACTATCATTTCTATATACATCTATTTACCCTCCTTAATCGGACAGCAAAACGCCATAATACCTGCCGAAACTATTGCGCTAATAATAATGGAAAATCCCGTTGAAATAGCGTTAAAAGTAGGGATAAAATATAAAGCGCAACTTATTCCTGCTGAAATAAGAACGGTAGGCAAAACCCCTCTTGTGTTTATCGACGGGGGGACTATGATGGCGATAAACATAGCGTATAACGCAATGCCGAGAGCGTCTGAAACGAAAGTCGGCAAAACCGTGCTTGCAAATGCGCCTATGAAAGTCCCTAACGCCCACCCTATATAAGGTAATATTGCTAAACCTAACATATATTTAGTGTTTACACTTGGCTTGCTTGCGCTTACTGCGAAAATTTCGTCCGTAATAAACATAGAAAAGAAAAAGCGTTTGCCTATCGTGAAATCTTCGTTAAGTTTTTGAGATAAAGTAATGCTCATAAGAAAATATCTGGCGTTAATAACTAATTGCGTAAGAGCCATTTCGGCGATTAAACTCAAAAGCACGCCTGAGCCTGCCATTGCTACTATAGGTAGTCCTGCTAATTGTCCTGCCGAAGTGAGGTTGGTCATGGAAATCATAAGCGATAATAAAACGGGAATACCTAAAATACTTGCTTGCACGCCGAAAGCAATGGAAACGGAAAGATAGCCTAGCCCTATGGGTAGCCCGTCTTTTAATCCACTTTTGAAATTAAGAATTGTTTTTTCTTTAGATTGCATTGCCAACTCCTTAAAACGTCGTATATTTTAGCACAAACACAATATAAAAGCAACCAAAACCGTGTGAAATGGTAATTAAGATATAATAAACACGATATATACGGGCAAATTTAAGAAATAAGGGTTTGATATAACATAATTGTTATAAAAATATTCGTTTTTTCTATTGTTAACGGTGGATAAATAATTTACAAGTAAAAGAAATTTTGATATAATATATAATGCTAAAATAGGATAAAAGCGAAAAAATACAATTTTCTTTCTAAAGAAAGAAGAAGTTTATAAAAGGAGAATTTATTATGGATTACCGTATTGAACACGACTCTATGGGGGAAGTTAAAGTTCCCGCCGACCGTTATTGGGCAGCGCAAACTCAACGTTCTTCAGAAAACTTTAAAATCGGCGTAGGCATTGAAATTATGCCTCGTGAAATTACTAGAGCATTTGGTATGCTTAAAAAAGCGGCTGCTCTTGCAAACCACGAACTTCGTCCTGAAAAAATGACGGCTGAAAAAGTTTCTGCAATCGTTTCTGCTTGTGATGAAGTAATTAGTGGTGTACTTAACGATCATTTCCCACTCGTTGTATGGCAAACTGGTTCAGGTACGCAATCTAACATGAACGCAAACGAAGTTATTGCTAATCGTGGTAACGAAATTGCAGGCAAGAAAATTCTTCACCCCAACGACGACATCAATATGAGTCAATCGTCAAACGACACTTTCCCAACGGCTATGCATATTGCAGCTGTTTCGGTTATTGAAGATAAACTTATTCCGGCAGTTGAAACCCTTATCAAAACCTTTGTTCGTCTTGAAAAGGAAAACGAAGGAATAGTTAAGAGTGGTAGAACCCATCTTCAAGACGCAACGCCTATTAAGTTCAGTCAAGAAATTAGTGGTTGGAGAACTAGTCTTGAAAGAGACGTTGAACTTTTGAAACTCGCAGTTAAACCTCTTGCAGAACTTGCTCTTGGTGGCACGGCTGTAGGAACGGGACTTAACGCACCTAAAGGTTTTGATACTCTCGTTGCTAAAAAGGTTTCTGAAATTACGGGTAAAACGTTCGTAACGGCAGGTAATAAATTCCACGCTCTTACAAGTAAAGACGAACTCGTGTTTGCACACGGCGCAAACAAAGCACTTGCTTGCGATATGATGAAGATTGCAAACGACGTTCGTTGGCTTGCAAGTGGTCCTCGTGATGGCTTGGGTGAAATATTTATTCCTGAAAACGAACCTGGATCTTCAATTATGCCTGGTAAAGTTAACCCAACTCAATGTGAAGCAGTTACGATGGTTGCCGTTCAAGTAATGGGTAACGACGTTGCAGTAGGTATGGCTGCGTCGCAAGGTAACTTTGAACTCAACGTGTTTATGCCCGTATGTATATATAACTTCTTGCAGTCTGCAAGACTTTTAGCAGAAGCGATCGTATCTTTTGATCTCAACTGTGCAATAGGTATTACGGCAAATAAAGAAAAAATGCATCACAATCTTCACAACTCGCTCATGCTCGTAACTGCGCTCAATCCTTATATCGGTTATGAAAATGCGGCAAAGACTGCGAAGAAAGCGTATAAGGATAACATTTCGTTGAAAGAAGCGTGTGTGGAACTTGGTTTCCTTACTGCTGAAAAGTTTGACGAAGTTTTCCACCCCGAACAAATGGTATAGGAGTAAATTTGCAAATGAAAGTAAGTTATTTTCCCGGTTGTACGTTAAAGACTAAGGCGAAAGATTTAGACGTTTACGCTCGTAAATGTGCAGAAGCGCTTGGCGTTACTTTAGAAGAAATTAGTAATTGGCAATGTTGTGGTGGTGCTTTCACCACTAGTACGGATGAAATTGCTACTAAACTTTCTTCCGTTCGTGCGCTTAAAGAAGCAAAAGAAAAGGGACAACCTCTTCTTACGGTATGCTCTGCTTGTCATAACGTAATTAAACAAACCAACGACGCAATGAAGAACAACGAAACCTTTGCTTCAAGAGCAAATAACTATATGGCTGACACCCCGTACTTGGGTGAAACCGAAGTTATTCATTATCTCGAACTTCTTCGTGATAAAGTAGGTTTTGATAAACTTAAAGAAAAGGTGGTTAAGCCACTCACGGGTAAAAAGGTTGCGGCATACTACGGTTGCTTGCTTCTTCGACCCGGCAAAGTAATGGCTATGGACGACCCTGAAAACCCAACTATTATGGAAGATATGATTAGGGCGCTCGGTGGCGAACCCGTGATCTACGCTTATAGAAACGAATGTTGTGGTGGCTATATCGCAATGGAAGATAAAGCGTCTGCAAAAGCAAAGAGTAGCAGAATAACCGACAACGCAAAAGGTAAAGGTGCAGACGTAATCGTAACTGCTTGTCCACTTTGTCTTTATAACCTCAGAAAGAACGGGACGGAAATTCCCGTAGTATATTTTACCGATCTTCTTGCAGAAGCACTCGGCATAAAGGAGTAAGATATGGAAAATTCCAAAGATAACATGATTCAGGAAATTCTTCGTCGTAGTGGAGTTAATCCTAGAAAATGTATGAAGTGTGGTAAGTGTTCAGGTACTTGCCCTGCTTACGACGAAATGGAATATCATCCCCACCAATTCGTATATATGGTGGAAACGGGGGATATTGAACCGCTTTTGAAATCTAAGTCTATATATAAATGTTTGACTTGTTTTGCTTGCGTAGAAAGATGTCCTCGTGGCGTTGAACCTGCAAAACTTATCGAAGCAGTAAGACTTTCTGTGGTTCGTGAACAAGGCGCAAACCATCTCAAAGCCGATCAAATCCCCGAACTTTTAGACGAAGACTTGCCACAACAAGCCATCGTTACTGCACTTAGGAAATATAGCAAATAAAGGAGAATACAGATGCAAAGAATAGGAGTATTCGTTTGTTGGTGTGGTAGTAATATCGCAGGTACGGTAGACGTTAAAGCAGTTGCAGAAGCGCTTAAAAATGAACCGGGCGTAGTTCTTTCCACCAACTATCAGTATATGTGTTCGCAGGCTGGTCAAGAAATGATTAAAGAAGCCATCAAAGAGCATAAGCTCACAGGCTTGGTAATTTGTTCTTGTTCGCCAAGAATGCACGAAGGAACTTTTAGAAAAACTGCTCAAGCAGCAGGTATCAACCCTTATATGGTTGAAATCGCTAATATCCGTGAACAATGTTCTTGGATACATAAAGATATGGCAACGGGTACGGAAAAGGCAATCGTTCTTGGTAGAACGGCTATCGCTAAGGTTAACCTTAACGCACCCCTTACTGCAGGTGAAAGCCCCGTAACCAAGCGTGGGCTAGTTATCGGTGGTGGTATCGCCGGTATTCAAACGGCTTTAGATATCGCAGACGCCGGTTTTGAAGTTGATATCGTAGAAACCAAACCCACTATCGGTGGTAAAATGGCTCAAATCGATAAAACTTTCCCAACGCTTGACTGTGCGGCTTGTATTCTTACGCCTAAGATGGTTGACGTTGCTCAACACGAAAAGATTAAAATTTATTCGTATAGTGAAGTTGTGGACATTAAAGGTTTCGTAGGTAATTTCGACGTTACCATTAAAAAGAAAGCACGTTACGTTAAAGAAGACGTTTGTACGGGTTGTGGACTCTGTACTGAAAAATGTCCTCAAAAGAAAGTGCCAAACGACTTTAACCTTGGTATGGATAATCGTCGTGCGATCTATATTCCGTTTGCACAGGCAGTACCAAAGGTTGCTACTATTGATCCTAACTACTGTACTATGCTTAAAACGGGCAAGTGTGGCGTATGTTCAAAGGTATGTACTGCAAAGGCTATTGATTACGAACAAAAAGACGAATTCGTTGAACAAAAGTACGGTGCAATCGTTGCCGCTACGGGTTTCAATCCGATAAGCATGGATAAGTTTGACGAATATGCTTATAGTCAATCTAAAGACGTTATCACTTCACTTGAATTTGAACGTCTTATGAACGCTGCAGGTCCTACTGCTGGTAAACTTCTTCGTCCGTCGGACGGAAAGCACCCCGAAAAGATCGTTTTCGTGCAATGCGTAGGCTCTCGTTGTTCGGCTTGTGCTGAAAAAGGTAAAGAATATTGCTCAAAGATTTGCTGTATGTATACTGCAAAACACGCAATGCTTACCCGTGACAAATATCCGGATACCGACGTTACCGTTTTCTATATCGACGTGAGAACGCCGGGTAAGAACTTTGATGAGTTCTACCGTCGTGCAGTTGAAGAATACGGTGTACATTATATAAAAGGTATGGTTGGTAAGATTTCACCAGAAGGGGATAAACTTTTGGTTAGAGCGTCTGACCTTATTGCAAATAAACAAATTAATATGGAAGCAGATTTAGTAGTCCCTGCCGCTGCAATCGAACCCGATAAGTCTGCAAGACCTTTGGCTACTATGCTTACGGCAAGTA
>JAZOMV010000046.1:0-33509 GCA_045654165.1 Christensenellaceae bacterium
TTGATATTGTTGCTTGCCATTCATGCCCCTTCTTGCACTTCCACCATACCTTTTTATCGCTGCCACAAGTGAGAGTATTAGGATCTAAACCTAGTTCGTTGTTTTTCTCCCAATTCCATTCAGCCATTAGGGCAGGGTTATCTATTAAAAATTTCTTTTCTTTTTTGTCAGACATTATTTTCTCCACAAACTCCTTAATAACATCTTATATCAAATCTTTAATTTGAGCGTATAACTCAGGGATAGAATTTGTAATTGTATCATAAACAATGGTCATATCTATAAAACCATAATCGTGAACGATACGGTTTCTCATACCTTTAATAGCCTTCCACTTGATTTCTTTATGCATTTCCTTAAAAGTGTTAGTTAATTTTTCACCATTTTCAGCAATTTGCACTAAACGGAACATAATTGAATCCATAAGCAAAGGGTTTGCTTCTATTTCGTCAGAAGTTTTACCTTTGGTATGTTCAATCATAAACTCAAGGTCTGTGACCATTTTGTTTAAATAATAATTATCGTTCTTTACGTTATCCATAAATCTTTATCCCATCCCTTAAAATTTCTTGCACAAGTTTTGGATTGTTGTTTAGTTGTGCTATATCCAACAAATCCACTTTCTTTTTTAGGCTTTCTCTTAGCGTTTCTATAAGTTCATAAAAGACAAGTCCATTTACGGGCATTGAAACAAGCAAATCAACGTCGCTCGTTTCCGTTGCAACACCTTTTGCGTAAGAACCAAAAAGGTATGCATATTCTACGTTATATTCCTTAAAAACATTGTTGCAAGTTTGTTTTATCGTGTCCAAAGTTAAAACGCCGTGCGTTTCATCAATAAAGCCATATTTTTCAAGAGTATGCAAAAAGAATTCCATTTTCATGGGTGGAATTTTACTTTCATCCTTTTCGTAAGAAACATAAGTTCTTCTGCTAACACCTAATATTTTAGCAACCTTTTCTTGCGTAAGCCCTTTTTCTAATCTAAGTTTTTTGAGTTCCATAATCTTCACCTCGGTTGCATTATATCACTTCACACTTAAAACTGCAAGCGTTTGTGAATATTTTGCACTTTATTTTAAAATTAAATGTGCAATTATTTCACTTTTTTTAATTTGTGAAAAATATTGACCTTCGCTTCCTATTTGTAGAACAAAATTAAAACGCAAGAGATACTGCCTAAAGGCAGGACTAAGTCCATCAAGATTGCCCGTCAAAGGCGACCGAACGAGTTCTCATCTCTTACGTACAACACAAACAAAAAAAGGACAACCACAAAGGGCTATCCTTTTTTCGTTGGCGCGCCGCAAGATATACTGCCTAAAGGCAGGACTATGTCCGTCAAGATAGTCGGTCAAAGGCGACCGAACGAGTTCTCATCTCTTGCGTACAACACAAAACAAAAAAGACCACCCATAAAGGTAGTCTTTTTCGTTGGCGCGCCGCAAGAGATTCGAACTCCTGGCCTTCGGTTCCGTAGACCGACGCTCTATCCAGCTGAGCTAGCGGCGCAAATAGGCTAAATTTTCAATAGCCTATTTATTTTATATCAAATTTTTGTATTTGTCAATTCTTTTACGGGTGATTTATTTCAAAATTGCCTTAATTCTTCTAACACCACTAGAAGAACTTTCTTCTTTCTTAATAATGAAAGTTCCAAGGTCGCCCGTGTTTTCTACGTGTGGACCACCACAAATTTGTTTATCAACGCCGTCGATAGTGTAAATAGAAACGATTTGGTCGTCGCTATCTGCGTTGAACACGCCGTAAGCCCCGTCTGCAACTGCTTGTGCGTATTTAACTTCCGTTCTAACTACGGGGATTTTCTTTGAGATAACGTCGTTTACGAAAGTTTCAAGTTCTTTAAGTTCTTCTGCCGTCATTTTATGATCGCAGTTAAAGTCGAAACGCAATCTTTCTTCGGTAATGTTAGAACCTTTTTGTTCGGTATGAATGCCGAACATTTTTCTTAAACCTGCAAGCATAATATGCGTTGCCGTGTGGTATTTAGTAGTTTGTTCGGTTTGTTCGGTAAGACCACCTTTAGCCGCTTGTGCTTGCGCCTTAGAGAGTTCTTGGTGTGCTTTGAACGCTTCGTTAAACCCGTTTACGTCTACGGTAATGCCTTTTTCTTCTGCAAGTTCAACCGTGAGTTCTAAGGGGAAACCGAAAGTATCGTAAAGTCTAAACGCTTGCTTGCCGTTGATTTCCGTTTCGGGAATATAGTTAGGATCTTTTTGCGACATGAACGCATTTTTTCTTTCCATACCCGTAATGCACTTGTCAAATTCTTTCATGCCTGCAGAAAGGGTTGCAAGGAACTTAACGATTTCTTTGTTGATTTCGTCAAGGATATAACTTTCCTTTTCAACAAGTAGGGGATAAGCCGTATCGTAAACTTTTTCAATAAAGATTTTTGCAACCGAAAGCATTTCGGTAGGTTCGATAGCAAGGTTTTTGCAGTATCTAATAGCACGGCGAAGAAGTCTTCTTAAAATATATCCTGCACCCGTGTTAGACGGGGTAATGCCGTTAACATCGCCGATAAGCATAACTGCAGTTCTAGTATGGTCTGCGATAATACGCATAGCCTTAGTAGACTTGTCGTCAGAGCCGTATTTTACACCTGAAACGCTTTCAAGGTATTCGATAGCGCCTGCGAAAAGGTCGGTTTTATAACCGTCGTCTAAACCGTTAAGGAATAAAAGAAGTCTATCTAAACCAAAGCCGGTGTCAACGTTCTTGTTGTCTAATTCGGTATATTTGCCACCTTCTAACTTTTTATATTGCATATATACGTCGTTGCCGATTTCTACGTATCTACCACAGTCGCAGTTAACGTCGCACTTGTCGCAACAGGGGTTATCGTGACGGGGGTAGAACCATTCGTTATCAGGGCCACAAGGCGTGCCTACCGTACCTTCAAGTTCCCACCAGTTGTTAGATTTGTCAAGGTAGAAGATGTTTTCCGGTTTAATGCCAAGTTCTTTTAGGTAGCCTGCCGTTTCGTCGTCTTTAGCAACTGCGTCGTTACCTTCAAAAACGGTAGAGCAAATCTTGTCTTTGTCAAAACCGAAAACTTCGGTTAAAAGTTCAAACGACCACTTGGTTTTTTCCTTTTTGAAATAATCGCCCAAACTCCAGTTGCCCATCATTTCAAAGAAAGTGAAGTGGGTTGCGTCGCCAACCGAATCGATATCAACCGTTCTAACGCAACCTTGAACGTTGCAAAGTCTAGTTCCCTTAGGGTGTTTCTTGCCAAGAAGATAGGGCATAAGTGGTTGCATACCTGCAACGTTGAACATAACGCCCGTAGTACCGTCGCCGATTAAAGAAACTGCGCCGATATTAACGTGCCCACGATCTTCGTAAAATTTTATCCATTTTTCTCTTAATTCTTTAGATGTTATCATAGTTTTATCCGTCCGATATTATTTTTTGGTTAAAGTGTATTCGCCCTTGCCGTCCTTGATATCGTATCCAAGAGCAGAAATAGCGTTTCTGAGTTCGTCTGACTTAGCCCAGTCCTTGTTTGCACGGGCAACGAGCCTTTCTTCTGCAAGAGCAATAACTTCTTGTGGAATTTCTTCTTTTACCTTGCCGTCCACGTAAGCGATAAATTCTTTAGCGTCCGTTTGGAACAATCCGATAAGCGAATATGTCTTTTTAATTTGGTTAACGTCGTCGGTTGCCGTTTTGTCGCCTGCGTTTAGTTTTGCTTTAATAGCCTTGAACAACCCGAAAAGATTGCTTATCGCAAGCGCCGTATTGAAGTCGTCGTCCATCGCCTTGTCAAAACTTGCGTCTATATCGGCGTTAGCACCGTTTGAAACGCCGAACGCATTTTCTACTGCAAGAATAATCTTGTAGAATTCGTAAAGGTGTTTTTCTGCGTCGGGGAAAAGGTTGTCGGTAACGTTGATGTCCCCACGGTAGTTGGTTTGCAAAAGTGCGAACTTAACCGTTTCGGGCGAATAAGCGTCCATAAGGTCTTTAAGGAAAAGACTGTTGCCGAGCGACTTACTCATTTTTTGACCGTTAACCTTAATAAGCCCGTTGTGTATCCAGTAGTTAGCGAATTGTTTGCCCGTAAGCGCTTCCGTTTGAGCGATTTCGTTTTCGTGGTGGGGGAATATCAAATCTCTGCCACCACCGTGAATATCTATTCTATCGCCGTACGCTTTTCTCTCCATAGTAGAACATTCAATATGCCAACCGGGTCTGCCGTCCCCCCAAGGTGAAGTCCAACTTGGTTCGCCAACCTTAGCCGATTTCCAAAGCGCAAAGTCTAAGGGGTTTTTCTTCATTTCGTCGTTATCCACTCTAACGCCGTTCATGGCGTCTTCTAGATTTCTATGCGAAAGTTTGCCGTAAGACGGGAAACTTTCTACCGAGAAGTACACGTCCCCTTTTTCGGTGGGGTAGGCGTGCCCTTTTTCAATAAGGGTGGTAACGAAAGCAATAATATCGTCAATGCTTTGGGTTGCTTTAAGCCAAAGCGACGGATCGTCTACCTTTAAGCGCAACATTTGTTCGTCGATATTTTTAATCATCATTTGGGCGTATTCGTCGGCAGGAATACCCGTTTCGTTAGACTTAGCGATAATCTTATCGTCAACGTCGGTGTAATTTCTTGCGTAGGTAACGTCGTAACCTTTCTTTTCAAGATATTTTCTTATAATATCGTAAATAAGCGCTTGATAGGCATGCCCGATATGTGCTTCGCCTGAAACGGTGATACCACAAGCGTACATTTTAACCTTGCCTTCTTCTAATGGAATAAAGTCTTGTTTTTTTCCTGTTAAAGTGTTGTAAATTTTCATAATTATCCTTTTATAGCCGAAACGTATTTTTTTGCCAAAGCAGTAATTCCGTTCCAGTCGTTATTTTCAATCATTGTTTTGTCGGTAATATTAGAACCGATTCCGAAACCCGATACGCCTATTTTTAAGTAATCGCTTATATTATCAAGATTAATTCCACCAACTGCAAGCAGTTTTACGTGGGTTAACGGGGCTTTTATCGCTTTAACGTAATCTGTACCTAGTCTTGATATGGGGAAAAGTTTTACGAAATTCGCGCCGTTTTTGTGTGCAGATTGAATTTCGGTTGGGGTTAACGCGCCGGGTATGGATATTAAGCCACGCTCAACCGTTCCCTTAATAACTTCAGGGCAGGCGTCGGGGGAAATAATAAACTTTCCACCAGCACGCTTTGTAAGTTCTACCTGCTTTTCGGTGAGAACAGTTCCTGCGCCGACTATCATTTTCCCGTCGAAACGGTCGGCAAGAAGTTTGACGCTTTGCGCCGTTTCTTCGTCCGAAACTTTACCGTCTGCGCTAAAAGTTATTTCTATTAATCTAACCCCACCGTCGTACATTGCTTGCGCTAAGGGTATAAGTTTGTCTTTGGCTACGCCACGAACGATTACGATAAGTTTTTCTTCTTCAATCGCCCTTATAACTTTTTGTCTTTCAGTCATAAAACTTATTCCTTATCGTCTTTTTTAAGTTCATTAACCTGTTGTTCCAAACGGAAAACCATTTCTCTCAAGTGGCAAATTTCTTCTTGTAAAGGATCTCTCTTTTCCTGTTCAAGATCGGGCATTTTTTCCCCGTTAATTCTAACCACTATACCCGGAACGCCAACGACCGTGGCGTAGGGGGGGACTTCTTTTAATACTACTGCGCCTGCGCCGATCTTAGCGTATTCGCCAACGGTAAACCCACCAAGCACTTTTGCGCCGGCGCTAATTACTGCGCCTTTTTTTACGGTGGGGTGACGTTTGCCTTTTTCCTTACCAGTACCACCTAAGGTTGCGCCTTGATAAATAACAACCCCTTCTTCAACGACGGCAGTTTCGCCTATTACCACGCCTGCACCGTGATCGATAAACACGCCGGGTGCAATTTTTGCCGCAGGGTGAATTTCTATGCCCGTACGGAATTTTGCCCATTGACTAGTTATTCTTGCAAGAAGTCTGAATTTTATTTTGTATAGAAAATGCGCCCATCTGTGCCAAGCGAGAGCCTTAACGCCCGAATAGGTTAGCCAAATTTCAAATTTAGAACGGGCGGCAGGGTCGTTTCGCTTTGCGGCGTTTATATCTGCTCTAAGTTTCTTAAACATAATATACCTTAAAAAATAATAACATTAAATCTTTGATTTAGCAAGCAAAAACACAGGATTAATAAACTTTAATACCACTGTTTTCTATCGCCGTTTTTAGTTCTTTAGAAAAGTTTTTGTCAACGACCATACAGTCTACGTCGGAAAGATCGGCGAAAGTGTAGGGGGTTTTTTTGTTGACCTTAGAACTATCTAAAAGCATTATTACACGGTCGGCTTTTTTCATAACCGAACGCTTAACTTCTGCTTCTGCCTGACTTCCACAAGTAAACGCACCGGAATCTTTAATAAAACCCGTAGCCGTCATAACTGCAGTTTGGATATTTAAGAGCCCTATAAAGTCAGAACAACTTTTACCCGTAGTTATAAAGGTGTTGCGCTTTAAGTCGCCACCAAGCAAGGTAACCGTCGGTTTTTCTTTTCTTAAAATGGTTTCGGCGATAACTATTGCGTTGGTGATGATGTAAAAGTTATCGTCTGGCAACGCCCTTGCAAAATAGGTAGTGGTTGAACCACCGTCGATAAATACGCAACTGTTGGGTTCAACGATACAAACTGCCTTGTCTGCAATTTCAAGTTTTTCTGCCGTGTTGTAGTTGATACGTTCGGAAAAGTCTGCTTCTTTAGCACGAAGTACGGTGTTTACCGAAATAGCACCACCCGAAACTCTTAGCACGGCGTTGTTTTCTTCTAGACGGTTAAGGTCACGGCGCAAGGTCATGCTAGAAACGTTGGGGAAAGCACACTCTAATTCGTGTAGAGTTACTTTGCCGTTTTTATCTATGAATTCTTTAAGCATTAAAAGTCTATCTTTCATTTTTTTCACCTTTAAAGTTTTTAGGTAAATTTATTTTACACTAAGTGTAAAAATTTTGCAAGAAAACGGATAAGAATAAACAAGATTTTTGTTAATTTTTTTCACTTGTTTTGCCTAAAAATACAAAAAAGCAAATTTTTGGTGTAAAAAGCCTTGCTTTTAAAGGGTTTTGTGGTACAATATATATATTAAATTTTGGAGAAGTTCTATGTTAGACTTAAAGAGAATTCAAGAAAATAAAGAAAAAGTAACGGAATTGCTTGCCCGTAAAGGTTATAAAGCAGATTTCGACACCATACTTTCACTTGATGCCGACCGTCGTGCCGTTATCGGTGAAGTTGAACAACTTAAAGCAGAAAGAAACAAAGTTTCTGCACAAATTCCTGCGCTCAAAAAAGCAGGTCAACCCGTTGACCATATTTTTGCTGAAATGAGAACGCTCGGCGACAAGATTACCGAACTTGACGAAAAGGCTAAATCCTACGAAGAACAAGTTTTCGATCTTTTGTGCCGTATCCCGAATATTCCGGACGAAGATCTTCTTGCCGGCGAAAAAGAAGCCAACGAAGTTATTAAAGTGGTTGGCGAAAAGCCGGAATTTTCTTTCAAAATGCAAAACCACGTTGATCTTTGCACTAAATTAGGCATTATCGATTACGATCGTGGAACTAAACTTTCTGGTAGTGGTTATTGGTTGTATCGTGGGGACGGCGCAAGATTAGAATGGGCTCTTCTCAACTTCTTCGTTCAAGAACACCTTAAAGACGGATACGAATTTATTCTTCCCCCACACCAACTCGGTTATAACTGTGGTTTCGGCGCAGGTCAATTCCCTAAGTTTAGCGACGAAGTTTATTGGCTAGACTGTGATGAAGACAGAAAGAAAAACCGTTTTATGTTGCCTACTGCTGAAACGGCTCTCGTTAATATGTACGCAGGCGAAATTATAGACGAAGCAAAACTTCCTATGAAGTATTTTGCTTACACCCCTTGTTATCGTAAAGAAGCAGGCTCTTATCGTTCAGAAGAAAGGGGTATGATTAGAGGGCATCAATTCAACAAAGTTGAAATGGTTCAATACGCTCACCCCGAACGCTCTATGGAAGCGTTTAACGAACTTGTAGACAAGGCTGCAAGCCTTATTGAAAAGTTAGGTCTTCACTTTAGAGTTTCTAAACTTGCGGCAGGCGATTGCTCTGCATCAATGGCAAGAACTTACGATATAGAAGTTTGGATACCTAGTATGGGTATTTATAAAGAAGTTTCTTCAGTTTCTAATGCAAACGATTACCAAGCAAGAAGAAACAATACCAAATATCGTAATAGCAAAACGGGTAAACCTGCGTTCGTTCACACGCTTAACGGTTCTGGCTTAGCAACTAGCCGTGTTTTCCCAGCATTGATTGAACAATATCAAAATGCAGACGGTTCTATCACTATTCCAGAAGTGTTAAGACCGTTCATGGGTGGACAAGAAATTATTAAGTAATTAAGACTTAAAACCTAAAAGGCATACTGCGAAAAAATCGTGGCGTGCCTTTTTATTGCCGTAAAATATATGTTGCTTTTATAAATTGTTTAACCAACCCTTGAAAACTTTTAAATAATAATGTATAATAATAAAAAATATTCTTTTGGAGAGCGTGATGTTTTGCTTAGGTATAGACGTGGGTGGCACGTCGATAAAAGGTGGCATAGTTAATTCTCAAGGTGAAATCGTTTTTAAGTCGGTATCAAAGATTAAAGATAAATCGGCAAAGCTTTCGCTTGACGAAGTAATGAAAAATCTAATAGCGCACGCAAGTGAAAAAGGTTATGCTCTTAAAGGGGCAGGGATAGGCGTTCCGTGTGTTTTCGATAAGAAAACGGGCGTGGTTTCTTACGGGAACAACCTTGATTTTGGTGGAATAAACTTAAAAGAACATTTTTTAACCGAATACGGTTTAGAACTAGAAATAGCAAACGACGCAACGGTAGCCGTGCTTGGCGAACTTAAATACGGTGGCGCAAAGGGTTACGACAACGCAGTTCTAATAACTATCGGCACGGGCGTGGGTTGTGGTATCGTGCTAGACGGCAAGCCGATTTCTTCTAATTCGTCGGCAGTCGGCGAATTAAGCCATACGACTATTGAAGTGGACGGGCGTCGGTGTGCTTGTGGTAGCAAAGGCTGTGTTGAAGCCTATTGTTCTATGACGGCGCTCTATAAGGACTTAAAGCGTGAAATGTTGCGCAACAAAAAGTCGTTGTTGTGGGAAAAGATCAATCTAAACGATATAGACGGCAGGGCGTTTTTTAATTTGTTAGGCAAAGACCAAACTGCCGATAGAGTATTCAACAGGTTTATTAAGTATTTGGGGATAACGGTAGTTAACGTGGCAAACCTACTTCGCCCCGATATAATCTTAATAGGTGGTGGGGTGTCGGCACAGGGCGAAGTAATAACTAAACCCTTAAACGAATACTTAAAAGCAAACCTTTTCGCAAGGGAATACACGACGGAAATTCCCGTTCGTTCGGCTCTGCTTGGCAACGACACGGCGATTATCGGCTCTGCATCAATGGTGAAGTAACAATACGCAAAAAGATTTTAAGGTGGATAAAATTATGTGGAACGGAAAAAACAAAGCGATAACTTTTAGTTTTGACGACGGGGTTCAACAAGACAAAAGGTGTGTGGAAATACTTAACAAATACGGGCTAAAAGCGACTTTTAATCTTAACTCTGCAAAATTCGGATTAAAGTTTCCTTATACAATGCCTAGCGACGGAAGAATTATAGAAAGAACTATAATCAACCCAGTTGAAGTTGCGCCGTTATACAAAGGGCACGAACTTGGGGTGCATACCTTAACGCACGCAGACCTTACCGATTTGCCCGATTCTTGTATCGTTTGGCAAGTGGAAGAAGATAGAAAAAACTTAGAGCGTTTCGGTGGCTATCCCGTTAACGTTATGGCGTATCCTTGTGGATACGTGAACGATCACGTGGTAGAAGTATTAAAAACTCAAACGCAAATAAAAATGGCAAGAACGGTAATTTCTTCTTATAACTTTGATATGCAAACCGATCTTTTGAACTTTAAGCCGACCATACACATGAAAGAATACGACAAGATGATAGAGCTTGCTAAAGAGTTTTTGGCGTTAGAAACCGAAACCCCTAAACTATTTTATATTTGGGGGCATACTTACGAATTCGATATGGACGACATCAATTACGAAAAGTTTGAAGAGTTTTGTAAGTTGATTGCGAATAAAAAAGATATTTATTACGGAACGAACGGTGAAGTTCTTTTTGGTTAAGGAGATAATGTGAAAAAGATAGCGTTGCTTGGCGATAGTATTCGCCTTGGTTATGAAAAATACGTAAAAGATAGTTTAGATGGTGTTGCCGAAGTTTATTCCCCGAAAGATAATTGCAAATACACTTTTAACCTTATGCGTTATTTGCGCAGTTGGGTTGGTGAAGAAGGGATTCCTGAAAACGTTGATCTCGTCGTTTGGAACGCTGGGCTTTGGGACGTTGCAAGATTGCGTGGCGACGATCAAACGCTAACGCCCATAGAAACTTACGGACTTATGATAAAGCGTCTTGACGGGTATATAAAATGCGTTTTCCCTAACGCAAAAACCATTTTTGCAACTAGCACTAACGTTCAAGAAGAACTTTATACGGGCAATTTATACCGTAAAAATTCGGATATAGAGCAGTTTAATCAAGTGGCAGTTTCCGTGTTAAGCAAAACTAACACCGAAATATTAGACCTTTACGAACTAACCAAAAATATTCCCGACGACTGCCGTAGCGATATGACCCACTTTAACACCGAACAAGGCGTAAGACTTTTAGGTGGTAAAGTTTTAGCAACCGTGTGTAAAGCTCTTGGTATAAAGCAAACCGACTTGAAAGACGCTAGTTGTATTCCACCAGAAATCGCTAAAGAAATTTTGGGAGCATAACATAAAAGATAAAGAACGCCCGACGGGCGTTTTTTTGTTAAAATAAAAATGTTGACAAATCAACAATTTTGTGCTATACTCTTAAAAGTTGATTTTACAACTTTATAAAGGAAAATGAGATTATGGCAGTAAAAATAATGGTTGATTCGGCTTCTGATATAGGGGCGAAAGAAGCGAAAGAGTTAGGGATTATAATGGTACCGATGGCGATAACTTTCGGTACGGAAGAAGTTTTTGACGGTGTGGATATTACACCTGATCGTTTTTATGAAAAGTTGATAGAAAACCGTGAGTTGCCTAAAACTAGTCAGGTTTCGGCGTTTAGGTTTACCGAAGCGTTAGAGCCGATAGTGGCAAACGGGGACGAAGTGGTGCTTATTACAATATCGTCAAAGTTGTCTGCAACTTATGCTAGCGCAGTTGAAGCGAGCAAGAATTTTAACGGAAAGGTTTTAGTTGTAGATAGTATGAACGTTGCCGCCGGCGAAAGAATACTAGTTCAATACGCTTTGCGTTTGGTAAAAGACGGTAAAACGGCAAAAGAAATAGCAGACGAACTTGAAAGGCAAAAAAGCAAGGTTTGCATAATGGCAGTAGTAGAAACTTTAGAGTATCTTCGTCGTGGGGGCAGAATATCTTCGGTCGTTGCTGTTGCTGGAACTTTGTTGTCTATAAAACCCGTTGTTGCAGTAATAAACGGAGAAGTCAAGATGATAGGCAAGGCAATGGGCTCTAAAAAGGGCAATAACTTGCTTAACAAAATGGTAGAAGAAAAGGGTGGCATAGATTTTAGTATGCCGTTCGGCGCAATTTGGTCGGGGCTAGATAAAACCTTGCTTGAAAAATACATAAAGGACAGTTCGCATTTGTGGAAAGATAGCGCAGAAGAAGTACCCGTTTACGCAATCGGTGGAACTATCGGCACGCACGTAGGTCCGGGGGCTGTAGGGGTTGCGTTCTTTTCTAAATAATTAGGCTCATAATTTTTATATAAAATACATTTTTGCACAAATCCCGTTGGTGTTCCGACGGGTTTTGTGTTTTAAATTTGCTTTTTGGGTAGAAATAAGGCAAAATTTGTGTTATAATAATAGTATGGAATACTGTGATTTTAAGCAAAAATTTAATATAACGCTTAACGAACAGCAAGAAATCGCCGTGAAAAAAGTTGACGGGGCGTTGCTTTTGCTTGCCGTTCCGGGTAGTGGTAAAACGACCGTGCTAGTTAATAGGCTTGGGTATATGGTTTTTGCCAAGGGTATCCCTGCAAACAAGATTTTAACGGTAACTTATACTAGAATAGCCACCAAAGAAATGCAAGAACGGTTTGCAAAAAAATTCGGCGCAAGTGAAAGCGACTTGCCGGATTTTCGCACAATAAACTCTTTGTCGGAACAGATAGTATTAAAGTTTGAGCGTGATAGTGAAAGAACTGCGCCTAAACTTGTAACGGGTGAACGCCAAAACGAAATAGTTTCTTCTTGTTGCAAAAAGTTTTGGTCGGGCTATCCTACCGAAACGGATATTAAGAACGTAAAAACGCTTATCACTTTTGCAAAAAATATGATGTTAGAGCAAGAGCAGATAGAAGAACTTAACGAAAGAGATTTACCTTTTTCGGATATTTATGCCGAATATTGTTCGGAACTTAAAAACAACGGGCTTATGGATTATGACGACCAGATGGTTTTTGCTTATCAAATCCTTAAAGGTTGCCCACAAGTTTTAGAGTATTACAGAAACAAGTACGAGTATATTTGCGTGGACGAAGCGCAAGACACTTCTAAAATACAGCACGCAATAATTTCCTTAATCGCAAAACCCCGTTGCAACGTGTTTATGGTCGGTGATGAAGATCAAAGCATATACGGGTTTAGGGCGGCGTATCCCGATGCGCTTATTAATTTTTCTAACGAATATCCCAACGCAGAGATTTTGTATTTAGAAACCAACTACCGTTCCACCCCGAACATAGTCGAAGTTGCAGGTCGGTTTATAAAGAATAATAAGTTCCGTTACCCCAAAAAGATGTCTGCTGAGCAGAATAAAAAGGGGGAAATTAAAATAATACAAACTTCTTCAAGAAGTGGGCAGTATAGTCGCTTGTTAACCGTCGCTAGCCAAACGCAAACGGAAACGGCAGTTTTGTATAGAGAGAACGAAAGCGCATTGCCGTTGGTGGATATTTTGGATAGAAACGGCGTGCCGTTCAATATCCGTCGGGACGATTACCTTTTCTTTACGAATAGAGTTGTAACCGATATAGTAAATATTATTAACTTTGCGTATTATCCCAAAAACATAGACCTTTTTAAGCAAGTGTATTATAAGATATCCACACACTTAAAGAAAGAGCAAGTGGATAAAATTTGTAATATTTGCGCCCGTAACGTTGGGTTTAGGGTAATGGATACGGCTATTTATCAGTCTGAACCTAATAGGGTAAACAAAAACTGCTTGGCTGTTTCGGTAAGATTAAAGAATATACTTAAAAGTTCTGCGTCCGGTGCTCTAAACATTATTAGACAAGAACTTGGCTACGAAAAGTTTTTAGAGCGTGCAGGGATAAGTAGCAAATCTTTGGATATCTTGCAAGAGATCGCAAAAAGAGAGCCTACGGCAAAACGCTTGGTGGAACGGTTAGAAGAACTTAACGATAAACTTAAAAATAAGCCACCCGTAAAAGATTGCAAGTTCTTGCTTTCTACTATACACTCAAGCAAGGGTTTAGAGTACGATACCGTGTATATGTTAGACGCTTTTGACGGGGTTTTCCCCGTTAATATCGTCGCTTATAAAGAAAACGATAGCGATTATAAAAATTACGAAGAAGAACGCCGTATGTTCTACGTAGGCATAACGAGAGCGAAAAATAGCCTTAACTTCTTCAAGTGGAACACACCCACGACCTTTTTAGACCAAACCGTAAAAACCCTTTCAACGGGGACTGTAAACGGGGGGCTAAATTTTAACTTGGGGCAAATTGTTGCGCATAAAGAATACGGTATGGGCATAGTGCTCTATAAAGATTTAGAATTCGTGGAAATAAGGTTTCAATCGATAGGTGTAAAACGCTTTTCTAAACGGGTACTAAGTCTTTCCGACAAAATCACCATTTTAAGATAAGGGGTTATTATGAAAAGACTTGTTAAAGTAATCGTTTCGTTGTTATTAATTGTAGGTTGTTTAGTTTGTTCACCGGGTTGTGTTAACAAAAAGAGTGAAGAAGAAATTGCGAGGGATAGAATAATCAGTCTTACGGCGATCGAGGTTCCTGTTGAGTCAAAAATAGTATATCATTCTCGTGATCCGGAAAAATTTCTAACTGGAAGAAGAGCTATGTATACGGTGTTTGAGTTTGAAAGTGAACCTACGGATTGGTTAAATGAAAATTCGTTTAACAAAGAGAAGAATAGTGAATTTGAACAGTTTTTTCCAAGTGTATTTGACTTTTTACCTGTTAAAAGGGAAGAAATTCCACAAGAATTTTTACCAAACTTTGAAGAAAGTTATTATTATTTGAGAACGACAAACAGAGTCTATTTCGTATATATCCCTAAAAGCTTTATGTTAATAGTTGGGATACCTGGACATTAATTTAATGTAGGTAATTAAAGGAGTAAAATATGAAAAAACATATTAAAAAAATTATTTCGTATTTACTAATTGCGTTATGCTTAGTTTCTTTAACGGGTTGTACTAAAACAGGACCTATTCCTAATGGACTTTATGGATGGCGTGGTGATAATAATATTTATGAGAGCATTTATAAGTTAACCGAAAACGATGTTCGCAATTCTTATGCAATAGAAGTAAAAGGCGACGAAATTCAACGATGGACGAGTGGATCTGTAGACTATAAGGCAAAAATTGTTAAAAAAGATAAAAAAATATATTTACAAGGATACAAATGGAAAGAAATTTTTTCTTCAGTTACAATAGGCAATGAAACAGTTTACGAAGTTATATATGATGAAACTGAAAAAAGTATGACATTAATTCTTATAAGAAATGAAGAAAGTTAAACAACTACATTATTAAAACAAAGGGCAATGAAAAATTCATTTCCAATATTTGTAAAAGATTTAGAACAGCTATAGATTTTTTATATTTTATGTGATGTTATTAGAAAAATATATGTTTGAATAAAAAGTTTAAGATGAATTAGTCGTATATATGTAAGGGCAAAAAGTCGTAAGATAAATTTTGTTGTCTTATAATATATATGGGGGTGTCAACCAATGGGGCTATATAGTTTTATTTAATAATCTTGGAGGTGTTGTTTTATGAAAATAAATCTTAAAAAAGTCATTACTTTTTTGTTAATTACAATATGTCTAGTTTGTTCAACGGGTTGTGTTAACAAAAAAAGTGAAGAGCAAAAAGTGTTAAATAGAATATTAACTAGAACGACTGTTGAAGTTCCTACTACCGGGGAAATTTTATATAACTTGTATATAAATAGTTTTCAGAGTTATATTCAGTATACTTGCTTTAAGTTTAACGAGCAACCAGTTGAGTTTTTAAATAGTTATTCTTTCGTTGATGAAAAAAACGAAGAATTTGAATGGAGTTTTAACGCTTTTTTTGTCGGATGGAGGAATGGGGCGGATGTGCCAGAAGAATATAAAATAGATTTTAGTAGGGATTATTTGTGGTTAAGGACGGGAAACAATTTTTTAGTATTCTATCCAAGGGAAAATGTCCTTGTTGTTTATCTTACGGGTTTTTAAAATATAAAAAGGGGTAAAAAATAATGAAAATATATAAAAGAAAAATAATTTATACGTGTTTTATCTTGCTTTGTGTGATAGTGTGTTTTTTTGTTGGCGTTACAATAGTTAATCAAACAGATATTGTTAGGGCACAAGAATCTTTAAATGAATGTGAAAGTTTAGATATTCAAGAAATGATAATAGATATAGAAAATGATATGGAGGAGCAAAATAAAAGCATAATTATTGTTTTACAAGAGCAAAGAGATGAATATTTAGCAGAACTTGATGATGCATTAGGGGAAGAAAGGGGAATACTTTTGACAAAAATAGAAGAAGTTGAAGAATCAATTTCTAATTATACTATTTATTCTACTATCTTACCTGATGAAGAGAATGCTGGAAATGATCCTTTTGGGGACCAATCCCCTTATAGATGTAACGTATCTCCTAATTGTACTTGTACTTCAATAAATTACATAGGAACGCCTTGTTCAAATTGTATTAGATATACAGATTTAGATGCTGCGGTTATTGCTATTGCAACAGGTTTCAAAGCGAGAGGATGGCTGTTGGCGGCGGATTTACTTTGGTTTAACAGAGCAAACACTATTCTTGATATTGATTATTGCCCCAAACTTGGAACAAGTATTGCACAAGCTCCTCAAATAGCACAGGATATTGCCTATAATCAAGAATTGGCATCTGCTTATTCAAAGGGGGCACCAGGTGATTTAAATGGTCTTTTTAATAGTACGATTGAAGGGGATTTTTATAATGCTTTAGGTAGTTTTTGGTATAGCAAAACTAATGCAAATAATGGAGAAGTTAATATTTCTATAATTGATAGATATGATTGGGAATATAAAGAGGATGGCGGAAGTGGTAAAATGTTTAATAATACTATGTACGCAGCGCAAGAAATAGGAATACTAACACCGTTTTATACACGAATTGACTTAACCGTTCCTGGTTATGTAGCATTTGATTGGGAATATAAAAATGAGGGGGTTAATATTAAGGGCGTTCAAGAAGGAGTTGCAATTATTGATGTTCCTTCGTGCGTATATGATTTGAGAATAAGGCCTAGAGATAATATACAGCAAGCTACAGTAAATGTTGTTTCAATTGAAGCAAACGCTTTTGCAAATCAAACTCAACTTACGAGTATAACGTTGCCAAATACAATAACTTATATTGGAGATGGCGCTTTTTCAGGGTGTGTAAATTTGACTGATATAAATATACCTGATAGCGTAACTTATATAGGGGAAAGAGCATTTTTTGGATGTTCAGCATTGACTAATATAACCGTACCTGTTGGGGTAGAAAATATAGGGGCTGGCGCTTTTTCGGGGTGCGAGAGTTTAAATATAGATATTAGTTTAGATAATGCAAATTATTTAGTGCAAGATAATATTGTTTACGACAAAGCGCAGACGAAAATTATAACTGCTAGTAATATTGCGCCAAATATAACAATACCCGAAACGGTTTTGGAAGTAGAAGATTATGCTTTTAGTTGTAATTATAATTTAGAAAATCTTTACGTTTATGGAACACCAAATATTGGAGATTATTCGTTTTCTGCTTGTGAGAATTTAGATAATGTGTATTTTTATTCTTATACAGTACCTACAATAGGTGTGGGGGCGTTTGAAGATAATGAGTTTACATTATACGTGCCGTATAATAGACAAGCACAATATAACTTAACGTTTGCAATATATACAAGCAATATAGATTCAATTTCTATAATAGTTACTTTAAAGGAAGATGGCGAAGTTTGGCAAACGCTTAATACATATTACGGAGCAGAAATTTCGGTCGTATCAGAGATTTTTAAAGAAGGGTACGTTTTTAGTCATTGGGTAGATTCAGAAGGGAATACTTATCAAACGGGTGGCGTTTGGGATAGTGTAGAAGATTTAATTGTAGAGGCTGTTTGGGTAGCAAGGCAGGCATATATTAATTTTTCTGGATATGGAACAGAAGGGCTTGAACCTATTCTTGCAACTTATGATATGCCAATAGGTACATTGCCTACGCCTAGCGTAAATGGCCCTACTTTTATAGGTTGGAAAGATGAAAATGGTACGACTTATACTTCGGACACAATTTGGAAGAGAACGAATAATTTAACGTTGATAGCAGATTATGAAGGTGAAGAAGTAGGGAATACGTTATTATATTTGATTGACTTTGACCAAGATGGAGGAGAAGGTGGGGCGGATAATACAAGAGCAGAGTATTTAGCACCTATGCCGATGGCAACGGCTCCTACGAGAGTTGGATATACCTTTAACGGTTACTACACGGGTAAAAACGGAACTGGCGTTAAGTATTATAATGCCGATATGAGTAGTGCAAAAGATTGGGATATTGCAACCGATAAAACATTATACGCTTATTGGGTAGGATTGCAATATACAGTTACTTTTGACAAACAAGGTGGTATTAATGGTACGTCTAGCGTTATTGTAACGTTTGGCGAAGATATGCCCGTAGTGGAAGCGCCAACAAGAAACAATTACATATTTATTGGCTATTTTGCAGAAGAAAACGGTGGTGGGGCTAAATATTATGATGGAATAAATATGGAAAGTGTAAACGTTTGGGATAGATTAGAAGATTCAACGTTATTTGCATTATGGAAACCTGTAGAGTTTGAAATTGTATATAAAAATTTAAGATTTTTAGACCGAGATGCACAAATATCATGGGTGGATTATGAGCGAGAAGGAGATCCGAATTATTATACGTATGGTGTAGGATTAATTTTTGCAGACGTGAAAGCGTTTTGGCAACCAAATGGAGCGTACTCTCCACATCTAGTATTTTTAGGTTGGTATACTGATATGACTTTTGAAACGGAGGCAACCTATATACCAGCGACTCAAACTGGAGTGGTGGAAGTATATGCTAAATGGAGATATGATTTAGATAATCCTAGTAGAAGTGGTAAATTTACGATAGATAATTCATCTCCTACTTCTCAAACTTATGAAGATTCTAAATTTATGAGTTTTACGCAGGAATTAGTAGACGAGTTGGCAAATATAGGTATTACAAAATTGTCGTTTAATTTGCAATTAAGACATTGGGGAGAGGGTACTGCTTCAATTTATGTTTATAATGATGATGTAAAGTTATGGAGTGATACTTTTACTCCAGGAACGAGTAGTACCAAACCAAAGGTATATTCAACACAAATTACTTTAGATATAGAAGATTTGTTAGTAGAAGATCCTGAAAACGAGGGTGAGTATATCTATTCTAATTATCTTTATATTAGATATAAAGCAAGTTCATATACATATCTAATATTCTGGACTAAAAGTCATTATTGGTACAATGATTTAATTTATATGGAGATGGCATGTGTTGTGGATGAAGCTGATTTAAATGATCCCGATCATGTGTTTACGTGGGCTTATCAAAATCCGTTTAATGAAGAAAGTTAAACAACTACATTATTAAAACAAAGGGCAATGAAAAATTCATTGCCTTTTATTATTTGCCGTGGATGCACTCGCCCGTTTGCGCAGATTGAAACATCATCCAAAACCCTTGCCCGTGCAAATCAAAAAGAGAAAGGGGGATAAACGAGCAATACCCTTTAAGTTCTTTGGGTGGCTCTGGCGAATAGACGGCAGGCACACCGTAACATATATATTTATAATCCCCGTCTTCTTTTATTTCGCCAACGATATAATAGTCTTTGGTTGAGTAGGGGATTTTTACCCATCTACTATCGGGGAAATAGCCTTTAAGCCCGTCGTATTGTGGAAATCTTGCAAACAAGGCGTTTAATTCGGCTTGCACGGTTTGGTGAAAGCACTCTCTTTCACGGTTTTGGCGTTTGCAAGTGTCCGTTTCATTTTGAAAGACGCAAGTTCCATCATGCTTTTTTTCTTCTTTTTCTTGGTTTGGGCAAGCAGAACGCTCATCTTCCAGCCGTAATTCAGCATTTTCCAACTCCTTTATTTTTTCAAGTTTGAAAGATAAACTTTGGTCAAGTTCAAAATAGTTTTCGGTAGCGACGGCTTCGTCGTCGTATTCGGGGGTGCTATTTGGCTTTCGTTTTAGGTCGGTTAAGAATTTTTCGGCAACCGTTTTTTTACAGTCGTTAGAAGAAAGGGGGAAATCTTCGGTTTTGCCTAACGCAACGGTAACTGGCACTAAATCGGTTTGGGCAACTAGCAAAGCGCAAACGCCTTTAGAAAAATCGCTTGCGCAATCTATGGTTTTTGTGAAGTTGGTTGGGCGTTTGCCTAAC
Organism: Christensenellaceae bacterium; assembly: GCA_045654165.1. GTDB lineage: Bacteria > Bacillota > Clostridia > Christensenellales > Borkfalkiaceae > UBA1259. The sequence goes on from JAZOMV010000046.1 coordinate 19,904, forward strand.
GGGAAAGAAAAAAGCGATTTGTTATAATCAACTAAAAACAGCCAAAATTCGCCGTTATCTAACATAGTGGCGTTAATTACCGAAAGGGAAATGGTTGTTTCGCAATCTCTTTCAATTCGAAGAATACCACAAACGGTTTTGCCTATTAAAGAAAAGCCGTCTGATACTTGTTTTAATAAAACAGTTTTTGTTTTTTGCATACTCGCTCCGAACTTTATTACATTATATATATTAATATATTATAGTGTAGCGAAAAATATATAAAAAGCCCGAAAAACCACGAAAATAGTAGAAAAATACGGGTTGTGGCTTTTATGAAAAAAACAGACAGGGAAAATGTAATAAAAAATAAATAAAATATTTGTGTTTTGGTTTTACTTTTAGTAAAAGATGTGGTATACTTAAAATGCGATACAATGAAGTTTATTCAATAATAAATTAAAACGGCTGTAATGCGTTTGGTTTTTTTAGAAAGATATCGCAAGTGGAAAAACCACTAAAATCGTCAATAATATCGGAGTAAACCGAAATACACATAAGGAGAATTTTTATGACGACCAACAAGAAAGTTTTAGACTTTATCAACGAAACTAAAGAACTTTGCCAACCCGATAATATCGTTTGGGTTGACGGTAGCGAAGAACAACTTGAAGCGTTCCGTAAACAAGCAGTTGATGAAAATATCCTCATCAAACTCAATCAGGAAAAACTTCCCGGTTGCTATCTCCACCGTACCACCGTTAACGACGTTGCTCGTGTTGAAGGCAGAACCTTTATCTGTTCAAAGAAGAAAGAAGACTCTGCACCCATCAACAACTGGATGGAAACTTCTGAAGCACTCTCTCTCATGAACAACCTTTTCAAAGGTGTTATGAAAGGCAGAACCATGTACGTTATTCCGTACTCAATGGGTGCTGTAGGCAGTAAGTTCTCTAAGATCGGTATCGAACTTACCGACTCTATATACGTAGTTCTCAACATGGCTATCATGACCAGAGTTGGCAAGGCTGTTATTGATGCGCTCGGCGACGGCGACTTCATCAAAGGCTTGCACTCTTATGCAGAACTCTCTGAAGAAAAGAGATATATCATGCACTTCCCAGAAGAAAACGCTATTATGAGTAACAACTCTAACTATGGTGGTAACGTTCTTCTTGGTAAAAAATGTTTTGCTCTCCGTATCGCTTCTTACCTTGGTAAGACCGAAGGTTGGATGGCTGAACACATGCTTATTCTTGGCATCACTAATCCGAAAGGCGAAAAGAAATATATCGCTGCTGCGTTCCCATCTGCTTGTGGTAAAACCAACCTTGCAATGCTTATTCCCCCCAAGGCTTACCTTGACAAGGGCTATAAGATTGAATGCGTAGGCGACGATATCGCTTGGATCAGAGTTGGTGAAGACGGTAGACTTTGGGCAGTTAACCCCGAAAACGGTTTCTTCGGCGTTGCTCCCGGTACTAACTTAAAGTCTAACCCCAACGCTCTTAAATCTACTATGAAAAACACCATTTTCACCAACGTTGTTCAAAATCTTGACGACAACACTATTTGGTGGGAAGGTCTTGATAAAAACCCACCCAAGAACGCTATCGACTGGAAGGGTAATCCTTGGAACGGCGATATGAAAGACGCTGACGGAAAGGCTATCAAGGGCGCACACCCCAACAGCCGTTTCACAGCTCCTGCTATCAACTGTCCTTGCATTTCTGATCAATTTGAAGCACCTAACGGCGTTCCACTATCTGCAATCGTATTCGGTGGCAGACGTGCAAAGACTGCTCCGTTAGTATATCAAAGTAAAGACTGGAACAACGGCGTATTCGTTGGCTCTATAATGGCTAGTGAAACTACTGCTGCTGCTACCGGTGCTGTAGGCGTTGTTCGTCGTGACCCGATGGCTATGCGTCCGTTCGTTGGTTACAACATGGGCGACTACTTCAATCATTGGATTGAAATGGGCGAAAAGACACCTAACAAACCCAAGATCTTTAACGTTAACTGGTTCAGAACCGACGATAACGGCAACTTCATTTGGCCGGGATTTGGCGACAACATGCGTGTTCTCGATTGGATTATCGATCGTTGTGAAGACAAGGTTGATGCTGTTGAAACACCTATCGGTTTCGTTCCAAAGGCAGAAGATATCAACATTGAAGGGTTAGAAGACGTTACTTTAGATACCATTAAAGATCTTCTTACCGTTGATACCGAAAACTGGAAGGCTGAAGCAGAAGGTATTGAACAATTCTACGGCGAACTCACCAGAGTTCCTGCTGAACTTTATGCTCAACTTGACGCATTAAAGAAAAACCTTAACAAATAAGCGTAACGCAAAATTAAAGGCACTCGTTTGAGTGCCTTTTTTAATTTTAAATTTTACTTTTTGTCCGTGCTACCGATACCACCCGTACGAAGTGCGTCGCACTCGTCGTCTACGGTTATGCCGTATTCAACGAAGATGCCTTGCGCAAAGGCTTTGCCTTTTTCTACTGTAAGTGGCTTATCGCCACAGTTGGTCATCTTGATAAAAATATGACCTTCGTTATCGGCAAAGTAGTAGTCGCTATCAATAATACCAACGGTATTGTTAAGGGTAAGGCGATACTTAAAGCCCAAACTTGAACGGGGGTAAATTTTCAAAACCCAACCGTCGTCTATTCTTACTCTAACCCCCGTTGCTATTTTTATCGTTTCGTTAGGGTTAACGGTAAATTCCTTTGGCGAAAAGAAATCGTAACCAGCACTACCCGTAGTTGCTCTGCGTGGCAATGTAATGCTATTGTATTCTTCGATACTGCCGTTACTTAAATATTCTTTTTCGCTAACCTTAAAAAATTGCGCTATCTTTTTCATAATTTTTTCCTTGATTAATTTTATATATATTGTATCACGGTCGAAACGGGAAATCAACCGTTACGGTATTTTTTAGTTTGAATATCGTAAATAATTGCAAAAATTACCATTGCCACGAAACAAATGGTTAAATAGTAAGGGTATGCGTTTAGCGATAGCCCGTCTGCAATAAAACCAAACAACGGTGGCATTAAACATATACCTAAATTACACGCAACCATTTGCGTTCCGATAATAGATTGCGAAACGTCTTTGCCAAAATATTTGGGGGTAAGACAGGTTAGGTTGGGGAAAGTAGGGCCGTTTCCAAGCCCAACAAGTAATAAGCCAACGGCTTTTACCGTCGGGGGGACGGGTAATAGTAGTAGCGCCATTGCAACGCCTATTATGGTAAACCCTGAAAAAATAATAGTGCGTTCTTTTACTTTTGAAGTGAGTAACCCCGATATTATTCGGCTTACCGTTATTCCTAGATAATAAAGGGTAATGTATCTTGCGGCAAGGTCTTCAGCAACGCCTTGCGATTTTACAAGGTAAGAAGCTCCCCAAATACCACAAGTAAATTCAAGTGCGCAGGTTGCGAAAAACACTATCCACACGGTAGGGACGGGGCGAATTTTTACTATTTGTTTTAGTGTGAGCGTAACGGGGGTAAATTCGTCGTCTTTTTTCTGATTGCCTTTTTTCCACAGCGGCAACGCCACGAACGCACAAAGAGTAATAACTGCTTGAACTAAGAACACTAAGAAGTAGCCTTTACGCCACCCGTTTTCACCACCAAGCATTAGCGATAAAAGTAAGGGACTTGCAACAACCCCCACGCCGTAAAAACTATGTAGGAAATTCATGTGCGCCGACTTGTAGTTGACGGCGACGTAATTGTTAAGCGCAGAGTCTATTGCGCCTGCGCCAACACCTGCAGGTAAAGCGCATAATACCGAAAACCATAACGAGTGAGAGAGCGCCGTGCCAAGTAAGCCTAAGGCTGTTAACCCCGTGCTTATCGCAGTAATCCAACCCGTGCCGAACTTGTTGATAAGTCTTGCGCTAAAATAACTTGTTAGCGCCGTGCAAACGGATGCAACCACCGTTATATAGTTTGCTTGTCCGATCGTGGCGCCCAAGTCCGAATACATTGCAGGCCAAGCAGCGCCTAGTGCCGAATCGGGAATTCCTAAGCCGATAAAAATAAGATAAACGAGTAAAAGTAAAACGGTTGCCATTTAATTTCTCCAAACGAAATTTTCCGTGCCAGCGCCCAACTCGAAATGCAGTTTAGCAATGCCTAAATCGGTTTTTGCATAAGGACCGAAACGAGTGGTGGCTTTAACGGTGTTTCCGTCAAGTGTAAAGTGAAATTTTTGTTGGTTTATCGCAGTAGGGCAAAGCATAGCGCATTTTACTCCGTCAATAAACCATTTGGGCGTTTGACTGCTAGAAGTATAAAAACTTTCAATCGGTTTACTCTTGTGGCTAATCCCTTGAGTTTGCCCGTAGCCTAGCGCAATAGTGATGAAAACTTTTTGGTCTTTATCAACTTTTGTCTTGCATTTGTGTTTATTATAAGAAACGCCTGCCCAACAAGTATTTAGTCCTAACGCTTGCGCTTTAAGAACTAGCATTTGCCCGTAATAACCGATTTTTTCCGAAAAGTCGCCCTGTCTTTTTACTACGACGGCGATATAGTTGAAAGCGTTTTTGAAACGGTTATATTTAGAAAGTAAGGTGTTAAAGGTATCCTTATCGTCGGTTATCAACTGAAAACTAATCCCACTTTCTTGGTTTACCTTTTCAATCTCTAAGTTAAGTAAAGCAAGCAATTCGGGTTCAATAGGATATTCTTTAAATTGTCTTACCGAGTGCCTTAGTGGCACGGCGTTTAAAAGTTCTAATTTATCCATAAAAATCCTTTTTGGTTAAGCGCATAAAAATAGGGTTAGCAAAGTGGTTGTAAGCACGGGGATCGCTACTATTATTCCGTAAAGTACGAATTTTGCGAACGGAAGTTTTATGCCGTGTTGGTTAAGAATTTTATTCCACATAATACCGGCAAGTGCGCCTATCGGGGTTATAAATGCACCGATATTAGAGCCGACCACAGCCCCGTATATTGCAAGGTTGTTGCCGTTTACTATACTTTCAAACAATACGCTCATAGGTATATTGTTTAATAAGTTAGACGCTAGAGCAGACACGAACCCAACCGAAACGCAGTCGCTTGTATTGCCCGTTATTAAAAGACTTTTTACCTTTTCGGTAAAGCCACAATGTTTAAGGGCAAGCACGATAACGAACATAGAAAGAACGAACGGGATAAGTTCAAACGGCTCTTTCTTAACCGAACGGATAACCGGCGTTGCAGAGTGATAGCGAATAAAATCGTAAACGATATCAAACAAGGTAAGACTTAGCGCCGCAAAGAAACAGATTATCCACATTTCCGTACCGATAAAATCTGAAATCGCAAGTAGCCCGATACAAGCAAGCAAATGCACGATCGCAACTATCATTGTCGGCTTTTCAACCTTAACTATGCCGTGTGGTGCGCTTATGCCTTTTATGAGTTGGCTATTAGAGCGTGCAATAGGTTTACGCAAGGTTTTGCCAAACAATAAAAGCAAAACCAAAAGCCCCGTTATCCCCCCGACTATTGCAGGAACGAGCATAACCGAAAGGTATTCGGTAAACCCTATGCCGGCAGACTGCGCAAGGTAAACGTTGGTAGGGTTGCCGACTATAAGCGCCATACTCCAAGTGTTTGCGCCTATAAATTCCCCAACGAGATAGGGGATAGGCGAAACGTTTGCCTTTTTGCAAAATATGCATATAGCAGGGGTAAAGGTCAATATGATTACGTCGTTAGAAGTAAATACGGTCAGTATAGATACAACGGCGTAAAGCCCCAAGAAAAGTTTAATTTGACTGCCTTTGGTTTTTTTGAAAAGTGCGTTAGCCACCCAGTCGAAAAACCCTGCGTCCCCCAAATACACCGAAAGCAAGGTCATAGACAAAAATAAAACGAGAATTTTCAACGGGTTAACCGAAGTATTCGCCGTGATTCCGTCTATAACTTTGTCGAAAGTAATAGCACCCGTAACTAATAAAAGGATAGCACCTATAAGGCATATAACCCAGTATATGCCGAGATTGAAATTTTTAATTTTAACGTATGGCTTAATTAAAACTGAAATCGCCATTGCGAGTATGGTTAAGCCGGAAAGGGTTACGGTAAGTATCATAGTGCTTTTCCTTAATTAAAATCTTATTCAGTATAACACTAAATCTAAATAAAACAAAAAGAAAAAACACCTAAAAAGGTGTTTTTCATAGTTAATTATATAAATTATACACGCAAAGCAAGAACTTCTTTTTCGTATTTTTCAATTTCTGCAAACAATTCAAAGTCGCTTGGGCAACCTTGTCTAGCGCAGTATTCGTTCCAAACTTCGCCGAACGGTAAAGTCTTAACGGCTTCTTGACAAACGATAAGTTCAGAAAGTTTGTTGTCGTCTTGCAACCCTTTAAGCATTGCGTTTGGCGTAAGCATTGCTGAAAGAAGTGCTTTTTGCCAACTTCTAAACCCTATGCTCCACGAAGCGATACGGTTAATGCTTGCATCAAAATAGTCGAGCGCCATATACACTTTATCAAGAGCGTCAGAACGAACGATTTCCTTTGCCATCTCTTTGGTTTCGTCGTCAAAAAGAACGGTGTGGTCGCTATCCCAACGGATAGGACGGGTTATATGAAGTGCAATTTCATCAAAGAAACAAAGAAGTGCAGGGATTTTATCCGAAACTACTTCGGTGGGGTGGTAATGTCCGTTATCCATAAGTGGCAAGCATCCGTCGTGCATCGCTGCGAAAGAAAGAGCGAATTCGGCAGAACCTACGGTGTAGGCTTCTACGCCGATACCGAAAACCTTAGATTCTACGCAAGGTTTAACCAAAGACTTATCAAACGGTTCTGCAAGTATTTGTTCAATACTGTCTTTGTAGCGTAGTCTTGGACCCATTCTGTCGGCAGGGATATCCTTATAACCGTCCCCCGTCCAAATATTCATAACGCAGGGAACACCCGTTTCTTTAGCGAAATATTCGCTTATACGGATACATGCTTTACCGTGTGCAATCCAAAAATCTCTGGTTGCTTTATCGGGCGAACTTAAAGTAAGTCCGTTTTTAACTTTGGGGTGAGAGAAGAAAGTGGGGTTAAAATCTAAACCCATACCGTACTTTTTAGCAAAGTCAACCCATTTTTGAAAATGTTTGGGTTCTAACTTATCACGGTCAACGAACCCGTCTTCCATAATAGCGTAACAAGCGTGCACGTTGATTTTTTTCATGCCGGGGCAAAGTGCCATAACCTTTTCCATATCGGCCATAAGTTCTTCGGGCGTTCTTGCTTTTCCGGGATAATTACCCGTAGCTTGAATACCACCCGTTAAAGGTCCGTCTTGGTCAAAGCCTTTAACGTCGTCCCCTTGCCAACAATGTAGAGAAACGGGCAAGGTTTTTATTTTGTTCAACACAGCGTCGGTATCAATGCCGAAACCTGCGTAGATTTTTTTTGCTTCAGAATAACTCATAAATCAGTCTCCATCACAGTAAATTTGATTAAGAATATTGTACTAAAAAAAAGTGATTATGTCAATAGATTAGAAGATTTTGCGTTTATAAAAAAATATTCCCGTTCATATACTTTATACGAGGTGAATTATTATGAGTTTTATAGAAGATATTAAAAAATGTTTTTCGGACACGGAACTTGCATGCGAACCTTTATATAAGGTTATATTTTTTGGGGATAGCGCAATGTATATGGAAAACGTACGGTGTATAGTTTCCTATTCGCCAGAGTGTTTAATTGTATCGCTTAAACGGGGTGGGCTTAAAATCGTGGGGGAAAATCTATACGTTAAAAAGTTTTGTGGGGGTGACGTTGCCGTTTGTGGAAAAATAATAAAGATGGAAAGAATTTAAGTTTATGGAAAAGAGAATACTTTGTGGTGGGGCTTAATCAAGATAGGTTAATTGCAAGGCTTGCTAAGCAGGGGATAAACCTTTACGACGTAAAAAAGGTTTCAAATAAAAAAATGTATATGAGCGTAAACTTAAACCAAAGTCAAAAATTTTTTGCAATTACAAAAGAAATGTGCTATAATGTTAAAAAAGTAAGAGAAACGGGCAAACATCTTTGGGTTTACAAACTGCTTACTAACTTCGGGTTGGTGCTTGGTGCGTTTGCGTTTTTAGCAATTTCCTTTTTCTCAAGCGATTTGTTGTTCGGCTTAGAGTTTTCGGGCAACGGCGAAATTTATAAAAATCAGGTCGCCGAATATTTGAGTAGAAACGGCGTGCAAAAATACGCAAGATTTTCCGATTTTGAACTTGATCGTTTAGAAGACTTGGTGCTAGCAAATAACGATAGGTTATCTTTCGTTAGCCTTGAAAAGAAAGGCAATTTTTTGTCGGTGTATCTCGTGCTAAAAACGGATAAGGGCGACGTGCTTACGGGCAACGCTACCAAACTAGTCGCCACCGAAAGTGGAATAGTGGAAAGCGTTAAAGTTTATCGTGGCACGGCAAAGGTCGGCGTTGGGGATATCGTTAGCGCAGGTGAGATTTTAGTAGAAGGTTTCGCAGTAGTGAAAGATCAAACGATAGCCGTCAACGTGATTGCGTACGTTACCGTTATTTCTCAAAGAGAATTCGTTTTTGAAAGTCCGTATTCGCAAGACGGGGATAAAGCCGTTGCTTTTGCAGAAGAAAATCTTTCCGAAAGGGAAATTTTAGGCTCTACCGTTACCGTTGAAGAAGACGGCGATAAATATAAATATACGGTTAAAACCGATTATAGAAGCGTGTTTTTCGTAGGATAGAAACACAAAGGAAACTATTATGGCTATAAAAAAGACAAAGTATAAAAAGGTGCAGAGTTGGACGACTAAAAATATCGTTATAAATACGATAGTTTACGTCCTTAATCTTTTGGTAATTTCTCTTATCTTCGTTGGCTCTGTTTGGCTTAACGGAATAAAGGGTGGCCCCACGCTAGATAAGTATTTTTCTTCGGCGAACACCTTTTTGCATTTCTTTATTTTATTATTGTTAATCGTTGCGCTAATGGCGTTGTATTTGTTCTTTGAAGATAGAGATTTTTTAAAGAAAGCCTCTAACTCTCAAATGCTATTTTTAATCATAGAAATTTCGCTTATCGTAAACCACGTTAGTGGAACTTATATCAATATTTATATTCGCCCACTTGCGCTTGCAACCTTGCTCACGCTATTTTTGTCGGATAGAAGAAAGGCTATCTATATGAATATACTATATTGCCTTTTAACTTTCCTTTTCGATTCGCTTGGCTCAACCGAAATCAAAATCGGCGAATACCCCGTGCTTATAATGGGCTTTACTTCGGGCTTGCTTGCAGTATTCTGCACGGATAAGGTTTATTCTAGAATAAGATTGCTTGTGATGAGTTTATTGATTTCCGTGCCGACCGTTGTGTGTATAGCAATGCTAGTAATAAACATCACCACGGTAGATACCGTAGGTGCGTTAGTATCAGGCGCTTGTTCAGGTCCGTTCGCCGTAGCCGTGTTTATCGTGCTTTTGCCTATTTACGAAGGTGTGTTTACCAGAGTTTCTAGTTTTAGGCTTTCAGAACTCACCGAACACAAATCTAAACTTATCAAAAAGATGATACAGCAAGCACCGGGAACTTTTAATCACTCTATCGTGGTTTCTAATATTGCAGAAGCGTGCGCAACTGCTATCGGGGAAGACGCTTTGCTTGCAAGAACTTGTGCTTACTATCACGATATAGGCAAACTTCGTCGTCCGGAATTCTTTAAGGAAAACCAAGCCGACGGGATTAACCCACACGACGATTTAACGCCTGAATTATCCACCAACATTTTGAAATCACACGCAACCGACGGGTATCAACTTATTATTAAAAGCCGTTTGCCCAAGGAAATTGCAGACGTTTGTATTCAACATCACGGCACTATGCCTATTTTATACTTCTACGCAAAGGCGCAAAAGTTTACCGACGGGGAAGTAGATATTAATCAATATTGTTATAACGGGCCAAAGCCACAAACCAAGATCGCTGCGATTATTATGATTGCCGACGGGTGTGAAGCTGCCGTAAGAACTCTTCAAGATCGTTCTAGGGCAAACGTTGACGCTTTGGTTAGAAAGATAGTTAACGACCGTATGAAACTTGGGCAGTTTGAAGATTGTGAAATAACCTTAAAAGAAATCAACATTATTATCCACACGGTAGTAAATAACCTTACGGGTATATATCATAGTAGAATAGAATACCCCAAAGTAGAAATTGACGGAACTGAAGAATAAGGTGGCAAAATGGGAAAATTAGTTATTGAATGTTTTGACAAAAAGATTAAACTTAAAAAGATAGCGAAAGCCGTTTATAAAACGCTTGGTCAAAAAGCCTTTTTAAAGGTGGAACTTGTGTTTAGTGAAGGCGAAGAAATGACTTCTCTTAACAAAAGTACTCGTGGCGTTGATAGCATTACCGACGTGCTTTCTTATCCTAGTCTAGAAGGGATTAGGGACAAGGTGCTTTTACCCGAACAATGCGTTACTGAACTAGAAGGCAAGTATATCTTTCTTGGTTCGATAGTGCTTTGTGAAGAAAAGATTAAAGAACAAGCGTTAGAGTACGGGCATTCAGAGTGGCAGGAAACGGAATATCTTATCGTGCACGGGTTAATGCACCTTTTCGGCTACGACCACATGAACGACGAAGACAAAAAGCAAATGCGTGATAAAGAAAAACAAGCGCTTGCTATTATTCACGAAAAGGAAATTAAGGCTGAACAAAAAAAGGCGTTAAAGGAAAAACAAAGTAAGGAAGAACAGAAATGAAAAGTGGGTTCGTTGCAGTAGTTGGTAGAGCAAACGCAGGCAAAAGCACTTTGATTAACGTTTTGGTTGGCGAAAAGGTCGCAATCGTTTCACCCAAGCCACAAACGACTAGAGATAGGATATTAGGCGTGCTTACTACCGAAGATTATCAAATTGCGTTTATAGATACGCCGGGTATTTATAAGGCCGATAACCTTTTAAATTCCGTTATGCAAAAGACCACCACCGATAGTTGTGAAGACGTAGACGCCGTTCTTTTCGTGTTAGACGCTCACGATGGAATTAGCGATACTGATAGAAAACTTTTAGACAAATATTCTTCGCTTAAAATTCCTATGGTGTTAGTGCTTACTAAAACGGATATTATGCCGGAAAGTTTACTAATATCAGAACTTAAAGAACTTTCGGGCGAGAATTACGATATAGTTCCCGTTTCTGCAAGAAAGGGCAGAAACGTAAAAGAACTTTTGAAAGTTATCGTAGATAAACTTCCTGAAGGGGAAAAACTTTTCGAGCAAGATATTATATCCGACCGTTCGGAAAAGTTTATGATTTCTGAAATCATGCGTGAGAAAATTCTCTTAAAATTCGACAAGGAAATTCCACACGGCGTTGCGATAATTATAAACAAATTCGAGTGCAGAAAAGATAAAAAAGTTTACGAAATAAGCCTAGATATCGTTTGTGAAAAATCCAACCACAAAGCCATTTTAATCGGGAAAGGTGGTTCGGCGATCAAAGAAGTTTCGTCGTTCGCCCGTGCCGATATGGAAAAATTCCTTGGCAAAAAAGTATTCTTAACCACTTACGTTAAGGTTAAAGAAGACTGGCGAAACAGCGCTTTTTTAATGAAAGAATACGGATACGGCTCAGAACAATAGCGAATAAAAATTCTTTAAGCGAGCATACTACTTTCTAAAGGAGAGGGTATGGCTAATAAAAAGAAAACGACGAAGAAGTCTTTTATCGATAGCGTTTGGGAAGATTTTGCTAAAACGGGTGCGATAGGAAGTTATCTTCTTTATAGAAATCTCAAAGACGGAGATTAGAAATGGAAGAAAAGGTAAGTGGAATAGTTCTTGGTGGCGTTTCGTACGGCGAGAACGATAAAATACTTAAAATTTTCACCCTTGAAAAAGGGTTAGTTTCGGCTAAAATAAAAGGTGTAAAAAAGGCAGGGGCAAAGTTAAAATTTGCTTCCGAGCCTTTTTGTTTTGCCGAATTTATTCTCAACAACGGTCGTGCAGGATACACGGTCATAAACGCAAGTTTAATAGATAGTTTTTATGCTTTGAGAGAAGATATCGTTAAATATTACGCAGGGGCAACGGTATTAGAGTTTATCAAACGCTTTTATCAAGAAAGCATCATTTCAAGCGACGGTTTTTTTATGGCTATCGGCGCACTTAAAAACATTGCCTACGGCGACGACGCAAAAGGTGCGCTTGTCGGGTTTTTAATAAAGTCGCTTAAAGAAATAGGTTACGCCTTAGAAACACACGGATGTTACGGTTGTTGTACCGAACGCTTTGATCGGGTGTTTTTTGATTTTGAAATGGGTGCTTTTTATTGTGAAGATTGTTTCTTGGGCGAAGGTAGAGAAATTAACGCCGAAACTTTCTACGCATTAAAAAAGGCAGAAAATTTACAGCCGTTAACGAGTTCAGAGGGGTTGAAAGCCTTGCGACTTTTAGACTATTATTTGGTCAATAAGGTAGATGAAAACCTAAATTCATTGAAAGAATTGTTAAAAATGTTGGCTTAATGTGAAAATACATAGTTAGAACGGTTGAAAAATTTTTAAAATTAGTGTAAAATAGATAGGTATTGACGACCTACAATTAATATAGCAAACTATTTGGAGGAATTTAAACAATGAAATACGTTTATTTGTTTAGCGAAGGCGACGCTTCAATGCGTGAACTTCTCGGTGGTAAAGGTGCAAACCTTGCAGAAATGACCAAAATCGGTTTACCCGTTCCACAAGGCTTTACCATTTCAACCGAAGCTTGTACGAAATATTATGATGACGGCAAGCAAATTAACGACGATATTATGGCAGAAATTATGGAAAATATCGTTAAGATGGAAGAAATTACCGGTAAAAAATTCGGCGATTTAGAAAATCCATTGCTCGTTTCCGTTCGTTCAGGCGCAAGAGCATCAATGCCTGGTATGATGGATACTATACTTAACCTTGGTCTTAACGAACAAGTTGTTAACGTTATGGCTGAAAAATCAGGAAACGCTCGTTGGGCTTACGACTGCTACAGAAGATTTATTCAAATGTATTCTGACGTAGTTATGGAAGTTGGTAAGAAGTATTTTGAACAACTTATCGACAAAATGAAAGAAGAAAAAGGCGTTAAGTTAGACGTTGAACTTACTGCTGAAGACTTAAAGGAACTCGCAAATCAATTCAAAGCTGAATACAAGGCTAAAATCGGTTCAGACTTCCCAAGTGATCCTAAAGAACAACTTATCGGCGCAGTTAAAGCCGTTTTCCGTTCTTGGGACAACCCCAGAGCAAACGTTTACCGTCGTGACAACGATATCCCTTATAGTTGGGGTACTGCCGTTAACGTTCAAGCTATGGCTTTCGGTAACATGGGTGACGATTGTGGTACGGGCGTTGCGTTTACTCGTGACCCTGCTACCGGCGAAAAGAAACTTATGGGTGAATTCCTTACCAACGCTCAAGGTGAAGACGTTGTTGCAGGTGTTCGTACTCCTATGCCTATCGCTCAAATGGCTGAAAAGTTCCCAGAAGCATTCAAACAATTTGAAAACGTTTGCAAAATCTTAGAAGATCACTATAGAGATATGCAAGATATGGAATTTACCGT
>JAZOMV010000047.1:0-20037 GCA_045654165.1 Christensenellaceae bacterium
TTTATTTGAAGTAAGCGTTACCGAACCCGGTCAATTAATTCTAACTTCAAACGGTGTAGATTTAGACAACACACTTGCTGGTCGAGCAACAGGCACGTCGCAAATAGTCGGTATGGCGTTGGTGCAAACAACTACTGAAAACACAGTAATAACTTTACGCAATCCAGCTGGTAGTCCTGCTGCACTTACCATTACCCCGTTTGCCGGTGGCACACGTTCCGCATCTGCCCATTTGATAATTATACAAATTCAATAGTTATTAACAAGCAAAAAGATAGGTAAGAAATCTTCTCACCTATCTTTTTTTATACTTAAATAGTTATTTCAATATTAGTTCCATACCGATTTTTTGTGGTAATAAACCCAGCGATTCATAAAACTTAAGCGCAGACTTATTGCAACTCCAAACGTTTAGAGTTAGGTTATAGCAACCAGTATCTTTTGCAAGTTTAACTGCCGACTCGTAAAGTTCTTTGCCGATATGTTTACCACGTAAGTTTTCATCTACACATAAATCGTCAATATATAAAGTTTTTATATCGGTTAAAACCGAATTGTTTACGTGTTGCTGATAAATACAAAAGCAATATCCTTGAACGTTATCGCTATTATCAACCGAAACTAAAATCGGTCTAGTTTCGTCATTCAAAATCGCCTTTAATTCTTCAGCAGAATATTTAGTGCCGACCTTAAAAATATCAGGTCTACCCTTATGATGAACTAAACACACTTGCTTTAATAAATCTATAATTTTAGGTATATCCTTTTCAATTGCTCTTCTTATCATATCAATCCTTTTTTATGGCAAACAATGCCCTGCTGAGCGGTAAATTTCATACCATTCAGAGCGAGAAAGCGTAACGTCTGCACCTTTGCAAATTTCAGTTAGTCTTGACGGAGTCATAGTTCCTGCAACGAGTTGCATATTTGCAGGATGACGGAGTATCCACGCCGATACTACACCCGTCTTTGTTAAGCCATATTTCTCGCCTATTTCGGTAAGTTTTTTATTTAATTCGGGGAATTCATCATTATCTATATACGAGCCTTTGAAAAAGCCGTGTTGGAAAGGCGACCACGCTTGAATAGTTATATCGTTAATGCGTGAGTATTCTAAAACGCTACCGTCGTGCATAACTGATTCAGAATTTTTCATATTAGCATTCATACCCGAAGTAATCATACCCGATTCGGTTATAGAAAATTGAAGTTGGTTAGCCATTATCGGTTGCTTAACTGCCGTTTTAAGCAAGTTAATTTGCATAGGATTATGGTTAGAAACACCAAAATTAAGAACCTTGCCAGACGACTGTAAAATATCAAACACTTCAGCAACTTCTTCGGGCTCCATTAATGTGTCGGGGCGGTGTAATAAAAGCATATCAACGTAATCAATACCAAGACGAGATAAACTACCCTCTACCGAAGATATAACGTGCTCCTTTGAAAAATCATACTGCCCGTCATGGATAGCGCATTTAGTTTGGATAAACATTTTATCACGAGCGCACTTGTTTCTCTTTAAATATGCACCGAATAACTTTTCCGAATTACCCCTACCGTAAATGTCGGCATGGTCAAAATGCGTTACACCATTTTCTATAGCCGTGTTCATAATAGCGTCAACATCCTTTTCGTCAAGGCTTGCCATTCTCATACAGCCAAGCGAAATTGCTGATGCTTCAATTTTCCCACCAATTTTAATATCTTTCATAATATTTCCCCTAATTTTTATTTAGTCCAAATGTTCTTGTTAATAAAACTTCTTTCCAGTGTATTTCTCTTGAAATTATGTATTCGTTACCCAAATTCATATTGCAAACTTCTAAAATTGAATATTTGAAATTATATTTATATTCTTCACCATTAGCTTTCAAAAGTTCTTTAAGTTCAACGTTTCCACCATGTCCGTCTTTTGCATAGTTTGACCAACGTTGCCAAATACACTCATCACCATAAGCACTACCAACATATTGTTTGCCCGTTAACGTATCTATAATCAAATAAATACCTTTTACATTTGATAACGCAGATTTCCAAGAAATTATATTGTCAGAAACAATATGTTTTAAGATTTTATAATCTATATTAATTTGGTCAAAGCCCAAAAAGTCAGTAAGAGCAACTCTTTTATCTAAAATATGTGATAAAGGCATTTTAGCAATCGGCTCGCCATTTTTAGGGTCTAATTCTAAAACTGGATATGATGCACGGAACTCTTTCTTAAATCTAAAAAATGCTCTGCCGATATAATCTGTTGCTTTATCAGTTAATTCAGTTTCATATTTCCAGCCTTTCCAACCAGTATCACGCTCAATAGGAGTCGGTTTAACAGGTAAAACTTTATAAATACCACCAAACATCCAAATATCTTTATCATAATAAATTAAAGATAAAATATAATCTCTTCCAAAATTTTTATTTGTTTGACATTCTTGCCATTCCTTAAAGCCATCAATTAGAAAAGCATTATATGGTGCTTTTTTATCATTTGAGCCCGTAGCAAAATGTACTTTATAATTGCAAAAATCCTCTTCATTGATGTTTAATAATTCGTGTAAATTTATCATTTGTATTCTCCCTATTTATCCATATTGTAAGAGTAGCATTGTTGATTATTTATATTATACCTTTTTTTGCCACTTTTTTCAATAGTTTTTGGATATTACAATAAATAAAGGGCGAAACATAATAGTTCAGCCCTTTACTCCTTGTTAATCACCTTTTTTTGTTTAATTATATTACGTTAAATTTTCTTAATTGTACATCATTTTTGAAACACCTCGAAGTTAGCAAGCTCTTTTTCTGTATGAAAAAAAAGAATATTCAACAACAAAAAGTTTATCAAGGCATTCTGCTTCCTCCTATATATTTTTTTACTAAATGAATAGAAACCAAGAGATAACTGCTGTTTTAAAATAATAAAAACTGAAACAAGAAGCTATCTTTTTTCCATACCAATCGCCCAAAATTACCCAAACTCCTAGGGGACTTTTGGGAACTTTTCAAATTTTAGAAGACGGAGACTAAGCCTTTTATCTCAGCTTGATTTTGCCAGTTTTGGGGCTTTTTTATATGTTTATAGTGCAATTTAGCCCCTTTTTTGCACTTTTTTTACAATCTATTTTTGTTAAAAAAATCACCAAATTATTTTGACGAAAATGCCTTAAAATCTATACAACGGCACTATGAAAATCGTTAAAAATTTCATTGTACCCATGATTCACAGAAAAAAATCGCCTTGCTTTATTACTTTGTATTCAATAAAGCCATTACTTTTTTAAGTTTCTTTTCGCTACTAATAATTATATTTTTTATTTAAAATTGTTAAGAAAATAAACTTGTAAAAATTAGAATATAATATATCACTATGATTATTATAAATTTTAATAAATACAAAGCTATTCAATACGCAAACAAATGGTCGTTAAAAAGAAATCCTAATTATTACGACTTTTCTAATATAGGTGGAGATTGTACCAACTTTGTTTCTCAATGCGTTTTTTCTGCAAATAACGTAATGAACTTTACACCTATTACGGGGTGGTATTACAATTCAGCAAACGACCGAAGTGCGTCTTGGACGTCAGTTGAATATTTTTATAAATTTCTTGTATCAAATAAAAGTTTCGGACCTTTTGCAACAATAATTGAAAAAGATAAAATTCAACCTGCCGATATAATTCAATTAGGAAACAGCGACGGCATCTTTTACCACTCGTTATTCATTTCCGACATTATAAACAACGTTCCTATGGTTTCGGCACACTCGTTTGATGCTTACAAGCGTCCCTTATACACTTATTCTTATGAGAATATTCGATATATAAAAATAATAGGCGTAAGGATATAATCTCACGCCTATTCACTATTTTACCAACCCGTCGTTGATATACAATATACCAAGACAATCTTCGCCACAATGGCTAGTAATCGTTCCACCTGCTCTAGTTATCAAAATCTCTTTAAATCCACGATCTTTAAGAATTTCCACAACCGAATCTAACACGTCTTTATCTGCCGTTGTATATGTGATAAACACCCTAGACAAATCTGGATTATTAAATTCTTCTAACACGTCTTCACAATATTTCTTTACTACGTGAGAAAAATTACCTCTATATTTTTTACCTGTAACCATTTTGCCATTTTTAACGATAATTTGTGGACGAATTTTTAACAAATTAGCGCCAAAAAATGCCAAACTACTACAACGCCCCCCTTTATGCAAATAGTCAAGACGGTTTAACTCAAAACTTGCTTGCACAAATTCTTTTCTTGTTTCCACACGCTTAACTATATCTTCAGCAGAAAACCCTAAATTTACAAGTTCGCTTGCGTAAATAGCAAGTAAAGCTATCCCCGTAGAAAGAGAACGTGTGTCAACGACGTATACGTTTTTAAGTTGCTCAGCAGAACGAACAGCATTATTAAAAGCAAGACTGAGTTCTGAAGAAAGAGAAAAATGAATTACGTAATCATACTCGTTAAGAAGTTTATTAAAATGTTCTGTATATTGATACTCGTTAACAGCGCTAGTTTTGGGCAAAACACCATTAGCGTTTACGTAAGAGATGATTTCATCAGTAGATATTTCGCCATCTAACGCAACGTTCGGGCCAAGTTGAATTGTAAATGGTACAATGTTAATTTGAAATCTTTCTTGTAGTTCTTTTGTAAGATCAACGGTAGTTTCTGCCGATATTGCTATTTTCATTATTTTGACCTCTTTGTGTTTTATAATATGATAATAAACCTAAAAATTAAAAAAGACAACTATTAAAACTTGTTTAACTCTCTACATTTAATTTTTAATCGGTAGAGAACAAATAAATCTACTCTACCATTAGTAGAATTGTCAATTTTCGACATTGAAAATACTTGATTTTAATTAAAAATAGTGTTAAAATTAATTTATGGATAAAAATTATAACGATTATAATCAAATTAGAAATAATCTTGCATCAAACATAACCTTATATAGAAAGGCTTTAGGATTAACTCAAGCAGAACTTGCTGATAAAATAAATTATTCAGACAAAGCAGTTTCTAAATGGGAACGTGGTGAAGCCGTTCCTGAAATAACGGTATTAAAACAATTAGCCGATTTGTTTGAAGTAAAAGTCGACACCCTTATTGACGTTCCTAAGAAAGAAAAGCCCAAATCTTTACATAATCTTGGCAAAAAAAGAACAATTATTTGCCTATGTTCAACGGGTTTGGTTTGGCTTGTAGCTATTTGTTGTTTTGCTTTTATTAATATTATTATACCATCAATCCATCAAACGTGGCTATTCTTTATTTACGCACTACCGATAAGTTTTATCGTTTTGTTAGTTTTAACGTCTGTTTGGGGTAAATCCATTGTAAACACTATAATAATTTCTTTGCTTGTTTGGGCTACTTTATTATCAATATATCTAACGTTAGCAAACGTGTTACCTTTCCCACCAAAAAATCTTTGGGAAATATTCTTAATAGGTATCCCCTTACAAGGACTAGCAATTTTTTGGTTATTATATAGGAAAACCAAGTAGTTCAAGGTGAAAATATGATTAAACTTAAAATACCAGCAAAAGACGTAAAAGGATTTAATTACCACCCTAGTTATGCAAAAGGAGGCATGGAAGAGTGGCTTTTATTCGATAAAGACGTTTGGGAAAGAGAATTAACTATAGGAAAACAACACTTTCCATTCTTAAATACGGTAAGATTATGGCTTTCTTGGAACGCTTATTGCAGAATGGGTGATAAATTTATACAATGCTTAAAAGAGGCAATTAACATCTGCAAAAAGTTATCTATTTACGTTATTCCCTGCCTATTTAACCGTTGGCACGACCCCGTGTTAGATTCTGAAGGCGTGTATATCGACCATTTTTTACCTAATAGTAGTTGGCTACATAAATACGGCGATCCTTTTGAAAAATACATTGACGATTTAGCGTTAAACTTTAAGAATGAAGATCAAATTTTAGTTTGGGATATTTGCAATGAGCCGTTAGCTTATAACGATGATTTCCCTGCCCGTGAAATTATTATGCAGTATGAACTTCAATGGTTACATAGAGTTGCAGATAGACTTCGTGCAAATGGTGTTTCTCAGCCTTTAGGCATAGGTGCAACAGGTAGAGAACCGATGGAAACTTTCGGCGATATTTCAGACGTTTATTTAACCCATTTATATTATAGAAAAAACCTAGAAAAATTCAAAAAAACTGTTCAAACCTTTGTTGACGAAGCAAAAAAGAACGGAAAAGAGATTATTAGTACCGAATGCGTTTGGGGTTCTTTTGACGATGAAAAACGTGCAGATTTTATTCGTGGCACGCTAGACGTATTTAAGGAACACGGAATAGGATTTATTGCACACGCTTTATGGACTAGCGGCTGTGCAGATATTCACCCTTTAAGTGAAGGGCCTCTTTCAGAAGATATTGGAAACCTAGCCTTTATCAATAGCGACGGAACAATTCGACCACATCACGAAATAATAAACGAATACAAATAAAACACTTTACAAAAAAAAGACCTTGAATTGGTAAAATTCAAGGTCTTTTTGTTAAATAATAGTTTATTTTGCAATTTCGTCTTTCATCCACCTAAAATTACCACGAACACCCGAAACGTCTGTATAATAAGCAAAGGTGTCGGGGTGTTTTTTTATTATCTCTAAAAATTCGCTTATTTGACGAGTATTAACAACCGAGAAAATAATTGCACTACCTTCTTCTGTAAACATACCCTTACTTTCTATTATAGTTGCACCGTGTTTCAAGCCGTAGATAATTTCATCTTTTATTGCTTGTGGGTTTTTCGTTACTATCTTAAACTCAACGGCGTTTCTCGTATCTCTCATTATAAACGCTACGCCCTTTTCAAAGACGAACATTTGAACGATAGAAAATAAAATACTGTTCAAATCGTTATAAACGAAGAAAGAAGCGCCTATTATTACGTAACAAATAAGACTTATAATTCTTTCAATATTTCGGTAAGCGAATTGCTTTTGTATCATACTAGCGACAACGTCAACGCCACCACTAGACGCACCAATTTTAAGCATTATGCCCGTACGCACACCCATAATAATACCCGAAAAAATAGCAGACATTATTCTATCAGTTTCTACTTTGTATTGATAAAAGTTAATTTTTTGCAAAAACATAATCAAAACTGAAGAAACTACGGTAAAAACAACTGTATATATTACGTATCTCTTTTTAAGAACGAACCAAGCGATTAAAAGTAACGGTATATTAAAAATCAAGGTATAAATACCGGCGCTTAACTTGGTAATTTCTTGTAGCATTGTTGCAACACCATCAATTCCACTAGGTGCAAACTTTGCAGGATAAACGAAAACGTACAAAGCAAACGCAGAAAAAACTGAGGCTAAAAGGGTTAACAGTGCGTTTAATATTTCTTTTTTTACACTCATAATTAATTTTCCTTATCAATCCTAGAAAAACCTTGCCCGTACACTTCGTTTGCATCGGTAACGATAACGAAAGCGTGTTCGTCAAGTTGTTTTATCCAGTTTTTCAAAGGAACTATTTGGTTAAACTTTACACAGGTAAGCAAAACGCCCTTTTCTTTGTGAGAATACATACCCTCGCCTTGAACTAAAGTTACACCTCTGGGACTATGAGAGATCAAAAACTCTGCAATTTCTTCGGCTTTTTCCGTTATTATATAACAAAGTTTTGCTTTTCCAACACCCATCACGACTAGATCGGAAACTTTTGCACTTACGAATATAAGAATAAGAGCAAACAAGATATTTTCTAGTCTTTCAAGGAACAACGCACCAAGCAAAACCACTAACCCGTCAAAAACAGCAACGTGGGTTGCAATCGTTGCAACGGGGATTACGTGATGAGTTAAACGACCTAAAAGTTCAGTTCCACCACTAGAAGTTTCGTATTTGATAAATAAACCTATGCCTACACCTTGCAAAATACCACCGTAAAGAGAGGCTAAAATGCTGTTATCGGTTAATATTAACAACATATCTTCAGGTTTTGGTAAAACTAATTCCCAAAATTCAGTAGCAAGTGATAAGCAACCCGTGGTTATAAGACAACGAAGAATAAACTTCCAACCCATTTTCTTAAAACCAAGTATTAAGATGGGAACGTTGATGATTGCAATAAATAAACCCGTTGGCAAATGAGTTAATAAGTGGATTAATGACGCAGCGCCACTTACACCACCACCGGTAATTGTATTCGGTTCTAGAAAGGCTTTTAAACTGAGCGCATAGGATAAACAGCCTATTATCATAAAGACGTATCTTTTAAATTCATTTAAAAAAACTTTTTTAGTCATATAATTCTTCCTTTTGTTTTTAACTTGATTATTCTACTACATTTAATAAAAATTTGCAACACTTTTAGCCACGGTTTAGTTTAAAGTTATATCTTTTAGTTTTTGATATTTTCTAATTGCAACTTCTTTTATTTTATCAAGAGATTCGCCCAACTCAAAGGCTTCGTCGCTAAGTTTTTTGGCAAGAAAAATCGCTTCTGTAGAATAATTCAACGAGCCTAAATCGCTCATAAATTTTCCACTTTGTCTATCGCCCATAAAATCGCCAGATCCACGCATTTTATAGTCGTATTCGGAAATTTTAAACCCGTCTACGTTATCTTTTAGAACTTTAAGTCGCTCTAACCCCGTGCCCTCTTTTACAGCAGTTAATAAAAAACAATAACTTTTAATATCAGACCTGCCGACACGCCCCCTCAATTGATGTAATTGAGAAAGCCCGAACCTTTCTGCATTATATATAACCATAACTGATGCGTTTGGAACGTCTACACCTACTTCTATAACCGTAGTTGAAACTAAAAGGTCGGACTGACCGTTCTTAAATTCTTGCATAACGGCATTTTTTTCTTTATCTTTCATTTTACCATGCAAAAGAGAAACTCTTACCGAAGGTATTTTTTCGCAAATTTCTTGATAAAGTTCAGTTACACTAATTACTGCACCGTCTTCATCCCCGTCTATTTTAGGGCATACTAAATACGCTTGTCTGCCGTTTTTGATTTCTCGCTCTATAAAGCCAAGCATATCTAAATACTTTTCTTTTGGCACGATATTAGTTTGTATAGGTATTCTATTCTTGGGCTTATCAGATATAGTCGTTATATCCAAATCGCCATAAAAGATCAAAGAAAGCGTTCTAGGAATAGGCGTTGCACTCATAACCAAAACGTCCGGCGTAATTCCTTTATTCATCAAACTACTTCTTTGAGCCACGCCAAAACGTTGTTGTTCGTCACAAATACAAAGGGATAACTTCTTAAAAGTTACGTCTTCTTGCAATAAAGCGTGCGTTCCGACTATTACGTTGATCAATCCGTTTGCTAAATCTAATTTTACTGCTTTTTTCTCTTTTTCAGTCATAGATCCCGTTATAAGACCGACGTTATAATCGGGAAAAGCAGATTTTACGGCGTTATAATTTTGTCTTGCTAATACTTCCGTTGGGGCAAGCATTACTGCTTGATACCCACTAGATAAAGCGATAAATAGCGCACACATACTAACTGCCGTTTTGCCACTACCAACGTCGCCTTGAACAAGCCTATTCATAACGGTTTGCCCACACATATCCGAATAAATTACGTTTACGGCATTTTTTTGTCCTTCGGTAAACTCAAACGGAAAGCGTTTTTTTATGAATTCAACCAAATCTCTACTTGAGCAGTTATAATTATTTATTCTAACCTGTTCTCTACCACCTTTTATAAACTTGAAAGCCGAAATTAGAGAAAAATATTCTTCTATGGCAATGCGTTCAGCCGAAATCTTTTGTTTTTCAAAACTTTCGGGGTTATGAACTTGTCTAAAAGCAGAATAAAGATCGGTTAATTGATATTTTTTTTGCAAT
Source organism: Christensenellaceae bacterium (assembly GCA_045654165.1). GTDB lineage: Bacteria > Bacillota > Clostridia > Christensenellales > Borkfalkiaceae > UBA1259. Next base: position 9,902 of record JAZOMV010000047.1, read on the forward strand.
GCATAAGGTATTATGCTTTGGGGCTTTTCTAAATCAACAGATAATTTTACGGCATCTCTAACTATTTTTTGAGAAAGATTACCTCTTAGGGTATATTGTGGAACGATTCCTTTTAATCTAAAAACTTTTTCGCACAATTCAAACGACGGGTTAACCAAACTTGTTTCACCCATCTTATGTTGAACTCTGCCGTAAAAAAGGTATTCTTCCCCTGCCTTTAATTTACTTGCAACGTAAGGTTGATTAAACCAAATTACGGAAAAGTAAAAACCTTCTTGTTCACATACGATTTTAACCATTCCCCCACGACGATAATTTCTAGTAACGGGCATATTTAAAACTATTCCCGTTGTCAACACAACGTCGTTATGATAAGTATATTTTAACAGTTGTTGTTCACGAAGATCAAGATAGGCACGAGGAAAATACCGAACTAAATCTGCAGTATCGGTTATTCCCATTTTATTTAAATCTTGCTCTCTTTTTTCGTTTATACCACGAATTTTAGTTAATTCCATACCTACCTATAAAAGAAGGGAAAGACTTGTCTTTCCCTTAAATTTTTTATTCTAATGCTATATAGTAATAGTAAATCGGTTGCCCACCATAGTGAATTTCCACGTCACAATCTGGGAATTTTTCCGAAAGGACTTCTTGAAGTTTCATAGCGTCTTCTTCAGAAACGTCTTGCCCGTAATACAAGGTAATAATTTCTTCTCCACTACGCAATTTTTCAATTAAGTCTACGGTAACTTGCGAAACTTCTTTACCAACCGAAAGAATTTTCTTGTTGTCAAGACCCATTATATCGCCGATTTTTAGATCAAATCCGTATAATTTGGTTTTTCTAACTGCATAAGTTACTTGTCCAACGGTAACACTATCTAGAGAGTGTATCATATTCGCTTTATTTTCATTAACGCTCAATTCAGGATTGAAAGCAAGCGCAGCAGAGAAACCTTGTGGAATATTTTTAGTTGGAATAACGTGAATCGTCTTGTTTTCTACTAACGATTTTGCTTGTTCAGCCGCAAGAATAATATTCTTGTTGTTTGGGAAAACGAAAACGTTGTCAGCGTTTATTTTTTGAACGGCGTTTGCAATATCGTTTGCAGACGGGTTCATTGATTGACCACCTTCTACAACGCCGTCAACCATAAGATCTTTAAAGATATTAGTAATACCGTCGCCAGCAGAAATTGCAAGCATACCCATTTCTTTCTTTTCTTCTTCGTACTTTTTCATTAAAGCACGATTTTGTTCAAGCATGTTTTCAATCTTAATCTTATCAAGTTCGCCAAGTTCAAGCGCTTCTGACAAGGCTTTACCCGGTTTATTAGTATGAACGTGAACTTTTACAAACTCTAAATCGCCGATAACGATAACGCTATCCCCGATAGTCATAAGTTTTTCTCTTAATCTATCAATATCGGTTACGGTCGTTTTCTTTTTAAGGTTGATAATAAAGAATTCAGTACAATATGCAAATTCTATATTACCCAAACTCATTATATCAGCATGATCCATTACCGTTTCGGTTGAATCGCTATCCGAAACAAGCATATCGCTACTTACGGTTTCACCCATAAGTGCTTTATACATACCTTCGTAAAGGCACATAAGACCTTTACCACCAGCGTCTACAACCCCTGCTTTTTTAAGAACGGGCAATAAACTAGGCGTTAAATCAACTGCCTTGTTACCAGCAGATATTATTTCAGGAAAATAGGTTTCAAAATCTTTGTGTTTACTGCGAATTTGTTGAGCGTGTTCAGATACCATTCTTGCAACGGTAAGCATAGTCCCTTCTTTGGGTTTAGATACTGCGCCGTATGCTATCTTTGCACCTTCAACAAAGGCTTGCGTCATTAGTTTTGTATCAATTTCTTCTGCAGTTCTTAAAGTGTTACAAATTCCCCTTAAAACTTGAGAAAGAATAACGCCTGAATTACCTCTTGCACCACGAAGTGCACCTTTTGAAACTGCTTCGGTAATATCTGAAATTTTATTAGTTTTACAGTTTACAAGTTCTTTAACTGCAGACTGAATTGTAAGCGACATGTTTGTTCCGGTATCACCATCCGGTACGGGAAAGACGTTTAATGCGTCAATATTTGCTCTGTTAACTTCGAGAAGTTTTGCAGCAGTCAAAAACATGGACTTGAGCATTACTCCGTTGATAGTTTTTTGCATATATACTCCTATTAAAAGAAGACGAATTCTTTATTATAATTTTTTAGGCTTTATTCTTTTACGCCCATAACCTTAACGCTTATTGTATTTACAAGCATACCGGTAAAACGTTCAACTTTATATTTCAAAGATTCTTTTAAGGCTTCTACTACTGCTTTTATCGATACGCCGTATTTAACTATTACAGCCACGTCAATATTGATCCTATCCCCTAAGGAATGGACCTTTACACCTTTTTCGATTTTGCGAAAAGCATCAAACGAATTTTTATAAGCGAATTCTTTAATTCCATAGCAATCCATTGCAACGTGTGAAATGAATTTCGTTATGGTTTCATCTGAAATCACTATCTTTCCATAAATGTTATTTGTTTTAACCGACATAGTTACCTCACATTAAGGATTACTATTATTTTACAATATAATCGTTGTTTTTGCAACTCTTTAGATTAAATAATTCATATTTTTTATATTAATAAATTTTTTATAAGAAAATTTTAATAAATTTGGTTGTTTTTTGTTGCTTTTTATACGATAATGTGGTAGAGTATTATACGTTAAAAAAGTAAAAAGTTCCGAATAGGAGGATAATATTATGAGTAAAGTATGTAGTGTTTGTGGTAAAGGTAAACTTTCTGGCAATTCTGTTAGCCACTCAAACCGTAAAACTCCTAAGCTCTATGAAGCTAATCTTCAAAAAGTAAGCGTTAAAAATGAAAACGGCACCGTTTCTAAAGCTTACGTTTGTACGAGATGCTTAAAGAGTAATAAAGTTGAAAGAGTGTAATTAAAACGAAAATTAAAGCCACCTTTTTAGGTGGCTTTATTTTTTTATTCACAAAACAATTCAGTCGAAAGGTATCTATCCCCTGTATCAGGCAATAACGCAACGATCGTTTTGCCTGTATTTTCTTTAAGTTTGGCTTGTTCGATTGCAACGGCAAGCGCCGCCCCTGAAGATATGCCTACCAAAATCCCTTCCGTTTTCGCTATAAGACGGGCGTACTTAAACGCATCTTCAGTTTTAACGGCAACCACCGAATCAACCAACGTAGCGTCGTAGTTTTTAGGAATAAAATTCGCACCTATTCCTTGTATTTTATGAGCCCCGAAAACACCCTTACTAATCATGGGCGAATCAAATGGTTCAACGCCGATAACTTTGATAGAAGATTTTTGTTCTTTTAGGTATTTAGCAGTACCTGAAATAGTTCCCCCCGTGCCGATTCCTGCAATAAAAATATCTACTTTACCGTCGGTATCGGAATATATTTCCTTCCCCGTAGTTTGATAATGCGCTTTGGGATTTGAAGGGTTTTCAAACTGACCTATCACTATACTGTTTTCTATAGTTGAATTAAGTTCGTTCGCTTTAGCAATCGCCCCACCCATGCCAAGTTTACCTTCGGTAAGAACGACTTCTGCACCATACGCTTTCAATAGTTTTATGCGTTCTACACTCATTGTATCAGGCATAGTAAAAACGGCTTTATATCCCCTTGACGCACAGATTGCAGAAAGCCCTATTCCCGTATTCCCACTAGTCGGCTCGATAACGGTTGCACCTTTTTTGATTAAGCCTTTTTCTTCGGCGTCATTAAGCATAGAAAGAGCAACTCTATCTTTAACGCTACCTGCCGGATTAAACCCTTCTAATTTAACTAAAAGTCTTGCGTTTAAGCCAAGACTTTTTTCTATATTTTCAACTTCTAAAAGCGGGGTATTCCCGACTAATTGATCTATTTTCGTGTAAATTTTCATAATTCTCCTTAACGAATAGGAACGATTTTCGCAACGAGTTTTCCATCGTGAACAACTGCATAACAATAAGTTTTATCTATAAAACTTTTAGTATTGCCCGGATTTATGAGTTGAATTCCGTCACAAATAGTTATATCGGCTTGATGCGTATGCCCGTAAAAAACAGCGTTCACGCCAAGTTCTTTGGCTCTTAACACAAGTTTCAATAAACCGTTTTTCACACCGTATTTATCGCCGTGAGTTAAAAGGATTTTAACGCCTTCTATCTCTATAATTTCATCTGCACCACCACCGTCGCAATTACCTGCAACTGCGTGAATTTTATCACCAAACTCTCTACTAAACGCAAGAATATCCGATTTGCAATCGCCAAGATGAAACACGTAATCGCTTTCGTGTACTATTGTAGAAATTTTCTCTATAGACGATAAATTTCCGTGCGTATCAGATAGCACTACGATAGTTTTCATTTAAGTTTATCCTTTAAGGCGTTTATAGCCCTAAATCTATGGCTAATGGTGTTTTTTTCTTCTGCCGACGCTACACCCAAACATTTTTGCAAGTCGTCGCTAAAGAAAAGTGGATCGTAACCAAACCCGTTTTCACCTTGTTCTTCAAAAAGAATTTGACCATGTGTTTCACCGGTAGCAGTAACGATTTCACCGTTAGGTTTATAGAAAACGATACAACAAACAAATTTTGCCTTTCTATTAGTTTGATCTTTCATTTTTTCTAGCAAAAGTTGATTGTTATGTTCGTCTATTCCGTCGCCAGCATATCTTGCGCTATAAATACCCGGTTCGCCATTAAGAGCGTCTACGCAAATACCACTATCGTCTGCAAGCGCAGGCAAATTTAAGGTTTCACTAACCGTTTTTGCTTTAATCAAAGCGTTTTCGTAAAAAGTTTTACCATTTTCTTCAATCTCAAAATCATAGCCAAAATCTTTATACCCAACCACTTCAAATTCGGGAAGCATTTGCCCTATTTCTATTATCTTATGTTTATTACCACTCGCAAGAACGAGTTTTTGTTTTTCCATTATAATTTAACCCCGTTTTTTTCTAAAACATCAGTAAGCGCAACGTATTCTTCTGCTGAAAGATTTTCACCACGACAAGTAAGTGAAATATTCGCTTGATTAAGAATAGTTTCGGTTTGTTGTCTATTTAATTTAAATCCGTTCATTAGATTATTTACAAGCATCTTTCTTCTACTAGTAAAAGCGCATCTTACGACGTTTCTTACTTTAACAAAATCCACGCCTTCAAATTTACCTTTTTCAACAGTAATTTTTACTACTGCCGAATCGACGTTTGGTGGTGGCGTAAATTTATCTCTAGGTACTTTAATAACTACTTCTGCACTACCACGCAAGTTTATGCCAACGGTAATCGCACCGTAATCTGAACTGCCTGCTTTCGCTGAAAAGCGATAGGCTACTTCTTCTTGAACCATAATAGCCATACCTTTCATTAAATACGATTGCTCAATAAATCGCATAACTATCGGCGTTGTTATATAATAAGGCAAGTTAGCAACTAAAATATATTCGCCACCCAACTTTTTCTCTATTTCGTCAAGAGAAACTTTCATAACGTCGTTAAAAACTAGTTCTACGTTATCAAATTCCGAAAGAGTTTGGCTCAATACGGGTTTTAAGCGTTGATCAATTTCATAACCTATAACCTTTTTTGCCTTTTTTGCAAGAGCACAAGTTAAAGCACCTGCACCACAACCTATTTCTAAAACCGTATCGTTTTCCGTAACACCGGCTTTTTCTACAATTTCATCAAGCAAAAAAGTATCGGTTAAAAAATTTTGACCGTAAGCCTTTTTCAATTGAACGTTATGTTGATAAAGTAAAGATTTAAGATTTTTTTCCATTATTTTCCTATTTGTAAGTATGGATAATTTTATTTAATATGCTTATAATAATATCGTAAAGAGAACTTCTTTACGGTCATTTTTACAAATGATGTTTAATTTTGAAAACAAAGCCGAAATCTTTTTTCGACTTTGTTTTTCTTTTATATTTTTTTAAATAAAGTTTTAGCGTTTAACATTAAAGTTTGAGCAAAACTACCAACTTCTTTGCCTTTTAATTGCGACAAAAAAGCAGATACTAGCGAAACGTTTTTAGGTTCGTTAACCGTCCCTCTTAACGGGTGAGGCGCAAGATACGGGCTATCCGTTTCAGTTAAACATCTATCTTCAGGCACGTATTTAGCAACTTCTAACAATTTTCCTGCGTTTTTAAAGGTTAAAGGACCTGCGAACGAAATATAAAGCCCCAAATTTAGCAATTCCCTAGCCGTTTCTATACTCCCCGAAAAACAATGCATAACTCCACCGTAAAGCAATTTATCCTTATTGCTTTTAAGAAGATTTAACATATCTTCGGTTGCATCTCTACTATGTATGGATACGGGTAGTTTTGAGTTTTTAGCAAGTTCTAATTGGACAATAAAGCCTTTTTTTTGTTGATCTTTATCAAAACCTTCCCAATGATAATCTAGCCCAATTTCGCCAACAGCAACGCATTTTGGATGTTCAGTTAATTTTGCAATTTGTTCAAACTCAACGTCATCAAACTTGTCGACGTCGCTAGGGTGACACCCCGTTGCAAAATAAATTTGTTGATATTTTTCAGAAAGTTCTTTTCCTTTAATGCTAGATTGCGCAGAACAACCCATATTTATCGCAACGGAAACACCGTCTTTTACAAACGCTTTTACTACTCCGTCGATATCCAAATACTTTTCGTCGTGTAGATGGCAATGCGTATCTATAAACATTAGAAAATTTGACTCCCGTCGTCGATATCTTTTTCAGGTGTAAGGAAAGCAAGATTACCGTCGTTATCTTCAGCGCAAATAATCATACCTTCGCTAACGATACCACAAAGTTTTGCAGGCTTTAAGTTGGTGATCATTGCAAGTTTTCTACCTATTAATTGTTCGGGCGTGTATGCTAGAGCAATACCACTAACAACAGTTCTTGTTTCTTCACCTAATTTAACGGTAAGTTTTAAGAGTTTTTTACTCTTTTCTACCTTTTCACAAGCAATAACTTTAGCAATCTTTAATTGAACCTTATCAAAAACATCAAGATCAATCGGTTCTTTTTCAGAGTGATCGTGTAATTTTACTTCGGGTTTCTTTTCAGTTTCAACTTTTTCTTTTCTTTCTTCTATCATAGCGTTTACCTTTTCCATAATCTTCGCACCGTCAAGACGAGCAAATAAAATTTCCGGTTTATCTGTTACCGTTAATTCTTTGATAAGACCGAATTGAGAACATTGTTCAAAACTTCTCAATTCAACTTTAAGCATATCTACAACTTTTTTAGCCGTGTCAGGTAAGAACGGCGCAAGAAGCGAAGTACCAACCACGATAGTTTCAACGAGATTATAAAGCACGGTTGCAAGCCTTGCTTTTTTACTTTCGTCTTTTGCAAGCGCCCAAGGCATAGTTTCGTCTATATATTTATTTGCTCTACGGAAAACAGAGAAAATTTCAAATAATGCATCTGCAACTTTAAAATCGTTCATCTTAGCAGTAACTTTATCTATTGCAGAAGTTACCACCGATTTAAGTTCGGCGTCAACGGCATCATCTTCGCCAAGATTTTCAACCTTGCCAGAAAAATACTTATTGCTCATTGCGATAGTACGGCTAACCAAATTCCCGTAAACGTTTGCAAGATCGCTATTGATAACGTCGATAATCGATTCCCAAGAAATAAGCCCGTCGTTATCTTGTGGCATTGCAGTAAGAACGTAATATCTTACAGCGTCTTTACCAAAGAAATTAACAAGATCGTCGGCATACATAACGTTACCCTTAGACTTGCTCATTTTTCCACCGTCTTGCAACAACCAACCGTGTCCGTAAACCTTTTTAGGCAACGGAATATCTAACGCCATAAGGAAGATCGGCCAATAAATAGTGTGGAATCTTATAATATCTTTACCTATAACATGAACGTCTGCCGGCCATAATTCGTTATATTTTTCCTGATGATTGCCGTCGGCATCATAACCAACGCCCGTAATATAGTTAGTAAGAGCGTCAAGCCAAACGTAAACGACGTGTTTAGCATCAAAATCAACGGGAATACCCCACTTAAACGTACTTCTTGAAACACAAAGATCTTGAAGCCCCGGTTTTAAGAAGTTGTTTACCATTTCGTTCTTTCTAGAAACGGGGGTAATAAATTCTGGATGTTCGTTATAGTATTCCATAAGTCTATCGGCATACTTGCTCATTTTGAAAAAGTATGCTTCTTCTTGAGATTTAGTTACGGGGCGACCACAGTCAGGACATTTACCATCTACTAATTGACTTTCCGTCCAGAACGATTCGCAAGGCGTACAATACCAACCTTGATAAGAACCCTTGTAAATATCCCCTTTTTCGTAAAGTTTTTTAAATATTTTTTGAACTTGGCGTTCGTGATACTCGTCGGTAGTTCTTATAAACTTATCATAAGAAACCCCCACCAAGTCCCAAATATTTTTTATTTCTTGAGCAACGCCGTCTACAAATTCTTTTGGCGAAACGCCTGCGGCTGCTGCCTTTTCTTCTATTTTTTGACCGTGTTCGTCAGTACCCGTTTGAAAAAACACATCATACCCTTCAAATCTTTTATAACGGGCAAGACTATCTGCAAGTATTGCTTCGTAAGTGTTGCCGATATGGGGTTTGCCCGACGTGTATGCTATTGCCGTTGTTAAATAATATTTCTGTTTCACGATAAGTCCCTCTTAATTTAGAATAAATTAACTATTTTATTTTACCACAAATTTCTCTCATATTCAAGAGAAAAAACACATAAAGTTTATTATGAACGTAATTTTTGGCATAATACTCACTTTATCTACCTGTATTTTGATCTATTCTAACCCAGATGCAATATTATCTAGCATGCTTGCCGGTGGTGAGAAAGCGTTAACCCTAACTTTGAAGTTAGTAGTCGTGTACGCAGTTTGGCTTGGCGTGTTTGAACTTTTAGAGCGTTCCGGCCTAGCAAAAAAACTTGCAAAACTGCTTAAACCCGTAAATAAATTTTTGTTTGGGCAAATACCAGAAAAAGCAAGTGATTTTATATCGCTTAATATTTCGGCAAACATGTTAGGCATGAGTGGGGCAACTACGCCTATGGGAATAAAATCTATTTTAGAGTTAGAAAAGCATAAAAACACCGAATACGCTATCGCAATGTTTTTCGTTATCAATGCAACAAGCGTGCAACTTATCCCCTCTTCCGTGCTTGCTTTAAGAACTTCTATGGGGGCAATATCCCCTGCCGATATAATTTTACCCACTATTTTAGCAACTGCCGTTTCTAGCCTTATCGGTATCATTTTAGTAAAAGCGTTTATAAAAGGAAAAGTAAAATGAGTAAGTATTTTATCCCTGCTCTTTTCGTTATAATTTTCGTTTTTTCATTAATAAAAAAAGTAAAGCCTTATAGTGCTTTTACCGACGGGGCAAAATCGGCCGTTCCGTTTGCCGTAAGCATTTTTCCTTATTTAGTAAGTATTTTCGTTTTGACCGAACTTTTTGAAATTAGTGGAATATCCGATTTCTTCTTAAAACTATTATCCCCTGTTTTTTCTGTTTTCGGAATACCCAAAGAATTGACTAAACTCGTTTTAATAAAACCGTTTTCCGGTAGTGGCTCGCTTGCCTTATTGTCGGAAATTTATACAAAATACGGGGTTAATAGTTACCTTGCTAGATGCGCATCTGTTATTTACGGTAGTAGCGAAACGGTTTTTTACGTCGCTTCGGTATACTTTGCAGGCGCAAAAACGAAAAATCTTTTTAAGCCTATCTTAATATCTCTATTCGCAACGTTTGTTTCCTGCGTCTTTGCTTGCTTGATCTGTAAAATATTATAAAGCCCGAGAAAAATCTCGGGCTGTGGTGTTTTATGGTGGTTTATTGTGTTTTAGTACAACTATTTCCCACAAAACCACAATACTTGTAATTAATGGATTTAATTTAACTTTTTATATCCTAAACAATACGGACACCCTCTTCCAATATTTCTGTTTTTTATAGTTGCTTGCCATTCATGCCCCTTACTACACTTCCACCATACTTTTTTACCACTGCCAACAGTAACATCTTCTGGTTTTAAATTGTCATTTTTCTCATAATTCCACTCATCTGC
>JAZOMV010000048.1:0-18346 GCA_045654165.1 Christensenellaceae bacterium
AGCAGTTAAATTGTATTCGCCAGGGAATACTTCGTAGAAATCGCCGTTTTTATCAACGTTTTCTAAGCCAGCCGTCATAGTGGTTGTTTTAACGTAATAACCAGCATCACGAGTAGACTTGAACATCAACACACCGTCGTTTACGCACCAAGTATTCTTATCTAATTTTTCAAGGTTTGCAGCAGCTTGAGCGTTTGCTTCAGCTTGAGTCTTGTACCAAGTAGCACCATCAGGAACAGTTGTTGACGTAGCCATCCAGTAAGGTTGATCTGAAACTACTATTGCATTATCTACTATAGGTGTCGCAGATCTAAATACGGGAACAGTTTTCTTATTGCCATAATTTGCAATATAAACAACGTTGGTCAAATGCAAACTACCACATGCATTTAATAACCCTACAGTACTACTTGTAGTGGTTGCTATCGTAACGTCAATGAATGCATTTTCAAAGAATACGTCACCTTGCGCAGCACCAAAGAAATAGCCAGAACTCATTTGCATATTAGTGAACGCAACGTTCTTCATATAATAACCCGTAGTTGCGTCACCACCCGTTAAACGAGCAGATGCCGAGAAGAAGTTGCCGTTCGTCTTAAGGTTATTTACGGTGTAACCACAACCGTCAAAGCCACCTGCAGCGTAAGCGTTGGTGCCTGAAGATGCCGTGTAAGTACCAGTAAGGTTTACGTTAGCAGTAAGAACTGCATAATAAGTTGCAGTAGAATATCTTTTATCATTACCAGAAGATCCTAGTTGTTTAGCAGCATCAACAGCAGCGTACCAAGCAGCGAATTCAGTTTCGTTGCCGATAGCAAAGTCTGCTACTCTGAACGGAACGTTAATTCTTGAAGTATTGTTTTCGCTATCAAGAAGAAGAACGGTCAAGTTAGAATCTGCAATAGCAAGAGATGCAAGAGTTATAACGAGTTTATTGCCTTCTATATTTGCACTGCTTGAAATGTTCGTATCGTTATAAGATATAGACTTAATAGAAACGATATCTTTACCCGTAAGGTCGAATTCTACCTTAGTTCTATTCTTACCGGTAACAACTGCATTGAACGGTAAATCGTTAATTTGCATAGCGATAACCTTAGCAGTAGCAGTAACTTCCACGCCGTAAATAGCGTCGATTGCAGTAATGTTAATATTGATTTCAGTTGCGTTTGCAACGGTGTTAGCGATCGTGAGAACGCCGTCTACGATAGAAACGCCGTCAATCGGTTCTTCAAGAGCATAAGTTGCACTTGCAACGCTACCATTTTCAGCAGTTACGTTAAGATTATACGTGCCTGCATAAGCCTTGAAATTGTCGCCATCGGCTTCAAAACCACTAACGCTTAAAGCAACACCAGCAAGAGCAGGAAGATAATCTTGAGCAGTAGCGAAGATAGGCATACCGTTAACTACTTGCCAATAAGCGCCAAGTTTAGTAGCGATAGTTTCTGCTTCTGCGTTATAAGATGCGATATCGCTATAAAGTTTAGCATTATCCCAACCAAGACTTGTTGTAGGAGCAAGCAAGGTTTTGCCAGGAGCATAGAAGTATGCATTTTCAATACTCAAAATATCTTTATCAGCTCTATAGCAAGCAGCATAATCGCCATATACGTCTACGTCAAACACTGCGTTTTTAACAGTCCAAACGTCCATCTTATAGTCAAGAATACCATAAGTACCACCGGTAACACTCATTAAACTACCGTGATAGTAAACGTTTTCTGCATAACCACTCGTTGCGCCGTAACCACCAAACGCTCTAGCGTTAGTACCAACGACACTTAAGTTAGTGAACGCAATATTTTTAATAGTAAGATCCCAAGCACCAGGGAACATACCGTTTCTACACAATACGTTGTCAATAGTGTTGCCGTTACCTTCTAAATAAACGCTATATTTAGTACCACTAGCATAGAAATTACCATCTGCACGTTGTTCAACTTCTTTGAAACTATCGTCGATAGAAACGTAAAAAGTAGTACCGTCAGTAGTTGCCCTTACCCTTTCAGCAAATCTAGACCATTCAGCGTCGCTATTGATCAAGAAATCCCAAACTTCAACGTCTGCAGTAATCTTATAGAACGTTTCACCGTCTCTAACAACAGCAGTAAACGCAGTTTCTAAACCAGCAGTAAGGTTTGCAACGGGAACAACGATTTTGTTACCCTCAATAGTAGCACCCGTAACAGCTTTGCCTACGTGAGTTACAGCAAGCACTTTTGCAGTTGCAGAAAGGCTATTAGCAACTTCTAATTTAAGTTCAGTATGTCTATTTTTAGCAAACGCTTGAACGTTAGAAATCTTAACTTCTTCTGCTTCAGCAACGATAAAGGTGTATTCCTTAACGATTTCGTTAGCAATATAAGGACCGTAAGCAGTTGCTACAATCGTGAATTCAGTTGCAACCGTGCTTGACGCAACCTTAAGAACGCCGTTTTCAATAGAAACGCCATCTACGGCAGTTTTGAGAACGTAGTCGGCAGGAAGAGAACCAACAAGCGTGTATTCTAATTCGTCGCCTTTAGCAACGAAAGTTTTGTTTTCATCCGTAAAGAATTCAATTTCGTCAAGAACGAATTCATTAACGGTAACAAGGTATTGTTTAGCAGACTTGAACATCAAGATACCGTCTTCAGTCGTCCAACAATTAGCCGTGAACTTACTTGCAAGAGTTGCAGTAGCATCTTTCAATTCTTTAGAGTTCTTATACAAAGTACCCGTTAGGTTAGAACCCGTACTAGAAAAGTCTGCAGCCGTGTTAGAAATACCAACAAGGTTAACGCCTGAACTTGCAGCGTGAGATGAGTGAGCCGAGAATACGTGTCCCTTACCAGCGCCGTCTGCAACGAATTCTACGTCGATAACGATATTAGAAAGAACACAACCTGCAACACCGTTAGAAAGACCTGCACGGTATTCATTACCATTTTGTGAACCACCGATTACAGTACCTTGTAAATAAATGTTTTCAAATACAGAGTTTCCACCCGTACTCCAAGAAAGCATTGCGCCTTGTCCATCGGCTTGACTAACGCCAACGAACGCAATATTTTTAATGATTGCATTATCAAGTTCCCAGAACACACCGTTTTTAACAGTACCGTTATAGATAGTGTGTCCGTCACCGTCAAGCACACCACAGAACGCACCACTAGGTGCAGCATCGCCAGTAGAGAAAGCCGTTCCGTCGTAAGCGATTTGGTATCTGGTTTGCATATCAATACCAAGTTGACTTGCATCAATATCGTTTAGCAAGATAACGTTTCTTGCAACAGCACTAGCGTCGGTAGAAATAGCCATGAGGAACTTACCGAAGTCAACGGCGTTAGATATACCCATATCGTAAACAGCCGTGTCGTAGTTCAATACGAATTTTTCAATAGCGTTTTCTGCTTGAACTGAAATAACGTGGTCAACTTTGAAATAGCCGGTATCGTTTTCGTAAGTGTTATAAAGAGCAGCAGCACCAACGGTGATTTCGTTGCCGTTTACAGTGCAAAGATCGCTACCGAGAGCAATGCCGTCAAACATAACCTTTGTGATTTCAACCCCTTCGTAACTTTCGTCGTCTGGGATAACGAAAGAAACTTCGTCGTCGGTATTCTTATAAAGAACAACGTCTTCAGTACCTTCGTTAGTTTCAAATAAAGGCTTATCAACGGTAATAGCAAAGGTTTGGGTTTTAACCGTATCCTTTTCGGTAGTTACCGTAAAGGTAATAGTGGTTGAACCAACAGCCTTAGCCGTGAAAACACGGGTGTCTTCGTCATATTCTACGATGCTGTCGTCTGCAACATCAAATAAGATTGATTTAATGGTTGCATCTGAAAGCACGTCGGTAAGAGTATCGATCTTAACCGTGTTGTTAAGTTTAACCTTATAATCAAGTTTGTACGTAGTAGCCATTTCTTGACCTTTAGTACCAGGTTGAATATAAATGGTTTGAGATTCTGCACCAAGCGCAAATTCAAGTTTTTCATCTACGTTAATAGCAAGCGCAAGTGATTCAAGAGATTTTGAACCGATACTACCACTAATGGTTGCACTAGTTTGTCCCTTGTTTACACCACGAACGATACCTTTAGAAGTAATGCTAGCAACGGTAGCGTCTTCAACGTTAGCAGAAATGCTAATATCGAAAGCATCAAAATCTTCTATAGGAACGCCCTTATAAGTTATGCCCCAATTAAGATCGTAAGTTTCAGTTTCATAAACGTTTAGCGTAGCGTTAGATGCATAAAGTTCTAATTGATCTAAATCTGCAGCATTAACGGTCAACGCCAAAGTGTCTTTTTTCTTATCACCCTTTACGGTGATGGTTGCACTACCTTCTCTTATGCCGTAAACTTTACCATTTTGATCTACGATAGCAACGTTTTCGTTAGAAGACGTGTACGTGAGTTCACTTTCAATGTTTTCAGCACGAATAGAGAGAGTAGTTGATGAATACACTTCTACGGCAGCAGTTTCTTCTGTAAATTCAAGAATTTTAACTACCGAAGGAGTGTTGTTTCCCGTATCTGGTTTTTGGTTGTTACAAGCAATAGCAAAGCAAGAACATACAGCCAAAACCAATGTCATAATGCAAAGTAAAAGTTTTTTACGCATTATAAGTTTTCTCCTTTTTTTATATTTCAAGGGTAATCCCCTTAGTTTGCCAAAGAGTTATAAATTGTTTTTCGTTAACCTGCCCGTTTCGGGCAGGTTAACGCTTGTTTGTTAAAGGTTTACAAAATTTTGCTTAAATTAAGCGTTGGTTGCTCTAGAAGTAGTCCAGTAGAATTCACCAGTAGCAGTATCTAAAGTCCAGTAGTTCTTATCAAACTTAGAAACTAAAGTATTGTCTGCTTTGATAGCCGTATTAGCAGCATCTTGCGTAGCGTACCACTTCGCATCACTGTATTGATGTCCTTTATGTGTCGCACAAGCAGAATCTGCTATAGCAGCTTCAATAGTTGAATGTTCATTACTAAATGTAGGTTCAGACGAAACAACGTAAGAATTTACAAACTTTGTCGGTGAACTATCTTTAAATACAGGCAAAGTGTTAGTTTTAAGATATTCAATCTTGAATACGGTATTTTCTGCAAAAATTTGATATCCAAGATTTACTATACCAACGTTGGCAGTATTCTTTTCCGTTGACAAGTCAATATAACAATTTTCAAAATAAATAGGATAATGAGCTGCGCCAAAAAGGTATCCAACACTACTAAACAAATTCGTAAACGCAACGTTCTTAAACTTGTAATTGTAGCTCGTAGTAAATATTCCACGATAAGCAGAGCCAGCTTCTTTGAAATTGTTAACAGTAAAACCTTGACCGTCAAATTCACCAGCCATTGCTCCACCATAATCAGTCCCTGCACCTGCATTATTATGCGTATAAGTATTCTTCAAATCAACGTTTGCAGTTAATACCGCATAAACTGCTTCTGTGTTTGTTTTGTTATACTTAACAGTTTGTACCTTATTAAACCAAGCAGCGAATTCAGTTTCGTTGCCGATTGCAAAGTCAGCTACTTTGATAGGAATAAATACAGAATATTCATCACTTAAAGTTGAGAACTTTATGGTTAAAGTAGTATCAAGACCACTTGCCAAAGCATCTAAACTAAGATCAAACATGCCGTAAGCATCTACACTATAATTCGTAGCATCTACAACGCCTGTACCCAACTTAACTTCTTGTACAGTAATATCATCTTGAGTATCTATAAGAGCTTTAAGATCATAAGTAAATGTTTCAACTCTATTTTTACCAACAACTTCTAACCCAGCATAAATATCTTTGAAATATTTTATAGCAGATTTAAATGTTAAATAGCCGTTTTTATAGATCCAATCTTCGCCAAAGCCTAAATCTTCTGCAGTTCTAGAACCAATTGCTTGATTTAATTCAGCTTGCGTTTTATACCATACGCCACCTTCGGGAACAGTTGTAATACAATCACCAATAGCGTCCCAACCAATAAAGGTGTTTTGTTTAGAAACAACTATTACGTTATCAAACTTAGGTGCTTGTCCTGCACTAGTGGTTTTAAATACAGGAAAACGAAGATCGTTTTTACCATAGTAATCAAAAAGCATTACTGAATTTTTTGCTTCAATATATTCACTATTGTGCGCAATGCCGTATCTAATAGATTCTGAGCTATAAGATGTTTTAAAATCTATATAGCAATTATCTATAATAATTTTAGAGTGTACTGCACCGAACAATTCGCCAGCAGACAAATCCATATTAACGAAAGCAACGTTTTTAATTTCAACGCCTACTGCTGAACAGAACAAACCTCTAAAATCTGCAGAGTTTACACCCTTAAAGTTGGCAATGGTGTGACCTTGCCCATCAAGAGAACCTTTCCAAGCAGCACCATTATTATAAGAACTATACGGGTTTGTGTAAGTTTTGGTCAAGTCTAAGTCTGCCGTTAAAACTGCATGTACTTGTTCTGTATTAGCAACAGAAACGTACTTAACGTCTAAGATTGCATCAAAGAAAGCACCGAATTCAGTTTCGTTGCCGATTGCAAAGTCTACTGCTTTTACAACGGTACGAGCATATTCGCCGTTACCGATAAAGGTAATGGTTGCAGTTTCGTTTGATTTTACGCTTGCAAAAGCTTCGGTTGCGAAAGTTGCATAAACCTTGCCGTTTTCTTCTGCGATAGTTGCAGTTACGGGGGCAGTTGATTTGCCGATATATGCTTTGAATTCAGTTGAAGTTGCACCAGGGATTTCTACTTTTGCAGTAGATTTGTTGCCTGCAACGAATTCTGTAGCAACGGTGTTTTCGCCAAGTTTTGTGCCGAGATATTTTTCTACGTTTTCTGCACCACTAAGTATACCTGCGTTTGCAACGCTTGCCATAGAAGTTACAACTGCATCAGTATAAACTTCATTTTCGCCAACAACGTAGCCTGCACGAACGGTAAATTCGCTTGCATAACGTTCTACGGGGAAGTTTGCAATGTAAGTATTTGCTTTGAAGTTGCCTTCTGCATCAAACACAGGGGTCCAGTAAGCAACTACTACGGTTTTGTCTTCGTTAACGTCTTTAAGTTCTACGTTTACTTTAGAACCCGTTGCAACGAGAGTAAAGAATTTTGCATCGCCATCAATGGCATCAAAATAGGTTTTGTCTAAACTAGCCGTAATTTTAGCAGAACCGTTATCTTTATCTTCGCCAAGTTCGTTGTCGGTTAAAACGTGAACGCTTGCACCTTCTATTTTAAAAGTGCCGGTATTCTCTGCATTAACGGTTTTAAGATTTGCAGTTGCAAACACGAAACCGATAATTGAGAGCATTAGAATTGCAAGGGTGATTTTGAGCATTACGCTTTTTATCGCTTTATTCATAATGCACCCCCTTAATTCCAGTTAAGGTCTGTAGAAGCGTCAAACCCGATATCCGAGTAACCTTCTGCCTTGTTTGACCACACAAGAACGTCTGCTTTCGCAAAGCTATGTACTTGTGCGATCGGTTGTGTGTACTGTTTTTTCATATATTTTCTCCTTAAAAATATTTTCTCATTTAAATTTTAATTTTAAGGTCCATACGATTTGTTTTTTTAATTTTGCCGCATGCACGCATACGTGCGTGCATGCGTATATTATTATTGTTTTAGGTATTACCAACCACCGATAATTTGTTCTACCGATTCGTGTTGTGACCATTCGGTAAGCCCTACTCTACGACAATCTTCTTTGAACGACTTTTTGTAGTTCGCAAGTGCGTCACTACCCATACCGATTGATGCGTCGTGCCATTTGATTATCATATATCTTGGCAACAAACTTTCCGTTATGATATTGTCGTTATACATGCTCCACAATTCTGAATTCGTAGTCTTCAAACTGTCGATAAGTTCGTACGCTTCATTACAGTAATCTGACCAACGCTTACATACTGCATACGGGAAGTTTGCTTCGTCTGCAAGCGATCCTTCAAAGTCTGCGTCTGAGAGCAAGTTAACGTGCGCTCTCATATCAAAGAAAAATTCTTTCATTACTTCTGCAGCAGGTCCGTACATATAGTTGAAGTAATTTTCAAGCATTTCTTCAAAGTTTGCATTTACGTTCCATTCATACTTACTGTTAAGGTAAAGTTTGAATCTACTGAAGTGGGTTGGGTTTTCGTTACCTTGTTGTCCTTGGTTGAACATCCATTTTACGCCGAGTTCTACAAGCATTTTGTAGTTGTCTTGCATTGAACCAAAGTTATCGTATGGCATAAAATAGTCGTCGTACGTAGTTTGATACAACCATGCGCCAAAGTGATCGCAAATAGCATCCCAGTTCTTAAGACGTTGCTTTATTTCTTTATTTGCTTCGTCGTGGAAAGATTTACTGTTTACTGCGCCTGAACTTGTCATATAGATTGCAGTATTGCTTTCGCCCATTACTGATGCGTCTACTGCTACGGGTTCGCCGTTAACCATTTTTACAGGTGCTGCGATATAGCCGTGATATGCGAACATACAGATAAGCGCTTCTCTAGTTTGCATTGCAGGATCTTCGTGATGTTTAAGTTTGTATTGAACACGTCTGCATACTTCGTTTAATACGTTATACATTGCGCCAGAGATTTCGCCGTAATATTCTTGTGCTGCTTTACAGCCTGAACACGTACAATAACTCTTGTTATCTTCAGCCGTGATGGTTACGATTCCGTTTGAACGTTCTGATTCTAAACATTGAATTACTCTATTAGACATTTCTTCTAAATAGATTTCAAAACTTTCGTTATAAGCCGTGCCGTTTACTTCTGCAAAGTTGAAGTTACCGGTATCGTTTGCAAGCGCATCTTTAGAAGCCATTACTGCAGCAAGGTTAAGTTCGGGATCAAAATAGCCTGCCGTGTAACAGAGTTGGAATACGTTCTTCAACTGTTCGGGTTTTACCGACGGTGCAAGTTGAGTATCGTACCATTCGGGGTGGGTTGCCATCCATTTTTCAGGTGGCAAGAATTCCAACGTGTTGTGGAAGTTCGGGATATCAGGGGTTTTTGCAAAAATATCTCTATGGTTAAGCAAGAATCTCATTCTGTTTGCGTTGGTTGAGTTTGTATAAACGTCACCATACGGCCCGATTCTTCTTTCAATATCGGGGTTATCCACGATATTGTAGTTCATAAGAGGAATTTCGGTTACAGTATCTACTTCGTAGTGTTCTACGGTGTATCTTTCGTACCCTACCATTTGGGTAAGAAGTTCGTAAGTTCCGAACAATGCACCCGTTGCATCCTCTGCCATAATAAAGATGTTTTTGCCTATGGTTTTGATTTGGAAACCGTTTGCATTAAGTATTTCAAACTTTTGCGCTTTGTCTACACCTGCAAGTTCTTCTAATCTTTCAGAACCTACGATAATGTATCTTTCTTCGCCCGTTAAAGTGCTTACCGTAGTGTCGTTGATAGCGTTTACTGCTCTACCCGTTGCCTTTAAGAAGATTTCCTTAAAATCTGATTTTGCAAGAGTTGCTCTTGCTAAAACCGTTTGCGTAACGGATTGACCTAAAACTGCCACGTCTGGAATTACTAACGTATAGTTCATAACCCCGTCTTTAAGAACGTATTCACCTGCTACGGGTTTTATGTTATCGTAACCGGTGTGCGTTCCACCCGTGTAAACCGAGCCTTGAGTGTAATTGAGTTGACCTTTTGAGTCTGCTTTTGAACCTGCTTTATCGCCACAGCCAACAACCGTTGAGAGAACGCAAACAGTTGAAAGCATCATCGCTATTATTTTACTGATTTTTTTCATATTTTTGCGCCTCCTTATTTAACGTTAATTTCATAAGTGTTCATTGCCATATTGCCAGAAGCATCTTGAGAAATATATATTATTCTGTATATACCTGCCGACTTTGGCGTGAACGCCCATTTGTCTTTTGCTAAGCTATGATAGATACCCGAGTTTGCAACCATGTATACGCCTACTTCACACTTTCCGTCAAGAGCGTCGGTTGCACTTGCGTTTGGCAATGATATCTTACTACCAACCTTACCACTCGTGGGAACTTTTCCACTAAGAGTGATTACGGGTGCTTCTAAGTCGGGAACGTAGATAAATTCTTCTGCGTTTCTCATTGCGTTACCCGATTCGTCTTTAGCCGTAAAGGTTACCGTGTAACCACCGTACAACTTAAGATCTACGTAGTAATCTCTATCACAAGGTACGTTATCAAGATATACACCGTCTATCGAAGTAACGATAGTTGCAACGCCGTTTTCGTTTTCAGGCGCTCTTACGGTCACCGTACCAACAACGCTAGGATCGATAGCGTCGGCAATTACTGCCTTTGGCACTAACAACTTGTCGCCGATCGTCTTATAACCCAACCATTCTGCGTCGATTGCGTAAACGGGTGCGATCTTATCGGTCGTTGCAGCGTTTATGGGTTGTCCACCGATTGACATAATCTTTAATTGTGACCTTTCGGTTACGCCCTTAACTGCTACGTTTACGTATACTTTACCAGAATCAAAACCTTCAAATTTTTCGCCGTTAAGATAAGTCTTAATGGTTGCAGCAAGCGTGCTTTCTACGTTATAGAGAGCGTTTGCTTTGAAAGCGTTTACGGTAAGAATAATCGTGCCTGCAGATGCGAACGCTTGCGAGTTTTCATAAGCAAGGCCGTTTACGTCGTTGATATAGAAGTCCGTTCTAGTGTTATCGGTTGGTCTTGCAACGTAAATGAATTTTACTTGTTGGTCAACGTTTTCGCTATCGGTAAGGGTAATTTCTACCTTTTCGTAAGAAGAAAAACCTTTAACGCCTGAAAATTCTATTTCAAGTTCGTTAGCAATTAACGGATTAACGTAATCAAAGTTGATTTCGTTATCAAAAGTAAGAGTAGTTGCAGAACTATCTACTTCTTTATCGAAATCTTGTCCGTAAATCAAGTTGTCTAACTTATATACTTCACGTTGAATAACCGAACCGTTACCAAGAGTGAAGTCACGAAGTTCTTTTACTTTTATTACGGGGATTTCGTCGTAAACAAGTTTACCCTTCATGTTAGCGTAAGAACCAGCGTAGTAAGTAATTTTAACGGTATTAACGTCTTCTCTTGCTACGGGGGTAATCTTTCTACCAAGAGCAATATTTACGCCGTTACCATCTTCGTAAGCAACGTTAGACGAGATGGTTTTGGTTCTGCCCGTGCCACTCGTATAGTCGTAGAACAATACTTCTGGCAAGGTATAGGTTGAACCGGAAATAAAGTACTTAGGAAGCAAGGGTTTAGTAATTGCTACGTAATCATTACCGTTGTCGATCGTTACCGTGTAAGAGTAGTTTTTAGTTTGTCCGATATAATCGGTTGCAGTAATAGTTACCGTGTAATCACCTGACTTTTCAGGGAAGAACTTATCGTTTTCTACTGCAACGGGAACACCGTCGTAAGCAACCGTTTTAACGATAGAACAAATACCAGAGCCATTTACGCCAACGAAATCGGGAATATCCACGAATACGCCGGCAACACCCGTAATGGTAGGTTGATTTGCTTGGTCGGCAAGTTCGATAACGATTTCTTCAAGAGAAGCAACTGCCGTAACTAGAACTGTTTTAGAGTTTTTGTTGCCGATATTATCTTCTACCGTGTAAATAAGTTGGTAAGTACCCGTTTCAGTAGGCGTGAACGCATTATCCGTAATAGTAACGGTTTGTCCGTTAGGATTTTTAACTTCTACTTCTGGATAAAGAGTACCAAAGTAAACGTTTTTAGTGATAGACGTGAACAAGGGGTATTCCATACCAACGAGAGCCTTAGGAAGATTGTTTTCTTCATATTCGCCCAAACCAAGTTCGATATTGAGTGAACCACGATCTTCAAAAGTATCGTTGATGGTGTCACCCGTCAAATCGCCAACACCCATAATGCTTGTAATCATGAAACCAAAACTATCAGTTTCATAAGCGCCACCTTTAATTGAAAGGAAACATTCACCGGTGGTAAAGCCACCCCAAACGTTATCAAAGTGCAACGGATCGTCAAAGTCAACTAACATAGTAGTTGCAGATGCGTGTGCAATTTTTCTGCCGTTAGGAGCATCCGGAGCGTGCGCTTGCTTGTTATAATAGTCGAACGAGAAACAGAAGTTGTTGTCGCCTATTGAGTTAATGTTATACTTAGCGTCGTTTTGACTTGCTGAAGTAGTAAACGCATCCGTACTTTGAGTATTTTGACAAGGACCTGTGAAAGAGAATCTTGCAGGAGTACCTGCGCTGTTAACGTGTTTTACGTCACGGTTGAATTCCCAACCGGTAAAGATTTGACCTTCACAGAATTCACTTTTACTTGCAGCCGATCTAATATAAACTAGTGGAACGCCTGAAGAGAAGAACACACTTACGGTGATATAGTTGTTAGGATCGTAAGCGTCGGTCAAAATAATCGAGAAATCCGAAACGTCCTTAACACCGATTGCGTTAGGTGCTATAACCATATCGATAATGTGATCTAAAGAAGTTTTATCTTTAAGATCAAGAACACGGCTATATTCAAACACGTCGCCTGCGGCAAGGTTAACCCTTAACCCTTTTACAGAACTGTTTGCATCAAACCCATCTCTATCAGATGCAAATTCCGGCGTAGCGTGTTCTGCGTATCTATATTCGTATTGAACAACCGAAGATTGTTCGCTACTAACGTAGAACAACGGCTTTTTAATCATGAAAGACGCTTCTGCCATTTTGGTTGTTCCGTTAAAATCTGCGCTGTAAGTAACGATATACTTACCTTCAACGTTAAGATCAAGCAAACCACTTAAAACTTCTACGCCGTCAGGCTTAGTAACGGAAACTTTTGCATTTTTGCTTTCTTCACCATACTTGAGTGAACCGGTCGGCAACTCTACTTGTTGACCGTATTCGTAACTAGCAAAAGAACTTGCGTTTTCAATTACGACCTCACCCGTTGCAAAAACGGTGAAAGACATAATCGAACAGCAAATCGCAATTATAGCAAGCATGCTGATGAAAACTTTTCTAAGTTTTGTCATTTTCATCAATTCTCCTTTATTTTATTCTTTTACCCCACCGATAGATACGTTGTTAAGTAATCTGTCGTGGAATATTAAAAACAATGTAAGAGTAGGTACTGCTACCATTAAGCACGCCGCCAACTTAGACGGTGTGTTGGTAAGATCGTTATTTGAAGTAGTATCAAAATAACGAAGTGCGTAAGCAACGGTAGGAATATTCGGCATGAATATCATCGGTGCTGAATAGTTGTTCCAATGTTGAATAAACATCAACAACAATATCGTACTGAAAGTAGTTATTGAAAGTGGGAACATAATCTTGAACATAACGGCAAGATTACTTGCACCGTCTATTTGTGCCGCTTCGTCAAAATCTTTGGGATATGCCCTTAACGTTGCATGCATTACAAGGAAATACATACCTAAGTAGTGAGCGTTCATAATCCATTGACCCCACATGGTATCGTAAAGACCAAGTTGCTTTGATACGGCTACCATTGAAGGTTGCGAACCTACGAGAGGAAGAATCATACCGAGAATAACGGTAAAATAAATTACCTTTCCGATATAGAAATCAAATCTCGCGCACGCATACGCTACAATAAATATAACTATGGTATGTGCAATAGCGTTCCCCGAAGCATAGAGCAAAGAGTTCAAAAGCAACTGCGGGAACATTATTTTTTCGCCGGAATCAATAGGAACGTTAAAGTGTTGGAAAACTATTAAGTAGTTTTCAAACTTAAACGGATTAGGAAGCCCGAAAACGTTACCACCTAAAAGATCAAGGTTGTCCTTTACCGAAGTTATGATCGCCCAAATAATCGGAACAAACAACGATACCGAATAAATAGCAAGCACAATTCCTAGAACAAGGAACATAGGTGAAAATTTATTTTTCATATTCTTTTTCATAACTTTCACCCCCTATATCGTCTTAGGCCCAAACTTGTTGAGCGACCAACGTACCAACATAGTCAAAGGCACGGTTACAGCCGTAAGCAATAACCCGATTGCAGCAGGATACGGATAACCTGCAAGGTCGCCTTCTACCGAACGGGTTTCTTTTATCAAGATATACCCGAAAGTTTGAACTCTATCAGGAGCGCCTCCACCGTAGAATGCGTACAAACTCATATCTGCGGCAAAAATCGTTGCAACGCCGTTAATCAAGAAAGTAGTCATAGTCGGATAAATTAGAGGAATTACAATTCTTATAAATTGCGCTAATTCCCCAGCGCCGTCTATTTGAGCCGCTTCCATAACCGAATCCGAAATATTCGTCATTGCGCCCGAATACATAAGCAAACTCGTACCGAATCCCATCCATACGCCGTAGAAGATAACTACGCCGAAAATAGTGTTCGGGTCTTCCATAAGTATCGGGAAATCAGGTCCGTTAATCTCTTGCAACAATACCGAAACGCCACTATTTACAAAGTATTTGAACATAAGGCTTAACGCAATCGAAGAAACTATCGACGGCAAGAAAAGCATAGTTTTGAACACCTTGCTTGCAAAACGTTTTTTGAAGATGTAATACGAAAACAATAAAACGGCAGAAGTACCAACAGCCGTGTGGATAACGTAGTACAACAAAGAGTTTTTAAGCGAACTCCAAAGCAAACCCGTTTCCACAATCAACGTCATAATGTTGTCGAAGTTGGTAAACCCTGCAAACACGTATCTCGCCTTTTGAACGTCATACTGTTGAAATGCAAGCATTACCGAATTAAAGTTTACGTATACGTAAAATATAGCATAGTGTATCAAGGGAAGAGCGACGAGGCAGGAAACGAAAATTGCGTCTTTCTGCCTCTTTTTCATCGTCTTCGTTTCTTGAACAACATTTTTAGTTTGTTCCATGTTTTATCCCCTGTTTTTATTTAGGCAATTTATCTAAATACGTGCTCCATTGTGACGCCCAACCGTTCTTGAACGCATTGAAATATTCTAAAGCAGTTGGCGTATCATCTTTTGAAGTACCGTACCTGAAGTAAAGTGACGGAGCGTCGTAACCGGGTGCTACGGCATCGAGAAGTTCATGTCTAGCAAAGCCACTTTCATTACTGTAGTAGATAGGTTGGTTTGCGATTTGATAAAGAACGGTAGTCATCTTTTCGCCAGAACCGTTTTCAGCGTTCTTCATTTCAATAATAGATCTACCAAATGGTGTCATTTCAGCAAGTTGATCTTCGGTAACGTCGTAGGTAAGAGCCTTAGGAGCGTTAGTCAATACTGAGAACGATTGCAATCTTTCTTCTTCGTTTACGAATTGAATAAAGAGTTTGCAAAGAGCAACTTTATCAGCAGGAACGTTAGATCTCATAAACATATAAGAACGATTAGATTCTAAGAGAGTGGTTTCGCCGATATGTGCTGTGTCAGCCTTAGGTAACGGCATGAAACGAAGATCTCTACCCATAGCAGTATAAGTTGGGTTTTTACCACCACTAGACATTGATCTGAAAGTACCAGCGGCTTCTGCTTGCCACCAAACGCCTTCTGCGATCATAGCAGTTGGGGTTTTCTTGGTAGAAAGTAAGAATCTTGATTGAGTATCGGTGTGAGATGAACCGTTATAGCAGTCTGCGTGAGTGTATTTTTTGTCGCCACCTGTAACGATTTCTTCTAACCACTTGAACGCATAGTAGTAACCTGCTCTATTGAACACGTCTGAACCGTTTTGCGCAGTTATTTCTTTCGTGCCCGTGATAGGCGTTTCACCATCCCAACCGGTAATGTAATCGGTAACAGTACCGTTGAAAGTATAAGCAACCTTTTCTTCTGCACCGTGATAATCGGTAACAAGTTGGTTAAGAACGTTAGTGATATAGAAGTGGTTTTTCCAATCGCCTGACCAAGTGATTGCTTTTATCTTCAAGGTTGAAAGTTCTTGGCAAAGTTCAAAAAATTCTTCATAAGTAGCAGGCAAACCGTCGTCGTAAGTACCGTATAATCCGTCAGGACCAGCAGTAAACAAGTCTTTTTGATCGTTGCCTTGATCATCGGTTTCAGCAAGACTGAAAGTATTGTCTAATTGACTTCTATAAAGTTTAAATTCGTTCCAAAGGTCAGCGTCGTAGGTAAGACCGGTATATGCTTCGTAGTGTGGAACTGCAAAGTATTTGCCGTTTACTAAAAGTTCGCTTGTTTGAACGTCGTTAAACTTGCCGATAATATCTTTATCTTTAGGACTATAGATGTTGCTTACTGAGGTTTTGTTACCTTCTGCATCAATAGCGTAGATGCCGTTTGCTTCTGCAATGGCTCTAATATCGAACGTACCGTTTATAACGTCGGTAATATCATAAAGATCGTTAGCGTAAGCAAGTGTGTAGTAAGGAACTTGTTCGTTGAAGAAAACCCAATCGTCTCTCGTTCTAAGGTCTGCTGCCATACCTTTACCCGTTTCTTTGTGATCGGTCTTCATAACTTGAACGCCTTTTTTACCTTCTTCAAAACTTACGTTAGCATAAGTTTCTTCAAAATCTTTGATAACTTGGTTGATCCATTTGTTACCGTAGCCACCGTTGAAGTGCGAAATGTATAATTGAGTTTTGGTTTTGTCGATAGACTTGCCCTTAGGACCACAAGCCGTCATACCAAAAACACAAACAACTGCAAGAACGATAGCAAGCAATTTTTTCAATGTTTTCATAATATTTCTCTCCTTAAAAATATCTTTTTTGTAAACCCTGAACCCGACGAGTACGTAGCAACTAAAGTTCTGACGTGACCAGCGCCTTTTCTCAAACCTTAGCCACTCTATATCTATACGGACACAAGGATAATTACCTTTTTCATAAGTTTTAATCCAACAAGACCGTCTTTGGCTTGAGTTTTCTCAAGCCAAAGCAGAGGCCTCTGCTTTGTTTTTTCCGTCGGGCAGTTCGCCCGACGGATATTTAGTTTTAGTCTTCCATTAACAATTTGAAACTGTCAACGATATATCTTAATCTTACGTATTTAAGTTTTTCTGGTCTTAAATACATTTCGGCATTTATCGTGCCGGTAAATCCCACGTCGTTAAGACCTTTCTTCACAGCATCCCAATTAACGTCGCCATCACCGGGCATGTGATGCCAGTCCATACCGTGGAATTCTTTACCCCAACTGTCGTGGAAATGCGTCAGTTTTAAGTGTTTGCCCAAAGTAGTTATATACGAATACTCATCCGACCCGTCGTGGTTCAAGTGTCCACTATCGTAACAAGCACCAAAGCAATCCGAACCAAGTTGATCTATATAGAAAAGCGTTTCGTTAGGATCTGCACACACCGACGATACGTGATGTTTTTCCATCATATCGTAAGCGAATAAATTTTCCAAGCAAAGCATCATACCTTCTTGCTTTAAGAAAGGAATAAACTGGCTAAAAAATTCCAAATTTAATTCTCTATTGTGTGGTTCTAATTGCTTGTAATCGTATTTTCTTTCGTTTCTAAAGAAATCAAGCCCTTCAGGAACGTAACCGTGCGCCGCCACGTATTTGATACCAAGCCTTGCAGCCCTTTTCAATCTAGACAAGAACCTTTCTTTATATTCCTTGCTAAGGAATTCTTCTTCAGGTCTATTGATAAGGATAGGTGCGTGGCCTTGATAAAGTTGTATATCGTACTGTTTAGCAAGGCGAACGTATTTTTCACAATATTCCTTTTCTTCAAGATCGTCGTCGGTAATAGGCTTACCACCCAAACCGTCTATTGCGCCGTACCCTAATTCGTGTAAGGTCTTGAACATCTTTTCTAAATCGTTATCAAACTGACGTTCGTGCACGTTGATACTGTATCTGTATTTCATTACCTTTTGCCCCAATATTAGAAAGCGTAACCTGCAAGACTGTAGTAAGCCATATTAGATTGTCTTACGTCAAGACGACCAAAGCATGCACATACGGGAACGTCTGAAATAACGTGAATTGCGTATTGACCGAAAGGTATTTGATATTTTTCTTTACCGATAGGTCCGTCAAGTCTCAAACAAGTAGTTCTTTCTGCGTTAAGATCTAAAGTGATTTTATCGTAAGGTGCTTTGTCTTCAAAAAGAATTTTGATTTTGATGTGCGCATCTTTTTTAGAAACGTTGGTTATCATCAACGCTTCGTGTCCCAAAAATTCAGGATTGTCGCCTTGAGGTGGAAGATCTCCATCGCAAAATACCCAGTTCTTTTTACCGTTTTTCATTTTCTTTATCTCCTTATTTTATAAAATTATTTTACGTAGTTCAAAAGTTCTTCTTCAAACCATGGACACAAAGGTTCTGCGCCGTTTTCAGTTATTACGTAACAAGTTTCTACTCTCAAACCGTTAAGCGTAGGATGTCCGAAGAAACTTACGTCTACGTTGAT
>JAZOMV010000049.1:0-25390 GCA_045654165.1 Christensenellaceae bacterium
TGCAAAAGACAATGAAAATGCCTTTGTTTGTAAATATAACGACTTAGAAGGCTTTGCTTTAGCGATTGATAAATTATATAAAGATAGAGAACTTTGTGAAACGTGGGGAAAAATCAACAAAGAACAAGCCCAAATTTACGAAGTGAAAGAAATTAATAAAACAATGCATAATTTATACGGGAGCTTATAATGTCAGATTTTGCTACCTTTAGTTTATATATGCTAACGTTCGTATTGTCAGCATATCTATTTAGTATAGCGATGAAACAAAAAAAACAAGGGAAACATTACGGATTTCTCTTGTTTTTTGCCGCTTTAATTCCAACGATTCTCGCAGCAGTTCGTTATGAAGTTGGAACGGACTTTACGACTTATAAAAACATGTATGAAACAATAAAGAATTCATCTTTTATATCTTGGGTTAACAATGCGGAAGGGACGGATAAAAATCTAATTTTATTGTTTGTTATAGCAAAGTTTGCATCTCTTTTTAACTCTCATCAAGTATTTTTTGGTGTCTTTGCGCTTTTAATTTTGCTATTTTTCTATCTCGGCATTAAAGATAGAGAGTTAAACGTTTCATATTTTGTTGTGGCATTTATATTTTTGATTTCTATTTTTATGAATTCCTTTAATGGCATGAGACAATATTTAGCAATGTCCATAGTTTTTTGGGCGATTAAATTTGCTGAAAAAAGAGATATAATCAAGTATTTATTAATTATAATTTTTGCATCAACAATACATGTAACGTCGTTTGTTGCAATTCCTATTTATTTTATGTACGGGGAAACACGGTCTTGGGGTTATTTGAAAAACTTTCTTATAATAGTTTGCTCGTTTGTTGCTATAATGCTTTTTCCTAAAATATTGAAATTGATTGGTGGTCGTTATGAAAAATATGACGAGTATTCTGGTGTTGAAACGGCGAATTTAACATTTTATTTAAGTATTGCGTGGACAGTTTTATTTGTTGTTTGTTATGGTAAACTATCTAAATTGAATAGATCAAATTCGTTATTTATTTTTATGTTTTTTATTAGTTTAGTTTTTCAGGGAACAGGATTTATATCACCAGATGTAAAAAGAATTGCTTTATATTTCTCGTATCCACAATTTATTTTAATGGGACAAATACCATGCTTGTTTGCTGAAGAAGATCGTGATTTTGTTAATATTCTCTTGTTTGTCTATGAGATTTTAATAATTTTAGTATATTCATATTGGATTTTAGGGCATTCAGATTTGTTCCCATTTAATTATAGATTTTAGGAGTTGTTATGAGTGAAGATATAAAATTTTCCATAATTGTACCTATATACAAAGTAGAAAAATATTTAATACAATGTGTAGATAGTTTAATAAACCAAACTTATAAAAACATAGAAATTATTCTTGTTGATGATGGTTCGCCAGATAATTGTCCTAATATTTGCGACGAATATGCTAAAAAAGATTCCCGTGTAGTCGTTGTTCATAAAGAAAACGGTGGGTTAGTTAGTGCAAGGAAAGCAGGTGCAGAAATTGCAACAGGTGATTATTGTGTTTCTGTGGATGGTGATGATTGGGTAACAACTGATTATATACAAGAAATGTATAATATTCTGTTAAAACATCCTGTCGATATGATCTATGCTAATGCATTTTTATCGTACAATGATAATAACGTAGATGACAAGATGTATAGAGATTATAGATTAGGCTACTATAATGAAGAAGAATTAAAAAAAGAAATTTTCCCATCTTTATTACAAAGATATGACGCAACGTATATTCATACTACAATTTGTATTAAAGTTTTTAAGAGAGATTTATACTTGCAACAACAGAGTAAGGTCGATTCTCGTATAAAGATAGGTGAAGATAGGGCGTGTGTTATCCCGTATATATATAATTCTAAATCTATTTTTATTACGGATAAAATAGTGTATTACTATCGCCAAAATTCTGCGTCAATTACGAAAAATAGAAAGCCGTTTTCGTTTGAAGGGTTAGCACTATTTGCCGAGCATATTAAAACCAACGTGAATCTTTCAGAATACGACTTTTTAGAACAGTATTATAGGCTTATAGAGCACGAATTCTTCAACGTTGCCGTGTCGCAGTTTTATAAGAAAGATAAGTATCGCAACGTAAAAAAAGAAATCAAACAAAAAATGAACGAAGAGCCGTTTAAGGACGTTTTGGGAAAGGCTAAATTTAAAGGTTCAAAAAAAGCGTGGCTAATGCATTTTGCGCTTAAGCATAAAATTTTCTGGTTGATGAAACTATATTCAAAAATAAAATAAGGGGTTGTAATGAAAGAATCGGATATCGTCATATCGTTAATAAAATCGGCAATATTAAAAACCGAGTTAGACGAACCAACAAAACTAAATATTACGCCTGATAAATTTAAGGAAATTTACCGTATAAGCAAGTTTCACGACGTAGCGCACCTAATAGGCTACGCCTTAGATAAAAACGGCTTAATACCAAGCGATAGTAATGCAAGACCTGTATTCACAAAAGAAATTGGTCTAGCAATCTATCGTTACGAAAAAAACAATTACGAAGAACAAAGAATTTGCCAAACGTTAGAACAAGCAAAAATACAGCACGTTCCACTAAAAGGCTCTGTAATAAGAAAATATTACCCAGAACCATGGATGCGTACTAGTGCTGATATAGATGTTCTAGTTAAAGAAACCGACCTAGAACGAGCAATAACCGTTCTAACCGAAGAATTAAAGTACACAAAAGGCGAAATGCATTCTCACGACGTATCTCTAACGAGTATGAGCAACGTGCATTTAGAACTTCACTATAACCTTATTACAGAAGGTAAGGTAAAAGGCGCAGAAGAGTTCTTAAAAAGCATTTGGGACTACGTAAAGGTTTCAGACGGCTATGCTTATAAAAGCGAACTCTTGCCCGAAATGTTCTATTTTTATCATTTGGCGCATGCAGGCAAACATTTTGAAAACGGTGGTTGTGGCATAAGACCTTTTTTAGATGCTTGGTTGTATAAGCAGGGCGACGCCTTTGATAGTGAAAAACTAGCCCCGTTGCTTAAAAAAGGCGAATTAGAAACCTTTAATGATAACTTTGATAAACTTATAGACTATTGGTTTAACAACGCCGAGAAAGCAGATTTGACCGATAAGATGGAACAATTCGTGCTTAACGGTGGTATTTACGGCACACAAGAACAACGTGTTACCATAAATCGTACCAAACAAGGTGGCAGTAAATTTAAATACGTGTGGAATAGATTTTTCTTGAAATACGACGTGCTTAAATTTATGTATCCGGTATTGCAAAAACGCCGTTGGTTAACCCCGTTTTGTCAGGTGCATAGATGGTTTAAATTACTCTTTACAGGTGGCGCAAAACACGCTATTAACGACCTTAAAGTCGGCACTCAAGTTTCAAATGAACAAGCAAATGAAACGGCTACTTTTTTATCGGATATAGGAATAATAAAAAAATAAAAAAAACGACGGAATTTCCGTCGTTTTTTATTTATTAATAAATTTAGTTAATTACTCTAACTTTAATAATACCGTCAACTGCTTGGATATGCTTAATTGCGTCTTCAGAAACGCCTTTTTCAATATCTAAAATAGTTACGGCGTAATCGCCTTTGCTTTGGTTGGTAAGGTTGTTAATGTTAATACCTTCGTTTCCAACCGTACCGGTGATTTTAGAGAGAATATTAGAAGTGTTAGTGTGAAGAATAACAAGTCTATGATCAGTCGTTCTAGGCATAGCACAAGTTGGGTAGTTTACGCTATTAACGATATTGCCGTTTTCAATGTAGTCAATAAGTTGTTTTGCAGCCATAACTGCGCAGTTGTCTTCTGCTTCTTCAGTAGATGCGCCAAGGTGAGGTATACAAATAATATTTTCAACACCGATAATTTCGTCTGCAGGGAAGTCGCAAATATACTTTTTAACTTTTCCACTATCGACAGCCTTAATAATGTCGTTATTGTCAACGAGTTCACCACGAGCAAGGTTAATAATAACAACACCGTCTTTCATCTTGCGAATAAGACCAGAATTGATAATGCCTTTGTTTTGGCTTGCGATATAGGGGATATGGATAGTGATATAATCACAGTTTTTAGCAATATCGCTTAAATCTTTAACAACCTTTACGTTAGAAGATAAACGCAAAGCAGCATTTACAGACAAGAAAGGATCGTATCCGTAAACTTGCATACCGAGATCAAGTGCAGAGTTAGCAACGAGAGCGCCGATAGCACCAAGACCTATAACGCCGAGTTTTTTGCCTTTAAGTTCAAAACCTGCAAAATTAGACTTGCCTTTTTCTACGAGTTTGCCAACTTCTTCGCCTTGTCCTTTAAGAGTTTTAACCCATTCGTTAGCCTTGATAATGTTCCTTGAACCCAAGAAAAGAGAAGCAAGAACAAGTTCTTTAACTGCGTTAGCGTTAGCGCCGGGGGTGTTGAAAACAACAACGCCTTGTTCTGCATATTTTTCAACGGGGATATTATTAGTGCCTGCGCCTGCACGAGCGATAGCAATGGTGTTTTCGTTAAGTTCGTAATCGTGCATTTTGAAACTACGTAGAATAATACCGATAGGGTTTTCTACTTCGCTTGCAATATTATAATTTTCGTCAAAAACGTCGTTAATGACGGGGCTTATAGCGTTAAGCGTAAGAATATTTTTCATTATTTGTTCTCCATTTCAAATTTTTTCATAAAGTCGATAAGTGCTTTAACACCTTCAACGGGCATAGCATTGTAAATAGATGCTCTCATACCACCTGCAAGACGGTGTCCTTTAAGAGAAACGAATCCTGCCTTAGAAGCGTCTGCGATAAATTTAGCGTCAAGTTCTTCACTTGTGGTAACAAATGGAACGTTCATCATAGAACGGTCAGCCTTGTTAACTTTGTTGGTATAGAAAGACGAATTGTCAATAAAGTCGTAAAGCATGCCGGCTTTTTCTTCGTTAATTTTTTGCATAGCCGAAATACCGCCGAGATTTTTAAGCCATCTGAAAACTAAAAGCGACACGTACATAGGGAAACAAGGTGGAGTGTTATATAAACTGTCGTTTTTATCGTGGATAGCGTAGTTAAGCATAGTGGGGCATACAGGCGAAGCGTTGCCAAGCAAATCTTTTCTAACGATAACGATAGTAAGACCTGCGGGAGCAATATTTTTTTGAGCGCCTGCATAAATCAAACCGAACTTGCTAACGTCAACAACTTCACTTAAGATAGAAGAACTCATATCCGTAACGAGCGTTGCGTCAGTTTTGGGAAGTTTAGTAAAACGAGTACCGAAAATGGTGTTATTGTGGGTAAAGTGAACGTAGTCAATGCCATCACGGAATTTTACTTGATCCATATCGGGGATATAAGTATAGTTTGCTTCTTTAGAAGAAGCGGCGATAGCCATATCACCATATTTAAGACCTTCTTCATAGGCTTTAGATGCAAAGTTACCCGTAACAAGATAATCGGCTTTACCATTTTTCAAAAGATTGAGTGGAACTGCTGCAAATTGTTGAGAAGCGCCACCTTGAACGAATAAAACTGAATAATTGTCGGGGATATTCATAAGTTCACGAAGTAAAGCGTTTGCTTCATCGTTAACAGCCATAAACGGTTTAGAACGGTGACTCATTTCGGTAATACTCATACCTGTACCGTTGAAATCTAAAAGTTCCTTTTGTGCTTGTTCTAGAACAGGAACAGGAAGTTGAGAAGGGCCTGCCGAGAAATTATATACTCTCATAATATATCTCCTTAAAAGTAATCAAAACTAATTTGTATATTATTATACTATTAACCGACAAATTTTTCAAGTGTTTTTAAGGGGGTAAAGCGTAATAATTCTATATAGAATTAAATACTTGTTGCAAAAAAATTTAAAAAGTGGTAAAATATAGAAAACAAATAATTACGAGCAGGAGTTAGTCTTGAAAAATAATAAAAAAACAACGGGTTCAAACCCCGTAAAAGAAAATAAAAAAATTCAACCCAAACAAGTCGTTAAAAAGTCGGTTGTAAAACACGTCAAAGAAGAAAAGAAAACCTTAAAGGTTAGGTTTTTAGGTGGCGTTGGGGAAATCGGCAAGAATATGACGGCGCTTGAATACGGTAAGGATATTATAATAATTGATGCAGGCTTAACCTTTCCTAGTGGGAATATGCCGGGTGTTGATCTTGTAATACCAGACGTAACGTATTTAGAACAAAATC
This sequence comes from Christensenellaceae bacterium, assembly GCA_045654165.1. Lineage (GTDB taxonomy): Bacteria > Bacillota > Clostridia > Christensenellales > Borkfalkiaceae > UBA1259. Next base: position 6,224 of record JAZOMV010000049.1, read on the forward strand.
AATCTAAAATTCGTGGTATCGTTATAACTCACGGGCATGAAGATCATATCGGTAGTTTGCCGTACATTATGAAAGAAATTAAAGCCCCGATATTCGGTACTAAACTTACGCTTACATTAATCGACCATAAACTAAGAGAACAAAAAGTCAATAACGTAAGTTTGAACTGTATAAAAGCAGGGAGCCTTGTTAAACTTGGCTGTTTTGCAGTTGAATTTATCAACGTGAATCACTCTATTGCCGGTGCTGTAGGTCTTTCAATAACCACCCCCGTCGGCGTAGTGTTCCATACGGGCGACTTTAAAATCGACTACACGCCTGTAAACGGCGAAACGATAGACCTAACAAGAATATCGGAAATAGGTAAAAAAGGCGTTCTTTTAATGATGGCTGATTCTACTAACATAGAGATCGAAGGGACGACTATGAGCGAATCGGTTGTAAAAGAAACCTTAGATCACGTTTTCGGTGATAATATAAATAGGCGACTTATTATTGCGACTTTTGCGTCTAACGTGCATAGATTGCAACAGATATTAGATTTAGCCGTTAAGTATAAAAGAAAAGTTGCTTTCTCTGGCAGAAGTATGATCAATATTGCCGAGGCGGCGGCTAAGATAGGCGAACTTAAAATTCCAGACGGGCTAATTATAGATTTAGAACAAATTAAGCGTTATAAAGGCGAGCAAATAGTAATCGTTTCCACGGGAACGCAAGGCGAACCTATGAGTGCGCTTACCCGTATGGCAAGTGGGGAATTTAATAAGGTTATAATAGGCAATAACGACACGGTTGTAATAAGTGCGTCCGTTATACCGGGTAACGAAAAGATGATTTACGGCGTAATAAATAATCTATATAGATTAGGCGCTGAAGTTATCTACGAATCTTTAGAGCCAATTCACGTTTCGGGTCACGCTTGTCGTGGCGAACTTAAAGTTATACACTCTTTATTAAAGCCAAAGTTCTTTATTCCCGTACACGGCGAATATAGGCACTTGAAAAAGCACGCACGCCTTGCCGAAAGTTTGGGAACTAAGCCGACTAATATTTTGATTGCCGATATAGGCGATACGGTGGAATTGACCGAAAAGACTATGAAACTTGGCGAAAAGATTACGGCAGGCTCTCGTTTTGTAGACGGCGTTGGTATAGACGGCACGGATAGTTTCGTGTTAAGAGATAGAATACATTTGTCTGAAGACGGGCTTGTTGTTGCAGTAGTTGGGGTTGATGAGTTTACGGCTAAACCTACTACGGTAGAAATTGTTGGAAAAGGCTTAGTGTTTAGCGAAGAAATGATTTCCGAAGCAAAAGCAAACCTATTAAACATGCTAGGACAAAGAGATTTGCGACAAGTTTCAGATGAAAACGAATTATCGGGTATCGTTCGCCGTTGTCTAAAAAATTATATATTTAAGGCAACGAAGAAAAATCCTATGATTTTACCTATAATAATGGTGGTGTAAATAGTGCTAAAAGAGATAATTAACCTAAGAGAAAAAGCCAAACTTATAGGCGAGCCGGTGCTTCGTGATCGGTCTTTTGAAATCTTGCTGGAAAAGGTCAAAGAAAAACGCCCGAAAAGAATTCTTGAAATAGGTGTTAATTTAGGGTTGTCGGGTATTGCAATGTTGCTAACTAGTGATAATTCGCTATTATCGGGGATTGAGATTGACGAGAACAAAATAGCATTAGCAAAAGAGAATTATAAAAAGTTCGGCGTAGACGACCGTGCAAAGATATTTATGGGTGATGCAGGTGAAATAATTCCTATCCTTACGGGTGGTTACGATTTTATTTTTTTAGACGGACCAAAAGGGCATTATTACGAGTATTTGCCACACTTGTTGAGCGTTTTGAATAAAGGTGGTATCCTTTTTGCCGATAACGTACTTTTTAGGGGATATGTTGGTAATAAAGTAAAAACGCCACATAGGTTTAACACAACGAAAAACAGTATGGAAAGGTTTTTAAACGCAATCACAACTGATGAAAACTTGAAAACCGTTATCATTGATATAGAAGACGGGATAAGTATTACGGAAAAATTATGAATAGAATAGAATTGTTGTCGCCAGCAGGCGATATGAACAAACTTAAGACAGCATTTTATTTTGGTGCAGACGCCGTTTATATCGGTGGTAAGAGCATGAGTTTGCGTGCGCTTGCAGGCAATTTTACCAACGAAGAAATAGTTGAAGCAACCGAATATGCTCACAAATTAGGTAAAAAGGTATACGTGACGGTTAATATTTTCGGTAGAAATACCGATATTAAAAAAGCCGAAGAATATTTTAAGTTTTTAGAAAAAACGGGCGTGGACGGTGCGATAATATCCGATACGGGTTTAATGGCGTTAGCACTTGAAGTTGCACCTAATTTGCCCGTGAATTTATCTACACAAGCAAATACCTTAAACTATAAAACCGTTGAGTTTTGGAAAAATCACGGTGTTAAAAGGGTTATCTTGGCAAGGGAACTTTCTTTGACGGAAATAAGTGAAATACACGAAAAAGTCCCTGACGTAGAAATAGAAACCTTTATACACGGCGCAATGTGTATAGCGTATAGTGGAAGATGTCTTTTATCCGATTATAGAACGGGTAGAAGTAGTAATCGTGGTGCTTGCGTTCAAGCGTGCAGATGGAATTATGAGATAAGAGAATTCGGCTCTAACGGTGAATATATGGAAATGCAAGAAGACGAACACGGTACATATATTATGAACAGTAAAGATCTAAACTTGCTAGATTATATTTTAGAACTTGATAAAGCAGGCGTAATATCTTTCAAGATAGAAGGTAGAATGAAGTCTGAATATTATCTTGCAACCGTAGTAAACGCTTATAGGCGTGCGCTTGACGAGTATTACAAGGTGGGAAAAGACTATAAAGACAATCCACTTTTTATGACCGAATTGAAAAAGACTGCGCATAGAGCGTTTACAACGGCGTATCTTTTGGGTGAAAACAACCAAACGGTTAATTACGACGATAGTCAAAGTAAAGGCACACATAAGTTTATCGCAATGGTTGTTGAAGGGAATAAAGACAAAGACTACGCTATCGTGGAAATGAGAAACCGTTTCGTTGTTGGCGACGAACTAGAAATTCTTTCCCCGTCGGATAGTTTTAATAAAAAAATAATCGTCAATAAAATGACCGACGAAAAAGACAACGCTATTTTAGATGCAAAAAGAGTTCAAGAAAGATTAAAAATTTATACGGATATTCCTTTGTCTGAAGGGGATATTTTAAGAAAACCTTTATAACAAAACAAAAACCTTTGCAAATACTGCAAAGGTTTTTTCGTTTATTATATCCTATTTAAATAGTTTAACTAAGGTATCAACGACTAAATCTTTCATAACGAAATAGTCTAAATAATCGTGTTTATCAAAAACGTATTCGTGTGAAAAAGACTGAATAACGTCCATTGCAAAATGTACTTTTTCTAAGGCGTTGTCAATCTCAATCCCAAGCGAAGAAAGTTTTTCTACTATTTGAACGGTTATCTTGTCTTCTAAAGCGATAAATTCAGAGTTAACGGCTTCGTCCGTGCTAGCCATAGAGTGTAAAACTTCGTGAATTTTTCTATTAGTTTTATGTGTTTTTATGGTTTGTTCAACGATTTTTGAAATGAGTTCTCTAAAATCAACGGGGTGGGTTATTTTTTCAAACATCCTAAAAAATGGTGCGAAAACTTTTGTGATATAGGTGTCTAAAACGCAAATCAAAATATCACGTTTATCCTGAAAATAACCGTAAACGATCCCTGTTGAAACGCCAGCTCTTTTTGCGATTTCTGCCGTGTTAGTGCCATAATAACCAACCTCTGAAAATAGTTGGTAACCAGCCTCAATAATCTTATTTTTCTTTTCAATTGACCGCTCTTGTTGCGGTTGTCTAACGTCGTTTTTCATAACATATATTATATAATAATCGGTTGGTATTGTCAAGGGAAATGCAAATTATAAAATATGAAAAAAGTTTCAAAAAAATGAAATTAGTTTCATATTTTGCTTGACATTAAAAACTATAAATGATAATATAATATCGTAAAAAATGAAATAAATTTCACATTTGGAGGGTGTGATGGTAAAAACGCTTGATAAGTTCGCAATCGGAGAAAGTGGAAAGGTTATAACGGTAAACGGCGAACGCAAAATTAAAAGAAGATTATACGATATGGGAATAACTAATGGGGCTGAAATATATTTAAGAAAAAAAGCCCCTCTTGGCGACCCGATAGAAGTGACTGTTAGAAGTTATGAACTTTCGCTTAGGAAAAGCGAGGCGTCGTGCGTTACTTTGGAGGTGTTGCCAAATGTATAGATTTGCATTAGCTGGGAACCCTAACTGTGGTAAAACAACTTTGTTTAATAGTTTAACGGGTTCAACTGCACACGTGGGCAACTGGCCGGGTGTTACGGTTGATAAAAAAGAAGGGGTGTATAAAAAATGTCCAGAACCCCTTGCTATCGTAGACTTGCCGGGTATATATTCTTTATCGCCTTATACGCCAGAAGAAGTTATTGCAAGAAATTATATTCTTGACGAAAAACCCGATTGCGTAATAAATATAGTAGACGCAACCAACCTAGAAAGGAATTTGTATTTAACTACGCAAATTTTAGAAATAGACGTTCCCGTAGTTCTTGCGCTTAATATGATAGACGCAGTAGAAAAAAGAGGTGATCGTATAGACGCAAACGAACTAGAAAAAAGACTTGGTATTCCCGTCGTTAAGATATCGGCGTTAAAAGGTCAAGGCCTAGATAAACTTATGGAAAGGGCTTATCAAGCAAGCAAAACGCCAAGAAAGGGTAGTACCGTTATAGAAGATACTGCGTTAAGACACTTGATAGGTGATATAAAAATTGCGTTAGAAGGTCAAGGCGTGTTAAACCCTATGTTCCACGCAGTAAAACTTGCCGAATTAGACGAACTAGAAGTTTTAATGCATAAAGATACCGTAAACATGGTAGAGGCGTTTAAGAAAACGCATAAAGACGAGATTTTTGGCGACGATTTTGAAGCGCTTATAGCAGATGCAAGATATAAATACATAGTAAAATATTTTTCGCCTGCACTAAAAAGAAAAAACAAGGATAAATTCGTAGTTACAGCGTCGGATAAAGCCGATAAGGTTTTAACGCATAGAGTATTCGGTATTCCTATTTTCTTGGTTATCCTATTTGCAATTTTCCACCTTACGTTTTCAGAAAATTTCTTGTTTTTAGGTGGTGTGCTACCTGAAGATTTCGTTGCTCTAAACGGAACTGCTTTTTCAGGTGTGTTCGGGGAAGGTGGTATAAACGCACCGGGCGTATCGTTAATGAATTTAATGACCTTGTTAACCGATACTTTGTTAAATATAGTTTCCGGTTGGTTGGCAACTTCGCCACAATGGGTTTCAGGGCTTATTTGCGACGGTGTGCTTGGTGGTATATTTGCGATCTTAGGTTTCTTGCCACAAATACTAGTTTTATTTATGTTCTTCTCTATTTTAGAAGATAGTGGTTATATGGCTAGAATAGCGTTTATATTAGACCGTATGCTTCGTAGATTTGGGCTTTCAGGTAGGGCGTTTTTGCCTATGATAATGGGCTTTGGTTGTTCAGTACCTGCAATGATAAACACTAGAACGCTTGCAGATGAAAAAGAAAAACTTGCAACGGTAAGAGTTATTCCGTTCTTCAGTTGTGGTGCAAAATTACCGATATTAACTGCAATTTCAGGTGGAATAGTATATTATTTTGGAATAGGCAACGTTGACTTGATAACTTACGGTATGTATTTGGTCGGCATTGTAACGGCGTTAATTGCCGTGTTGTTAATGAGAGAAACCACTCTTAAAGGCGACACGCCACCGTTTATTATGGAATTACCTGCATATCACGCACCACAATTTAAAAATCTTATGATGCTTTTATGGGATAAAGCAAAACATTTTATAGAAAAAGCGTTTACTATTATCTTTGCATTAACCATAGTTATTTGGGTTATTAGTCACTTTGATTTTTCTTGGAAATATTTAACCGACGCCGATATGGATAAGTCGATTTTGGCAGGGTTTGGTCAACTTATACAACCTTTATTCACGCCACTTGGGTTTGGTAGTCAACTTAAAGGTTTCGGTTGGGTGTTTGCAGTTGCTGCGTTAACGGGGCTTATTGCGAAAGAAAACGTAGTTTCCACACTTGGCACTTTGGCTTCTTGTATCGTAACTGGTTTAATAATCAACGTGGAATCCGACGGTGGCGTAGGCGCTGTCGTTACCATGATTGAAAACACGAACATTACTTTGCCGGCATTACTTGCGTTTATAGCGTTTAATATGACGACTATTCCTTGTTTTGCTGCAGTAGCCGCCGCAAGGGGTGAAATGCCTAATAAATCTACTTTTAAGTGGACGTTATTGTTCTGGATTGTAACTTCGTATATCGTTGCCTCTGCGATATATTTAGTTGGATCTTTTTGGTGGATAATCTTTATCTATTCGGCTGTTATAGTAGTTGCATTTTTGCTAATAAAATTTTATAATAAAAAGAGAAAAAATAAAGAAAAGAATTTATGAAACCTATAGAAATTATAGTAATTATCGCTAGCGTTTTAATCGTTGGTGGTGTAATAGTTAAGAGTATTATAGATAAAAAGAAAGGTAAAAATTCATGTGGTTGCAACTGTGCTAATTGTTCTGGGTGTAGCCACGTGAAAAACAAAAAGGAAAAGCAATAATGCAAGAAAAATTTACCGTTCGTGGTATGACTTGTTCGGCGTGTTCTCTAGGTATTGAACGTGCTCTTTCAAAACTAAACGGCGTAAGATATGCAAGCGTATCTTTAATGCTAAAAGAATTAATCGTAGAGTTTGATGAAAAAATAGTATCTAAAGAGATCATAGTCGCCACCGTTGAAAAACTTGGTTATTCAATTAAGAAAGACGGAGAAAAAGAAGACAGGTTTTTAGAGGCGAAAAAACTGAAAACCCGTTTTCTCGTGTCTTTATTTTTCTTAGTGCCGTTAATGTATTTTTCCATGGGCGTAATGTTCGGCGCACCTGCTTTTTCTAAAACGGTTAATTTTATTTTGCAATGGATTTTTGCAACAGTTATTATTGCAATCAATTTCAAATTTTATATAAACGGCGTTAAAGCCGTTTTTGCGCTTGCGCCAAATATGGATACACTCGTTTGTTTAGGCTCGTTTTCAGCCTATCTTTATAGCGTAATCGTTTCAATCACCTTGTTTTCAGGGGGGTCGGTCGGGCATGCTTTTTTTGAAGCGTCTGCAATGGTCTTAACTTTGGTAACGATAGGTAAATGGCTAGAAGAACTTTCAAAAGTTAAAACGGGTGACGAAATAGAAAAATTAAACAAACTAATTCCCAAAACCGTAACCGTTATAAAAGACGGCAAAATGCAAACTGTTCTAACTAAAGAAATTGAGGTAGGCGATACGGTTGTTTTGCGTGTTGGCGATTACGTTGGGGTTGACGGCGTCGTCGTAGAAGGAACGGCAACCATAGACAAATCTGCTTTGACGGGGGAAAGTTTACCAGAAGAAATAGGTGTTGATGATTTTATTAGTTCGGGCAGTGTTGTAAAGAACGGGTTTTTGCTTGTTGAGGCTATTCAAGTCGGCGAAGACACTTTGTTTTCTAAAATCGTTGAAATAGTAAAAACGGCAGGCACGTCAAAAGCCCCCGTACAAAAACTTGCAGATAAAGTTTCAGCCGTTTTCGTTCCTATCGTAACGGTGTTAGCGATAATAACCTTTGTGGTTTGGTATGTAATAAGTAAAAACCTTTATACTTCTTTAAGTTTTGGAATAAGCGTTTTGGTTATATCTTGCCCGTGTTCTTTGGGATTAGCAACACCCGTTGCCGTAATGGCTACAAGTGGCGTAGGCGCTAGAGAAGGTATACTTTTCAAAGAAGCGTCTATTATGCAAAATGCTTGTAAAATAGATTGCGTGCTTTTAGATAAAACGGCAACGATAACGGTGGGAAAACCAAAGGTTATCGAATATAAAAATCTTTCAAACACGGCTGATGACGATATTTTAAACTTGGTTGGCAGTATGGAAGAAAAGTCGTCGCACCCGTTAGCAGATGCCGTTAAAGAGTTTTGTAAAAAAAGCAATGCAGTAATTGATGATTACGAATATTTTGCAGGACAAGGTATAAAAGCAACGATTAACGGTAGGGTGTATTATTTAGGGAATAGAGAATTATTGCCGAACGTATCGTGTATAGATGAAAAATATAGCGAAAGCGAATTCATGGGCAAAACGGTAATATATTTTGCAAACGAAAACGATCTTCTTGCCTTGTTTGTGGTTGCAGATTATCTTAAAGAAGATAGTTTTACGGCAATAAACGACATGAAAAAAGCAAACTTAAAGACCGTTATGATAACGGGGGATAATTATTCGGTAGCAAAAGTAATTGCCGAACAAGTAGGAATAGACGAGTTTGAAGCGCAAGTTTTACCACAAGATAAGTTTGAAATTGTTGAAAAATATCGCAAACAAGGCTATTTCGTCGCAATGGTAGGCGACGGAATTAACGATAGTCCGTCCTTAAAAAGTGCAGACGTTGGTATAGCAATGGGAACGGGTACAGACATTGCTATCGATAGTTCTGATATAATAATAGCAAACGGATCGTTAAAGGGCGTTGTTAAAGCAATAGAATTAAGTAAAAAATCTTTACGAATAATTAAACAAAATTTGTTTTGGGCGTTTTTATATAACGTTATTGCAATACCTATTGCAAGTGGTGTTTTTGCCTTTGCAAACATAACTTTAACACCTATTATCGCATCTTGTTGTATGTCTTTAAGTTCGTTATTCGTCGTTACTAACGCATTGCGTATAAGAAGAAAAAGAAAGCCTAAAAAAGTAAGCAAAAAAGCCGTAATAGGGAAAAAACACCTTTATAGCGTCGTTATAGACGGGATGAGTTGTGGGCATTGTTCAGCAAAGGTTGAAACTCTATTAAAACAACTTGAAAGCGTAAACACGGCAACTGTAAATTTGCAAAATAAAACGGCAACGGTAGAGAGTAATTCTACTATTGCCGAAGAAGTTTTTTATGAAGTTATAAACGGGGCAGGGTATAAGGTTGTAAGTATAAGTGGAAATTAGAAAACTACGTTTATAATCATATATTCGTCAAGCCTAGAAACGGCTGAAATTTTCCACTTGTTAGCGTCTGCGATAGCCTTTGCTATTGAAAGGCCAAGCCCACTACCACCGGATTCTCTTGAACGAGAATTATCTATTCGGTAAAATCGTTCAAACACTTTGTTTGCATAACTTTCAGGAACAGCGCTACCTGTATTGAAAACCGAAAGGGTAATTTTATTATTCTTTTTTACTAGACTTACTTTTATAACACCGTCGTCGTTAGCGTACTTAACGGCGTTGTCAAGAACGATATTAATAATTTTTTTAACGCTTTGTCTATCACCCTTATATTTGACGTTTGGTTGAACGTCGAGAATAAGGGTTTTTCCTTTTTCAAAAGCAACTGCGTCAAAGGGAAGTGAACTACCTACAATTTCTTCTGAAAGATCAAAATCTTCTTTAACAAGGATAGGTAAGTTTTCGTCCATCTTGGCCATTTCTAACATGTCGTTAATTATTAAACCAAGTCGCTGAGTTTGATTTTTTACGTTATGCAACCATTTGTTTTCCGTTTCCGTCTGCATCAAAACGTCGGTGTTTGCAGAAATGATGGATAACGGGGTTTTAAGTTCGTGGCTAGCGTTGGAAATAAACTGTTTTTGCTTGATAAAAGCATCTTTTATCGGTTGAAAAATCTTGAACGACATTATATAAACGATCACGAATAAAATTGCTAAAATTATCAAAAGCGCAATGATCATTTTATTTCGCATAGAGCGTAGTATTATCACGTTTGCCGAAGCATTGAACGCAACGATAAGTTTGTCGTTTTTAATAATAGTTTTTTTATAGTAAAAATTATCCGTTTTTCCAAAATTATTTGGGTTTTTAATAGCGTCGTTATAAATCTTGTTGATTTCTTTTTCGTTAAAAGTTTCTTCGTCACAAGAAACTAACTTGAATTCGTTAGGGAATACCTGAAGAATAAGAATATTAGTTTCAGCGTGTTCTTGGTTGGTTTCGTAAGCGTGTATTGTGTCGTTAATAGTATTGTCAATGTTTTTATTATGCGTGTTTTGAAGAGTATTGTTAGCAACTAAACCGATAACGAAAAAAATAAAAAACAATATAGACGTTGTAACGGCAATAAATTTTATCTGGGCTTTTTTAATCATTTTTTATCAATTATCGTATAGCCGATACCCCTTATAGATTTAATTTCAGTTTGAGCGCCTACGGCAACAAACTTTCTGCGTAAAAACGATACGTAAACTTCAATGGTGTTATATTCGGCATTAGTATCGTAACCCCAAATTTTTTCTATGAGTTTTTCTTTATTGATACTTTTACCTTTGTTCAAGATAAGCATCTCTAAAATTTGGAATTCCTTTTTGCCTAGTGTAATTCGTTTATCATCTTTAATAAGTTCAAAAGTATCACGATCTAAAGAAATGTCGTTAAAAGATAAAATATCGCCCGTAAAAACTTCTTTTCTTCTTAGTAAGGCTTTTACTCTAGCAAGCAATTCGTCCATATTGAAAGGTTTGGCAAGATAATCGTCTGCGCCTATATTAAGACCGTCTATCTTGTCGCTAGTTTCACTTTTAGCCGAAAGCATTAAAACGGGGGTGTCAAATCTTCTTTGTCTAAATTTTTTAAGCATGGTAAAACCATCCATTACGGGCATCATAACGTCTAAAATTATTAGATCGTAAACACCCGAACAAGCAAGGTCAAGCCCGTCCTCTCCGTTAAAAGCAAAGTCAACTAAATATTTTTGTTGTTTTAATATTGCGCCAAGCGCTTCTGTTAATTGACGTTCGTCGTCTATCAATAAAATTTTCATAATATATATTGTACCATTTAAATATTGAAAAACCCTTTAAATTGTCAGTAAAAAACAAATGAAAATAAATTAAAAAAATTTTTTAAAATTTCAGTTTTTTCAATATTTATTCAAGTTTTTAATGTTAAGATAAAAGTGTAAAGGGTAACAAACCCTTATAAAATAACCCACACTCTCAATAAACTTTTTCCTGAGGTAAGGCGTCGAACTGTTTCGGCGTTTTGCCTTTTTAAACGAAAAACTGCGCCTAAGCGCAGTTTTTTTATAATAGTGGAATAGTTGCTAAGTATTCAACGTCGCTACGATTTTTAGAGTCGCCTTCTGCAAGAACGAAAAGTTTTTTATGAACGAAGCCACCGGCTTTTTCAACTAAGGCTTCTAATCCTTTAAGACTTTCACCCGTAGATAAAACGTCGTCTACGATAGTTACTTGTTTGCCTTTAATAAGGTTTACGTCACGGGCAGAAAGGTGAAATTCTTGCGCTTTACCCGTAGTGATTGAAGAGCCGTAAGCAATACAAATACCGTCTTGCATATACAATTTCTTTGATTTTCTAGCAACGGCGTAATCGTTTAAGCCTAATTCTCTAGCAACTACGTGGGTTAGTTGAAGACCTTTAGATTCTGCAGTTAATAATACTTGGCTACCTTTGGCAAGTTTTGCTAATTCTTTACCACAATGTTCGGTAAGAGATGCGTCACCATGTAAATTAAAAAAAGCGATATTAACACCACTTGGTAAACTAATAATGGGTAGTTGAGCGATACGACCTTTTATATCAACTTCGTGAAAACTATTCATAAAAATCCTCTTAAGTTTTATTATATTTTAAGTTTATCACAATAAAATTTTTTTGTCTACTTTAAAAACATATATTTATAAAAAACGGCATAATTTAAGAGTGTAACTTAAGGGGGGAATATGTTTTTTTACGATACCGACCATAATCAAGTAATTAAAAGTTTAGGCTCGTCTGAAAATTTAGGGCTTAACCAAACCCAACTAAGCGTCAATTTGCAAAAATACGGTAAAAACTCTCTATCAAAAGTCAAAAAATCAAGGATTAAGCGAATTTTTTCAGTATTGAAAGAACCGATGCTTATTATTTTACTTTTTGGGTTTGTGCTTGCGCTAGGTGTAAACATAGGCAGATTTTTAAAAACGGGCGAGGCTGATTTTGCCGAATGTTTTGGTATTCTTTTCGCTGTAATTTTGTCCGTTTCCATTACCATTGTTATGGAAGGAAGTTCAGAAAAAGCCTTTCTTGCTTTGAATAAAATTTACGATAACGTTCAAGTCAAAGTTATTAGAGAAGGCAAACTTTTTACCATATCTCAAAAAGAGATAAGCGTTGGCGACGTAATCCTGCTTGAAAGTGGGGATAAAATTTTTGCCGACGGAAGATTAATAACTACAAATTGTTTGTCCGTAGACGAATCGGCTCTAACGGGGGAAAGCCACGCCGTTGAAAAAAATGCCGACGTTATTTTAGATAAAGGCGTTCCTCTAGCAGAAAGAATAAACATGGTTTATTCGGGAACTTTCGTAGTCTTTGGTTCTGGTAAAATGATCGTTACGGCAGTAGGCGACAAAACGGAAATGGGCAACGTTGCAAGTGAATTAAAAGACAAAACGGAAACACAAACCCCTTTGCAACAAAAAATGAACAAACTAGGTAAAATCATAACGATTACGGGTGGTGTATGTGCAATAATCGTGTTCGTTTTGTCCGTGTTAAAACTTCTATTTACAGGCAGTTTAACTTTTAACGGCATACAAGAACTATTCGTGTCGTGTATAGTTTTAATTGTTGCCGCCGTACCAGAAGGCTTGCCAACGATAGTTGCAGTTTCGCTTGCTTTAAATATGATTAAACTAGCCAAAGAAAAAACCTTGATAAAGAAAATGACGGCAACTGAAACTGCTGGGGCTGTAAGCGTAATATGTTCGGATAAGACGGGCACTTTAACTCAAAACAAAATGACGGTTTTAAGCGTGTGTTTAAACGAATTTTGTACCCAACCCGAACGAGTGTTTTTACAATCAATTTTGCAAAATTTTGCTTGTAATAATACGGCTGAAATCGTGTATGGCAAAAATAATTTGCCTATATACAAGGGAAGTGCAACCGAATGTGCATTGTTAACTGCTTTTGAAAAAAACAGTAAGAATTTAGATTGTGCCGAGTTTAGAAAAAAATATCCGATAATCCGTGTGAATCCTTTTTCAAGCGAACGCAAAATTATGTCTACCGTAATAATGGTTGGTAAAACTGAAAGAGAATTGATTAAAGGTGCACCTGAAATAATATTGCAGTTATGTAACGTAACTGAAACGCAAAAACAAAAGATTAATTACGCTATCGTTAAAGAACAGCGTAAAGCCCGTAGGATTTTGTGTTTTGCGCATAGGGATAATTTAGAAAGTGCATATATCTACGACGGGTTCGTATCTATTGCCGATCCCGTTAGACCAGAAGTGAAAAAAGCCGTTGAAAAATGTAAAAAGGCAGGTATAAAAATTAAGATTTTAACGGGCGACAACGTGGCTACGGCGTTTGCTATTGCAAAAGAACTTGATATTACAAACGACGAACGTAGCGTTATTAACGGGTCGGATATAGATAAGTTGGACGATAATTCGCTTAAAAAAATCTTACCTAAAATAACCGTGATCGCAAGAAGTACGCCACTAATTAAATTACGAGTTGTTAAAGCCCTAAAAGAATTAGGAGAAGTTGTTGCCGTTACGGGAGACGGAATAAACGACGCACCGGCAATAAAACACGCAGACGTTGGCTTTGCGATGGGAAAAACGGGTAGCGATATAACCAAAGAATCTGCCGACGTCGTGCTTTTAGACGACAGTTTTTCGGGTGTGGTAAAAGCCGTTGCTTTCGGCAGAAACGTTTATAGAAATTTGCAACGGTTTATTATATTTCAATTATCGGTTAACCTTTCGGCATTGCTATTCGTTACCGTTTGTGCAATTTTAGGCTTAAAAACCCCGTTTAACACAATTCAATTACTTTGGATTAATATAATAATGGACGGACCACCGGCATTAACGCTTGGTTTAGAATACGTGGGCGATAAGTTGATGGAAAATAAACCTTTAAAACGTTCGCAAGGTATCGTGGGTAAAAAAATGTTTTTAAGGATATTGTTTAACGGAATATATATGGCAAGCATAATGATTTGTCAATATCTATTTAATTTTATGCAAATTCCTAATAAAGAGTGTTCGGCTGTTATATTTACTCTTTTCGTGCTTTTTCAGTTGTTTAACGCTTTTAATAGCAGGGTATCGGGAACGGAAAGCGTGTTTAAGAGCATAACTAAAAATAAGATAATGTTAGTTACCTTTGAAAGCGTGTTTATATTGCATTTTATCGTTATTCAGTTTTTGCCGTCGGTTTTCGGCGTTAGTCCTTTGAGTGCGATTTCTTGGATTAAATGTTTATTTACTTCTTTTTCAATATTAGCAGTAACCGAACTAGGTAAACTTCTAATAAGAATTTTTAAGATAAATGAAAAAGGAAAAAGTTTCAAAAAAACAAATAAAATTTTTTCAGGGGCGTAAACTAATATTTATGAAGCAAATAACCGTTACGGAAACTAAACAAAACCAAACTAATCTATATTACGTGCAGTCTGCGTTGGGGGAAATATTTACGCACGCAGGCTGTACGGTGAAAAACTATTCTTGTGATAAACGAAGTATGTTGAACGTGGAATGTCCAGAAGAATATTTAGAAATTTTAACTGCTGAAATATCTGATAAAATCGCAGAAGTTATAGTAGTGAAATATAAAAACGATTTCTTTAAAAAGAACGTGATCGTGTCAGGGCTTTCCGAAGTAGAACGAGAAATACTAAATGCAGGTATAATCGCTGCTGATCTTGAAGACGATAAAAAATACGTTTTTGAAAGAATAAAAAATCAAACTCAAATCGCTATTGACGGGGTATTTAATTTTAGATTACAAATGTTAAAGAGAAAATGGTCGGAAATTATAGAATATATTCCAACTAGTTTTTTAAACGATCAATTAAAAGAATTTATAGGATATCTTTTAGAGAATAAACGAAAAAGAGTTTACGTGGATTACGGAAGAGTTTACGACAGTCATTATAGACGCCTAAAAAGAAGTTCGTTGTTAGATGGAGAAGAAGCAAAGATTACTAGAGAGATTTTGCTTAGTAATTGTGGGGAAATAATGCTAAAAGGTAGACTTCCTGAAAAAGACGAATTCTATTTGAAAGAGTTTTATAACGAAAAGATATTTTTTTCTTGAAAAAGGTTGACAAAAATCACGGATTGTTGTAAGATTAAATCGTTAATAGAAGTTCGTAACTTTCGGACAAGTAGCGCCTTGAAATTTTTTAGAGAGTGGGAGAGTGGTGTAAATCCCGTAAACGTAAAGGTTGGCGAAACCACCGGAGGGAACTCGTAAGCCGTACGTATTCGGCAATAAAGTGGCTGATAGATCAGCAATTAAGGTGGAACCACGGAAATTATTCGTCCTTAAGCATTTGCTTAAGGATTTTTTATTTATAACTATTAAGGAGAAAAGATTATGAAAGTTACTTTAAAAGACGGCTCTTTTATAGAGTTTGAATCGCCTATTAGCGTAGGTGAAATTGCTAAAAGTATTTCAGAAGGGTTGGCAAGAGTTGCAGTTTGTGGTAAGGTTAATGGTGAACTTGTGGACCTTTCTACAATAGTTGAAAGCGACTGTGAACTTCAAATTATTACGTTAAAGGATAAAGAAGGTTTAGACGTTTATCGTCACACGACTTCACACGTTCTTGCTCAAGCAGTAAAGAATATTTATCCTACAAGTAAACTTGCAATCGGACCTACGGTAGAAAATGGTTTTTATTACGATATAGAATTTAAAACGCCTATCACTCAACAAGATCTTTCTAAAATAGAAGCTGAAATGAAAAATATTATAAAGAGTGATCTTCCTATTGAGCGTTTCGTTTATTCTAAGAAAGATGCAGTTAAGATGTTTAAGGATTTTTCTGAATCGTACAAGGTAGAACTTATTAATTCTCTTCCTGCTGGCGCTACTATTTCTTGCTATAAACAAGGCGATTTTATGGATCTTTGTCGTGGTCCACATCTTCCTAGCACGGGTAGAATAAAAGCGTTTAAACTTACTTCAGTTACCGGCGCATATTGGCGTGGTGACGAAAAAAATAAGATGCTTACTAGAATTTACGGTACTGCTTTTGAAAAGAAAAGCGAGTTAGAAGAACATCTTTTAGCGCTTGAAGAAGCAAAGAAGAGAGATCATAACAAACTTGGTAGAGATTTAGGCATATTCCTAACCGAAGAAGTAGTTGGTCAAGGTCTTCCTATTTTAGCGCCTAAAGGTGCAAAAATAATGCAAATTCTTTCACGTTTCGTTGAAGACGAAGAAGAAAAGCGTGGTTTTATGATAACCAAAACCCCATATATGGCAAAGAACGATCTTTATCGTATTTCAGGGCATTGGGATCACTATAGAGATAAAATGTTTATTATCGGTGACGAAAATTCACCAGAAGCGCTTGCACTTCGTCCTATGACTTGTCCGTTCCAGTATCAAATTTATAAAAACGGTTTGAGAAGTTATAGAGAATTACCATGCAGATATAGTGAAACGGCAACCCTTTTCAGAAAAGAAGCGAGTGGTGAAATGCACGGACTTATCCGTGTTCGTCAATTTACTCTTTCAGACGGGCATATCGTATGTACGCCATCTCAAATTGAAGAAGAATTTAAGCGTTGCTTGGATTTAAGTTACTATTTCCTTGAATGTTTGGGTATGAAAGACGACGTTACTTTCCGTTTCAGTAAACGTGGTTTGTCTAATAAGTCTAAATATATTGATAACGATAAGGCTTGGAACGAAACCGAAGCGCTTATGAAAAAGATTTTAGACGGGTTAGGACTTAACTACGTAGAAGCAGATGACGAAGCGGCGTTCTACGGCCCGAAACTTGACGTTCAAATTAAGAACGTATACGGTAAAGAAGATACGCTTATCACTATACAGTTAGACTTTGCAGCAGCACATAGTTTTGAAATGACCTATATAGATGAAAACGGCGAAAAACAATATCCGTTCGTAATTCATAGAAGTTCAATCGGTTGTTATGAAAGAACGCTTGCACTTCTTATTGAAAAATACGCAGGTGCGTTCCCGTTCTGGATTTGCCCCGTTCAAGTAAAGGTTATGAGTTTAACGGATAGAACGGCCGATTACGCAAAGAAGATCGTAGAAGATCTTAAAATGCAAGGTATTCGTGCCGAAGTTGACGTTAGAAATGAAAAGATCGGTTATAAGATAAGAGAAGCGCAACTTGAAAAAGTTCCTTATATGTTTATCGTTGGTGATAAAGAACAAGAAGAAAACACCGTTTCCGTTCGTTCAAGAAAAGAAGGTGATTTAGGCGCAATGAAGCCTGAAGATATTTTCGCGAAACTCGTTGCCGAAGATAGAAGCAAAAAAGCATAATAAATCTATAATTGTAAGCCTAATTTGAACTATGTTTAAATTAGGCTTTTTTATTTTAAAAAACTAGCAAGATACCTATTGAAATTTGAATATTTTTGTAGTATAATATTTACAATATTTTTGGTAAAGTTGGTAATTATGTCAGAAAAAAAGTATTTAATAGATAGTCCTAAATTAATGGCAGAATGGAATTGGGAAAAGAATAACGAACACGGCTTAGACCCCAAAACTTTAACTCTTGGCTGTGATAAAAAAGTATGGTGGAAATGTGCGAAAGGACATGAGTGGCAAACTAATATTTATAATAGAAATTATGGTAAAGGTTGCCCTTATTGTTCAGGCAGATTTGCTATCAAAGGAGAAAATGATTTATCAGCTATAAATCCAGAATTAGTAAAAGAGTGGAATTATGAGAAGAACGGCAACCTAAAACCAGAAGATTTTCCTGCAAATAGTGGTAAGAAAGTATGGTGGAAATGCTCTAAAGGACACGAGTGGCAGGCTAGTATTTATAGTAGAAATAATGGAAGCGGGTGTCCCTATTGTTCAGGCAGATTTGCTATTAAAGGCGAGAGTGATTTAGCAACAATAAATCCAGAATTAGCAAAAGAATGGAATTATGAGAAAAATGACAATTTAAAACCAGAAGATTTTCCTGCAAATAGTGGTAAAAAAGTATGGTGTAAATTTTCTAAAGGGCACGTGGGGCATGCTACGATAAATAGTAGAAATAATGGAAACGGGTGTCCCTTTTGTTCAAACAAAAAAGTTCTTAAAGGCTATAATGATTTAGCAACTATAAATCCAAAATTAGCAAAAGAGTGGAATTATGAGAAGAACGACAACCTAAAGCCAGAAGATTTTACTGCAAATAGTGGTAAGCAAGTATGGTGGAAATGCTCTAAAGGGCACGAGTGGCAAGCTAATATAATTAGTAGAAATAAGGGCGTAAATTGTCCTATTTGTAATTCTGAAAGGCACACTTCTTTCCCAGAGTACGCTATTGTTTATTATCTTGAAAAATATGACTTTAAAGTGATACATACCTATAAAGGACAAGGCTATGAGTTGGATATTTATATTCCGTCAAAAAAGATTGCTATTGAGTATGATGGATACTTTTGGCATAAGGGGAAGAGGGGAAAAGATTTAGAAAAGAATTTGAAATGTAAACGAGAGGGGATTAAACTTTATAGACTGAGAGAGGGGTTGTCGGCGTTAAATGATAGTTCGATGGATTTTATTGTGGATAAAAATGAAAAAAATTTAGGCGAAGTGCTGAAAAAAGTTTTAAGTGAAATTGTTGGCTTTTCTATAGATGTTGACTTGAAAAGAGATGCCATTGAAATAGAAAATTTGCGCGAATATATAGAAAAGGTAAATTCTCTTTTATACGCAAATCCAGAATTAGCATGTGAATGGAATTATGAAAGAAACGGCAGTTTAAGACCAGAACATGTGTTAGTAAATAGTGGCAAGAAAGTATGGTGGAAATGCTCTAAAGGGCACGAGTGGCAGGCTAGTATTTATAGTAGAAATAATGGAAACGGGTGTCCCTATTGTTCAGGCAGATTTGCTATTAAAGGCGAGAGTGATTTAGCAACAATAAATCCAGAATTAGCAAAAGAATGGAATTATGAGAAAAATGACAATTTAAAACCAGAAGATGTTAC
>JAZOMV010000050.1:0-32396 GCA_045654165.1 Christensenellaceae bacterium
AGTCTAAAAGTTATATTTTGACTTACAGTCAAAGTTATATTATATTTGCCATAACTTACCCTATGGGTAAATATAACTTTGCGTAGCAAAATATAACTGCTTTAAGCAATATAACTTGCCGATAGGCAAATATAACTAGTGCGTCAGTAATAATCCCTATTACTGACGCACTAAATCGTTTTCCTTTTTTTTATCAATATCCAACTGCAAGCCCTAAAAGCAAGAGCGACGAGGTTAACACTAAATTAAGAATTTGAAACTTAATACTCCACTTAAACCATTTGCCATATCCTACTTCGGCAAGCCCAAGACTTATCAACAACGCAGGGTTCGTTGGGTACAACACGTTAGAGAACCCATCCCCAAACGCAAACGCCAGAACGCAAAGTTGTGGGGAAATATTAAATATACCTGCAAGTGGCACGATTATAGGTATTAACATAAACGCCTTTGCCGAGCCTGACGCTATAAAGAAATTCATTATTAAAACTATAAGATATACGAAAAGAATAACTAACCATCTAGGCATATCTTGCGCAAGCCCAACTGCGCCGTGTAAAATAGTATCTAAAACCTTGGCTTCTTCTAGCGTGTATTTTATAGACGCCGCCATTAAAATCATCAATACGGCAGGTAAAATGCCGAGCAATCCGTTAAAAAAAGAACGGAAAAATTCTTTAGATTTCATGCCGAACACGAATGACGCAACCACGCCTGCGCATAAAAAAGTAACGGCAACGATAACCATACTAACATCTTGCAACACGGGAATAAACGCTGAACAAAGCACTAAAACTATGCCCACGCCTAGTATAGTTGCGAACAACAGTAGCGCTTTATCCTTTTGTTTACTAGCGACGAACGCTTGCCCGTCGGCATCTTGCTGAACGGGTTTTTCTATCTTTTTAGCGTAAAAGAAAACGACGGTAAACAAAAGCCCGTAAATAAGCGCAAAGGCAACTAATCTTAACCAAACGCCCGAGAACATAGGAAGCCCTGCCAACTGTTGCGCAACGCCTACTGTGAACGGATTACAAACACCGGACGCAAACCCACAACCTATTGCAAGCAAACTCATTGCAACGCCGATAATTCTATTCCAGCCGAGTTTAACTGCAAGCGCAACCACGATAGGAACTAGTGGAACGCATTCTTCAAAAGAGCCGACCATAGAGCCCATTAGCATAAAGAATACTATTATTAACGCCATCAATTTATATCTTGACTTACCGAATTTGGCAACGATTTTTTCTAGCATATATTTCATTAGCCCACAATTATCAAGACAGGTAAAAACCCCACCGATAATCAACAAAAACGCTATGATCGCTATAATCGTAAAACTTCCCTCTGCACCAAGCACTAAAAACGGCGAAAGCAACCATTTCCAAAATGGTATTCCACCTTTAACGAACTCAAAAGTGCTATTCGTGTCGATAACTAAATTCCCGTTAGCGTCTTCTACCCTTGCGTATCTGCCACCGGGGACAACCAGCGTTAGAACAAAAGTTGCCACCATAAGCACGAAAATCACTATTATCGCCGTTACGAACGAACGCACGCTAACACTCAACCCTTTTTTATTTTCTTTTTCCATATTAATCACTTATTTGAAATTTACCTATTAACAGTTTATAAAAATTTACAGCCTTATCTAAACACTCAATATCCACGTTTTCATCTATACCGTGTATGCTTTCTAGTTGGGTTAAATCTATCTTGAACGGGGTAAACCTATAACAGTTCTCACTTAATTCGCTCATAAACCTACAATCGCTAGCCCCCGTCATAACGTAAGGACAAGTTTTCACGTCGGCATAAACTTCCTTTATCGTTCGTTCTATCGTCAAGAAATATTTAGAATTAAAATCGGATAACGGGGTTTGAATACCCTTGTCCGTTACTTGAGTTTCTAACCCGTGCTTTTTCGCTAATTTTTGCAAAATCGCAATACTTTCATCTTCGCCTTGATGATGGCAACATCTCACGTTTGCAACAACGAACGCTTCTTCGGGAATAACGTTATCCCCGTCCGAGCCCTGCGCCATAGTAAAGGCTACGGTCGTTTTCATCATTGCGCCTGCAGTAAGCGAAATTTTTGGCACGACGGTTTTTAATATAGGTGCAAAGGCTCTTGAATTTTTCAAAATCCATCTAAGTGGTGGTTTCATGCCCGTTGCAATGGTCGCAAACATCTTACACACTACCGAGCCCATTTCCACCTTGAAAAGTTTTTTGTTTTCCACTTCGGTCATAAACTTGCCAAGCCTTACCAAAGGCGAATTTTTCGGTGGCGTTGATGCATGCCCACCAGACGACCTTGCAATAAATTTAACGGTTGCAATACTCTTTTCGCCAACGCCTATCAAAGCAAAGTTGCCTTTCGCACCCGACATAGGCTCTTGAACGATCATGCCCCCTTCATCAAGCACGAATGCTAATCGCACGCCCCTTTCTTTTAAGATTGAACAAACTTCTTTAGCACCAGAGCCATCAATTTCTTCATTGCAAGAAGAAAAAAAATACACGTCGTTTTCAGGCACGAATCCGTCTTTAGCAAGTTCTTCACCTGCTTGCAACATACAAAACAAGCCACCTTTAGTGTCTAACGTGCCACGCCCCCAAACCTTACCGTCTTTAATCTCGCCCGAAAAAGGGGGAAAACGCCACTTGCCCGAAACTTCAACTACGTCGTGATGATTCATTAACATAATAGGCGCAATGCTACTTTTACCTTTCCACCTTAAAAGTAACGTCCCGTTAAAATCTTCTTTTTGGGCAACGGAAAACAAGGTGGGAAATGATTCTTCTAAAAGTTCGTGAAACTTGTAAAACTTGCTCTTATCCGTCTGTTCTAAAACGGATACCGTATTACAATTTATTAATTTTTTAAGACCTTGTGCATAGTCTAACCGTCTTTCAGTCATAACACTCTCCTTAACGCTATATATTATATATGATTATTAGGACAAGGTCAAGAGTTAGCATATAAGGTTTAATTTTTTGTAAAAGAAAGCATAATATCACTATGTACTTTAACTATCACGCAACGGCAAAACGACTGATTGAAACGGGAAAACTTGTAAACTATTATTTTACCGAAAACCACAACGGAATTCGCCCTGCTTTGGTTTTGGTATTTAACGACAAAGCCCACCCCGTTATGCCTATACGCCAAGATCGTTGGCAGGAATATCTTTTATTGATAGACGATAAATTTTAGCATGGATTAAATTGTTGATTTTGCAACAAGTTTATGGTAGAATATAATTATGAAAAAAGTTAACGAATATTATAGACACAACTTAAACATCAATTACCCCGAACGTAGCGACGAACATATGATTACCGTTAAACATTTACGGGACACGCATTTTGACGAAAATTACACCTACCTTGAAAAAGGGTTTTGGCATAGATTCAAAAGGGCGTTACTTTGGATTGTATTAAACGTAGCCGTGTTCTTTATTGCAAGCGTTCGTTACGGCTTAAAAATTTACGGTCGTAAAGAATTCAAAAAACGCAAAAAAGAATTCAAAAACGGGGCTATCACAATAGCAAACCACGTTCTTATGTGGGATTATATTTGCGTGCTTAAAGCAATTCGCCCACACTTACAATACCACCCCGGTTGGAAAACCAACTTTGAAGGGCCTAACGGTCCACTTATCCGTTGGGTTGGTGGTATCCCTATCCCCACCGGCAATATGCGTGCTATGGCAAAGTTCCAACAGGCTATCGGCGACGTGCTTAAAAACAACCATTGGCTACACTTCTTCCCCGAAGGCTCTATGTGGTTTTATTATCCCGATATCCGTCCTTTGAAAAAAGCCGTGTTTAAATATGCCGTAAGATTTGATAAGCCCGTAATCCCCATAGTATTTACTTTTAGACCAAGAAAAGGGCTTTATAAATTATTCGGGAAAAACCCACTCGTTAATTTACACATCGGCAAGCCACTTTACGCCGACAAAACTCTCGATACGCCTAACGCTATTGACGAACTACACGCAAGGGCATACCACACCATGCAAACTATGGCAGGCTTAACCCCTGATTCCCCAACATACAACACAAATCAAAACATAGACGAATACAAAAAAACCATGTAGAAAATTTATTATTAAAATTTGCGTTATCTATTGATTTTTTAAAATTTGTTTGTTATAATTGTTATAATGTTTAAGGGAAAGGGGATGTTTATTATGAGAAAGTCTTTAAGAAATTCAAATAAAGCACTCGGTTTTTCCTTTCTCTTATTATCTTTAAAATTTTAAAATGAAGTCTTTTCGGCTTCATTTTTTTATTAAAATTTTTGGAGGTTTTACAAATGAAAAACGCTAATTTAATCTATGGCGTAAATGACAAACCCGGCTTTTGGAAAACTATCGTGTTTGCATTTCAACAAGTACTAGCAATTCTTGCTGCTACAATTCTAGTTCCTGTTATTGTCGGCAACGGAATGAGTCAAGCAGCTGCACTTTTCGGTGCAGGTGTAGGAACTATAGTTTACCTATTGTTCACAAAATTTAAGAGTCCTGTATTCTTAGGCTCATCTTTTGCTTTCATAACTCCTATGTTCGCTGCTTTTGGTGGTGGCGTTTCAATGAGTGTTGGTTATCTCGGTTTAATTATCGGTGCTCTTTTAGCTGGATTAGTTTATGTTATCATTGCTTTAATCGTTAAATTTGCAGGCGTTAAATGGATTGACAAAATTATGCCAGCAGCAGTTATCGGACCAACCGTTGCTATTATCGGTTTATCCCTTTCAGTAAACGCTGTTAATGACATTGTTAAAGGTGCAGTTTGGGATTCAAATACTTCTGCTTGGATAATGAACTCTACTAGTATTGTAAGCCTTGTTTGTGGCTTAATCACTCTTTTAACCGTTATCGTTTGTTCTGTATACGGTAAAAAAATGATGAAGATGATCCCCTTCATTATCGGTATAGGTGCAGGTTACATTACTGCTACAATATTTACCGTAATCGGAAAACTTGCAAACGTTCCAGAACTCGTAATTATCGACTTTACTCTTTTTTCAAAAATGGACTGGTCTCCAGACGACTTCGTATTCTTGAAAGCGTTTAAGGGTTTCACCGATCCAACTTTTACTGCAACATATTTTATCGGTGTTTTAGCAGCTTATGTTCCCGTAGCCTTTGTTGTTTTTGCTGAACACTTAGCAGACCACAAGAACATTTCTTCTATTATCGGCACGGATTTAACCAAAGATCCTGGTCTTCACAGAACCCTTCTTGGTGACGGCGTAGGCTCTATGGTAGGTGCTTTCTTCGGTGGTTGCCCCAACACGACTTACGGCGAATCAGTAGGTTGCGTAGCAATTTCTAAAAACGCTTCAATAGTAACCATTTTAACCACTGCAATAATTTGTATTGCCGCATCATTCTTTGCGCCTTTCGTAACACTTTTAAAAACTATACCTAACTGCGTAATGGGTGGCGTATGCTTTGCTCTTTACGGATTTATCGCAGTATCAGGCTTAAAGATGATTCAAAAAGTTGATCTTAATAAAAACAACAATCTCTTTACCGTATCAGTAATTCTTATCGCAGGTGTTGGTGGTATGGCTTTAACGTTTGGAATTATCCCGTTAAAATCAGTTGCGATTGCTCTTATTCTTGGCATTATCGTTAACCTTATAACTTCTAAAGCTTCTAAAAAAGAAGAAACTGAAACTGTAACTGAAGAAAAAGAAGACTAATTTTTAGGTGTTAAAAATGGAAAAGTATACGAACGTTCATATTTTAGATCACCCATTAATAAGACATAAACTAGCAATTATTCGTAACAAAGACACGGACACAAAGCAGTTTAGAGAAATAATAAAAGAACTAGCAACCCTTATGGCGTACGAAAGTTTTAAGGACGTTCCTACCCAAGAAATCATGGTAGAAACCCCACTTGAAACCACGAGCCAAATAGTTGTAAAAGAAAATTCAATCGCAATCGTGCCTATTCTTCGTGCAGGATTAGGCATGGTAGACGGAATATTAACCCTTTTCCCTGCTGCAAAAGTAGGACATATCGGTTTGTATCGTAACGAAGAAACCTTAGAGCCCAACGAATATTACTGCAAACTTCCCGTCGGCATAGACGAAAAAGTGGTAATGGTTGTTGACCCTATGCTTGCAACGGGTGGTAGCGCTTGCGACGCTATTAAGATGCTTAAAAAGCGTGGCTGTAAGAAGATTAAATTCTTGTCTATCATAGCAGCACCGGAAGGCGTTGAAAAGGTTGCAAACGAACACCCCGACGTGGAAATTTTCGTTTCAACTCTTGATCGTTGCTTAAACGAACACGGATATATTCTTCCTGGTTTAGGCGACGCTGGGGATAGAATTTTCGGCACAAAATAATTTATCTTAAAACTTAAAAAGCGATTAGCAAAACTGCTAATCGCTTTTTTCTTTTTTTAATTCTATTTAATTTTAAGTATTGCGGGCAACAAAGGATAAACTACGGTATCAACTATCAAATCGCCGTTATTAACCGTGAACTTGCAATCTTCAAATTCCCCGTTCGGCGTTAAAACTTTAACGCTCTTAACGTTGTCTATACCACCGAGTTCAAGTTCTTCTATCGCATCATAACTGAGATTAAACAACGCAACAAACTCACTACCGTCTTTAAGTTTACCAGCCTTAGCGAACACTTCTGCATCACCCTTATAATAAACGGGTAAATTGCTCGACGCTTTAAGGAAGGAAACGAATTGATCTTTTCTAGATTCGTTAAGCATTGAGAACGCTTCGGTATACGAGAACTCAGTGTTAGGCGTTCCACCGAAACAAACAACCGTGCCACCTAGTGAGTTTTCATAACGAGTAACAGCAGGATAAAGTGGAATAATATCCTTTCCGTCGTGTAAGTGTTCTACTTGAGAAAGCACTTCCGTTTTATCTGAAAGAAGATAAAGTTCTTTCTTGCCTATTTGAGAATTACAAATTTTACCTGTGTCCAAGAACTTTTCGCGACTAGAAGGAAGCCCCGCCCAAACACGAGCGCCAACGCCCAAATATTCGCCGAAACCACGCTTAGTAAATTCTTCAATAGCACCCACCGAAAGAACTGCCGTACCCTTTAATATATTCAAAATATCTTTGTCAGCAAGAGCCGGAGCGCAAATCTCGTCTACGAAACAAGCCCCACCGTCTTCAGCCGAGAAATATAATGGTAAACCAAATCTTTCAAGTACGTTGAACGCCCAACCGTTACCGTCAAGATGCGCCCTTAAGAACCCGTATTCCCTTTCTTTAACGAGTGGAATTCTACAACCTTGCCACTTGATTTCGGGATATAACTCAGCAAGTTTGTCATACATCTTTTTATGTTTAGACAAGATTTTGCGATAAGCCTTGCCACTATTCGGTTCGTGAGTGCGTAAACGAGTAATCCAATGCTTTGCGCCACACGCACCTTCTAAAATAGACATTACGTAATGAGAGTGCAAGGAAGTTGCAGAAGTGCTATAACGGTTTTGTGGGCAAGTATCCGTTTCGGCAAGAACGTAGTCTACTTTGTCCTTGATAAATTCTCTTTGTTGGGCAATGCGATATCCGATACTTGTCATAGTCTTTGCCGATTCTCTACAATAATATCCGTTGTTAGCACGAACGGCAACAGAGTTTCCTTTCCCTGCAAATATCTGCGCAATTTCGCCAGCACTTTCAGCGCAAATACCACAACAACAGTAAACGCCTAAAAGGGTGGGATCAACACTATCAATCCCGGCACGCATATATTTAACACACTCAACTAAAGACTCGTGTTGAGTTTGCAAGAACGCCGAAACGTATTCTTCTTGCTTATCCGACTTAACGGAAATTAAATCCCAAACTTCGTTAGAAGTGCTTACGTTCTTACCCGTAAGTTCGTTAAATCTTTTACGGTGCAATTCGCAAGCGCAACCCTTGCCCTCACGGGCCATAAGACGAAAATCGTCGTCAAGCATAATAACCTTTGGTTTGTGGCTTGCCACAATTTGAAACTGCTTGAACATAAACTCACGGAATTCTTGGTCGTAAGGGCAAACAATGTTTTTCTTGCTTCCGTCGATTACTGCTTCGTATTGAGTAAAGCCAAACATTTGGTTAAGTGGATAACCGTGCCCGATAGTGCATTGAACTAAGATACCACATTCAAGCCCCATTTCAGCAAGACGGTTACTGAAAAGATCATATTTTTCGCAATCAATAGTCGCCTTGTCGATAGGTGGATTTCCTTCAGGAACAAGTTTAACCATAAAAAGAGCGCAATCGCAAACGCCTTGTTCGTACTGCTGTTTAATATCTTGACAAATTTCTTCAACGTGTTCAACGTCTAAAGGCATAATACTGTATAAGTGCATAATAACTCCTAGTAATAAAAATTTAAGCAGGTGTTTCCACCTGCTTATCATTATATATTAATTTTGGATAATTGTAAATAGAAACGGTACAAATTACAAGCATAAATTTTTTAGCGTTTTCCTTACAACTTGATAAATTTATACGCAAAAGTAAACAGCTTGTCTAAATTCTTTTCAGAATATTCCACTTCTGCAGAAAACGCCCTAACCATGTCTGAAATAACCCCAAAATCTTCGGTTTCGGCTATAACGTTCTTAATTATCCACCACGATAAAACGCACGCTATCCCCCTTGCTCTCACCCACATTGTATCTTCTGCGCTAGATAAATGTCTATACAGTTCGTTTGCCAAAAATTGCTCGCAGTATAGCGCAAAACTTTCTTTCGTGTTGATAGTAAACGGCTTATCTTTAAGCGTTTTAAGGCATTTCGTCCACCCCTTATCCAACCTTTCAAAAGACAAGAAAAGTTTTATAACTTTCTTAAAATCTCGTTCGTTTATATTTGCGTTGCACGCTTTTAAGAGTTCACCCACCCTATCGTTAATAGGCAAACTTCTATCTTGAACGATTTCCAGCACTTTAGCTCTAAATTGCAAAAGGTTTTTGTCGGTAAAGTCAAGTTGATTATCAACCCCGTCGTCCTTAACTAAAACGGGTTGAATTTTATCTTTGCTTGATAAAATAATTCTAGTTGCTTCTTCACAACAAAAACCTAACCCCGTTTCCACTCTATCCCCGAAAAAACTTCTAAATCTCGGATGATCACGACAAACTTGACACAATGCGTTTTCGCCAAGGTTGGATATTATTTCACATAGCCCTTCGGCGTCTAAAAAAGCGCATCGCCCAAACTTATCCGATTTGAACTTAGATTTTTTAAAGTTTATTCCGTTAGCAAGCGTCGTGGCAAAGCCCGAATTTTCGTTTTTATAGGCATCTAAACTTTCTTTATCAATACACATTTCCCAACCAGCGCAACAAGTATGTTGGCACTTACTTGCAACGCACTTGAATTCGGGATAATAATTTAATACGTACTCTTTCATTTTTACACCTTTTTAATATTATAAACCATAAAAACCTTAACTTCAACTATATTTAAGCCTTTTAAAAAAATAAAGGCTAATCTTTACGATTAAGCCTTTCACTTTATTTAATAAAACTTTCTCTATAACACACTTGATTTTCGTCTTTCCCAAAATTTTTCAAAACTCTTTGATTATACGGGGCATTATAAAAAGCATACTGAAAATAAAAATAATGCTTGCCAACAGTCAACGGTGCAACCGTATGGATTGCTATATCGGTAGGAATTAACTCTTGGGTTACCCCCGGTCGTTTTCAGGATTGCGATTCCTTTTTTTCCTTCTTCATAAGTAGTCTTACGAATTTTATTTTATATTTAAGATTTAGCATAAATTTCTAAAATAATCAATATTTTTTTAAGACTTTTTGTTTTTACGCAACTTAGTCTAGTCTTTATACAAAAAACGCCCAAAAATTATCCTTTTAGGCGTTTCTCTCTTTTGTTTTCGGTAGGTTTGCTTACACAACCCGTCTTGCCGTTACGTAATATCCCCAACGTGTGGTGGATATAGGCTCTATTACTGCGTAATCGCTTGCAGTATGCAATATGTAATTATTGCCAAAATATATGCCTACGTGCCCTATTTTTTCTATGCCTTGCTTATCTTTCCTTGTTGCATTTGTGAAAAACATCAAATCCCCACGTTTTAAGTCGGTTAACGCTACTTCTTCGCCGTTGAGCGACTGCGTTCTAGACGTTACGTCTAATATAACCGAGTTGGTCTTATAATAAACGTACTGCACTAACGCCGAACAGTCGAACTTGCCGTTTTCAAAGTTAGAGTTGAGTTTGCCGTTCCCCCAATGGTAGCGCTCGCTACCCCACACGTAAGGAAACCCTAACAGCGTTGCGCCAAAATCTATTGCTTTTTCCACTTCGGCACTTGATTGTGTAATTTCCATTAACGAACAGTAATCTGCGTGAACGTAAGCCGTTTCTTCTTTATATACAGTTTTTATATAGTCGCCTTGTCGTTCTATAAAAACTACGGCGTCGTTGATATTCATTTCGCCAACTATACTTGAAGAACTGCTCGGTTTATTTCTAACACGCAAGCCGTTCACTTTGGATACGGCGTAGAATTTTGTTGGTTTTTTGTCGTCTTGTGAGTCTTCTGGCAACGGCGCAAACACGGGGGGATTTATCGTTTGAGCGTCTTTTTGAGCCACAGAACATCCCGACAAAAACAGTACGATAGTTACACAAAAAACAATTATTAAACGTTTCATGTCTATATTATAACGCACGAAAAACGCCCAAGTCAATAGGAAACTTTTTCCAACCTTATTTAATATAAAAATGCGCTTGCATTTCCATTGAAAAGCAAGCGCATTTTAGTTATTCAATTAAACCAAAAACGGCTGTTTATTTACACGGTGAACAATAATCTCGTCAATTACGGCGTTGCCACGGTTTTCCACCAAAAACGCTATGATTTCTGCTATTTCGCTCGGTTTAATCATCCCTTCGTCAGTTAAGTCGGGTCTAGCGATTTTAACCATATCGGTATAAACGCCACCAGGGCTTATTGCGTGCACTCTTATACCTTGTTCATAAACTTCGGAAGCGAACGATTTAGTAAGCCCTAATAAAGCGTGCTTACTAGCCACGTACGCACTCTGTAAAGGGTAGCCTGCGTGACTTACCACCGAACAGATATTTATTACCGTTGCCCAGTCGCTTTTCTTTAACTGCGGTAAAAACGCCTTAATTAAGAAATACGGGGTTTTAACGTTTATATTCATAATCTTATCAAAAACGTCCCTATCCGTTTGCTCAAACGGACAATTAAACGCCATCCCTGCATTGTTTATAAGAATATCAACCCCACCTAGTTTTTCCACTTCGCTAACCCCTTGCGCTTGAAAACTTTCTGAAGTTATATCCCCTGAAAGAAGATAACATTTACGGTTTTCCTTTTCTACTAATTTTGCCGTTTCTTGCAAGTTTTCAATCTTTCTACCACCTAATAGAAAAATATTTGCCCCGGCTTTTGCCAAACGAACGGCTGTCTGCTGACCTATCCCCGAGCCTGCGCCCGTAATTACTGCAAGTTTTCCATCAAGTTTCATATTCCACCCCTTATAAAACCTGTTCGGTTCTTTCTATTATATCGTCTTGAGTTTGCTTGGAAAGTATAGTAAAGAACGCCGAGTAGCCTGCAACTCTAACTATTAAATCTTTATAGTTTTCGGGGTGCTTTTGTGCGTCGAGCAAGGTTTCCCTTGAAACCACGTTATACTGAACGTGGAAACCGTGCAAGGTATCGAAGAAAGTACGTATTAGCATGCTTAATTTATCGCAATCGCTTTGACGTTCCAACATAATCGGGTTAAACTTTTGGTTAAGCAAAACACCACCCACAATCTTTTCAGTTTTAAGTTTAGAAACCGACTTAAACACGCTAGTAGGCCCGTTAGTGTCACGAGAGTGTGTAGGCGAGCAACCTTCTGCAAGTGGTTCGCCTCTACGCCTTCCGTCAGGGGTCGCCCAAGTCCCTTCGCCTTGTGGAACGTTTGCCGCCACCGACGAAGTTCCTGCGTAAAAATGCCCACCTATAGGCCCTCTGCCGTACCTAGTGTTCTTATAATGTTTAATTTCATCAAGATACGTGTCGTAACCTTTTACCACAAGTTCATCAACGTAATCGTCGTCGTTGCCGTACTTGGGCGCATCAATTAGCATCTGTCTTATCCGTTCGCCGTCTTCGCGAGCGTAGTTTGTAATAAGCGCATTCCAAAGTTGTTCTTTGGTAAGCGTTTTTTCTTCAAATACGCATTTTTTTATTGACGCAAGTGAGTCGCCAAGGTTTGCAACGCCCACTTGAAGTTGGCTTATAATATCGTAGATAGCACCACCTTCTTTAAGATGCTTACCCCTTTCTATACAATCGTCAACCAAGGCAGAACAAAGTATATCGGGAACGTTCTGTTCAACCACCATATCTGCGCAGTTATCTAGCGTTATACCTATTCTAATAAGTTGGCGTGCCGTAACGTCCCAAGCCTTTAGAACGTCATCAAACGACTTCATATCAAGGAAATGCCCTATACCGTTGGCAA
Organism: Christensenellaceae bacterium; assembly: GCA_045654165.1. GTDB lineage: Bacteria > Bacillota > Clostridia > Christensenellales > Borkfalkiaceae > UBA1259. Next base: position 12,524 of record JAZOMV010000050.1, read on the forward strand.
CCTTGTTCCCCGTAGTTAAATCCACCCCGTCGTTAAGAGCAATCAAAAGCGCGCGTGGGAAGTTAAGATAACTCATACCCGTACAACGATAGCCCCACTTACCGGGAACGCCCACTTCAACGCAACCTATTGCGCTATAATTACAAGCATCTTCGTACGAAACGCCTTGTTCAACGAGCGACGGAATAATAATTTCGTCGTTATTAAACGCAGGCATACCAAAGCCTAGTTTAATCATACTAATACAGTCTTGCATAAAATCTTCTTCAAGCCCTTTAAAGTAGCGTACTGTAAGGTTAGGCTGTGGCAAACGGGTAACTGCGATAGAGTTTAAAGTCAATCTCGTCAATTCGTTTACTGCGCTCTTTCCGTCAAACATTTGACCACCTATGGTCAAGTTTTGATACATAGGACTGCCTGCAGCAAACTTGGTATGCCCCCAACTGCGTATTTTGTTTATGGTTAAACTCTTAATCCAAAGATTTTCTAAAAGTTCGGTAATTTCTTCGTCTGAAACACCATTTTGCTTACTAATCAAATAGTAAGGATACATAAATTGATCAAATCTACCGAAAGACAACGAGTGCCCGTTAGATTCTATTTGCAATATTAAATGCACAAACCAAAGGCTTTGAACTGCTTCGTAAAAGTCTTTAGCACCACGCATAGGCACGTTAGAGCAGGTTTGCGCAATCCTTTCAAGTTCTTTCGCCCTAACGGGTTCAGCCACTTTTGCTTGTTCTAACGCAAGGTCTGCAAACCTTTTTGCGTAAATTTCCACAGCATCTATAGTAATTAAAATAGCCTTTAAGAAATATGACGCTTTCATTTGCTCAAAGTCGGTATAGTCGGTTTTGTTGAGTTTAGCAAGAACTCTTTCCTTAACCCCGTTAAGCCCGTGTTTAAGCAAGAATTCGTAATCTACGGCAAGGTGAGCATCCCCCGACGTTATGTTGCCTTCGTTACGAATAAGTCCCATATCGTAAATGATTTTTGCTTGTTCGGGGTACGCCGAATACCCCTTGTCTTGCAAGGTGCGACCTTTCCAGTAAGGATATATTTCACGAAGAGCGTTTTTATTTTCTTCGCTAATAAAAAATCTATCGCCAGGGCGTTTATCGAACTCGTCTAATTCCCTTATAACCCAGTCCATAGCGTATTCTGGGAAAATAGGGGCTGAACGGTTTGCGCTTGCCTGATTACCTACTATAAGCGTTTGAGGTTCAATGTATATGCTCATATTAGAAAGGATTTCTTTAAGCATATATGCACGCTTAAGAACGATTTGATCCATTTCGTGTTCTTTATACGCTTTGGTAGTAAGCAAAGCCCTTTCCACGCAAACTTCAGGGCGAATTGATAAAAGTTCTTCTCTAAACGAACTTATTCTTTTGCTCATTTTTCCAAAATTTTTCATATTATCCACCTATGCTAACGGATATTCCTTTTTGCTCTAGAACGCTCGCAAACTCTTTTAAGTCTTCCTTTTTCTTTTGTGGAACGTTCTCGTACTCGTAATTAATATTTTTAGTTTTATACTTTGATTGCCCTAATTGATGAAAGGGCAACAATTCAACTTCTTTTACCCCCAAACTTAAAAACAAATCGCCGAACGCATTTGCATCTTCTATACCGTCGTTAAAGTTTGGTATAACGGGTATTCTAACCATGTAAGGCTTTCCCGATTGAGCAAGCCACGATATATTCTCTAATATGCGCTTATTCGACGCCCCCGTGCCTAAAACATGCCTTTCTTCGTCGTAATGTTTGCAGTCTATAAAGACGAAATCTACTTTGGAAACAAACGCCCTAAACTCGTCGTTACAAACGTTTCCGGCAGTTTCTATCGTAACGCTTACCCCGTGTTTTTTCAGTTCTTCAATCAAAGCCAAAGCAAACTCTTTTTGCACCAACGTTTCCCCACCAGAAAGGGTTACGCCACCACCACTTTTGTCGTAAAAGGGCTTATCTTTAAGCACTTCCTTTAAGATCTCTTGAACGGAATATTCGACGGCATCGCTACGGGGGTCGGATATACACAAACGGCTTTCAGGATTAGCACACCATTTGCAGTTTAAATTACAGCCGTTAAGAAAAACCGTCGTGCGAATACCTTCGCCGTCGTGAATACAAAACTTCTGAATATTAAAAACGTATCCTTTGTCTTTACTCATATTGCCTACCGTTAATCTTTAATCATTGCAAAATTTACGGGGATTTGCACGCCTGCGCCACCCTTTTCGTTAACCATAGCGCAAACTTTTTTAATAAAGTCAGGGCGAATACCTTCTGCCGCTTCTAAACAACGATATTCTTCTATAATATCCTTAAAATCTTTAGCCAAAGTTAAAACCTTTTGCCTATCCATAAGTTTGCTGTAACGCAAAAGTAACAAATACCACATAGGCGAGCCTTCATCCTTTACTCTCTTTCTATAAGGCTCGTCAGCGCACGCTACTGCCTTGTCGTGCAGTTCTAACCCCTTTAACAGCATTTCAAAACTCCAGTATTCAGGGGCTGTCATATCCGAAAAGTCGTCAAACCCAACGAAACACATAGGTCTGCCCTTTTCTTTGGTTATTTTCTCACAACAACTCTTTAAGTATGTAAAATATTCTTTCATAGCGCCGAACGCCTTTTCCCCGTAATATCCAAGGAAAAACTCGTCTATCAACTTTTCCACGCTCAATGACGTGTCCCACATTAGTTTGGAAACGATATACCCCCTTAATGCGTTGAAATTCGGCACGTAACGGGAATACATGCCTTCTTCAAAAACGTACTCAACACCGAGTTTTTTGTAGTTAGAATAACAATCCCCGAAGAAATCCCAACAGTTGAATGGCCCGAACGCATCAGAATAGTCCATGCAGTACGACCAAATGAACAACTTGTTAACTATCTCGTGCCAACCGAGAATAATATCTTTGGTGGAAAGTGCGTTTCTTTCACGATAACAAGTGGTGCAGGAAAGCATATTTTTTTGATCGAAGAAAGATACGTCGCCACGTGCGCCAAGTGGGGCAATCATAACGGCAAGGTTAGACTCTACCGAAAACTCGAAATTCTTTTTAAACCCGTCTTTGGTCTTTTTTACAGGTGGAATAACCGTCTGTTGATAAGCGAACATGCAGAAAGTAATATCCCTATTATCCCCTTTTTCTTTCAAGAAACGGTTGACTTCTTTAACGACTTGGTTGGTAAACTCAATCATAATCATACTAGTATAACCGTCGTACTTTTTGAGTGCGTTTTGACAACTTTCGCAAGAACAGAAAGTAACGTTATCTTCTTGACCGAGCATAAAATATTTACAATTTGGGTTATCTAAAACAATTTGTTTAACCCGTTCGGTAAACTCTTTAATCATCTCTTGGTTGGTAAGGCAAAGATTTACCCCGCCATCACCTTGAGAATACCACTCGGGGTGCTTTTCACGATAAATTGACGGTTGCAAAATCTTAAAATAAGAGTGATTGCATACCCCCCAACCGTGCGCCATTCCGTGCACGCCCATACGAAATGCCTTTTCATTTATAGGATCGCCTAAAACTTCGCTATGCAAGGGATAAATACCGATTGACCTAGCGGGAATATCAGGCGTTATATTCAAATTGATTTGTTTATTTTTAACGTCGCCCGTACTAAAAGTATAATAATCGGGCGTATAAAAACGTAAGGATATAAGTTGATAAAGTAGTGCGTAAACCCCGTAAATAGCGCCTAATTCACTATTTCCGACTACGTGATAATTGCCGTCTAAAGTATAAACATTAAACCCGTCGTTACCACCGTTTACCGTACTAATAACTATTTCTTTTGCAGACTTTTCCGTTGTCAAAAGAATTTCACACCCCGTTGCTTTGAACAAGAATTCCTTTAACTCTTTAAAAGCAAACTCTTTCTTATCGGTTGCGTTTTCCAACCGAACGGTATATTCGGTTTTTCCGTCTTTAATAAAAAACATAAATTTTACTCTCTTAAAAATTTTTTAGTTAAGGCTGTCGAAAATCGACAGCCTTAACTTTTTTAATTGTTTTATTATGCTTGAGCAAGAAATTGCGCATATCCAGCAGGCGTCATAACGTAAACGTCTGAAATTTGAACCGTATGTTCAGTTCCAGGATTTTCATTAAGATCTAAAAATAAGAAAGTACCAGAATCATCGCCAACCGTTGTATCTGCAGTAAATTGATAAATCGCAGTAACCCAAACACCATAATCAGCAGTTACACCAACTTTATTGTCATTAATAAATACAAGGTTTCCATTTGTTCCAAATACGTAATTGTACATAGAACCAACTTTTTCTGTAGCATTGCCTATAAATTTCATGCGAATAGCAAGATAAGTACCTGCCTTATAACCACTAACGCCACTTAACATCAACTCTCTAAACCAAGGAGAATCGTCTAATGCCGTATAAGTTAAAATACCTTCGCTATAAGAAACGTTTGCCTTTACGCCATTTAAATTAGGATCTAAAAGAGCAACGTCCGTTCCAGCAAATTTCATAATATCGGGTTGTTTAGTGAATTCTGCATAGCCTGCTTCACCCATAACGTAAACGTTAGAAATTTGAATTGATGCGTTTGTATTATCAAGGAAACAGAAAACACCAGCATTGTTTCCAACTACAACGTCGCTTTCAAAATGATAAATAGCGTAAACCCATTTGCCCAAACCAAACGTTTCCGGAAGTTTGTTATCGTTTAAATAGGTTGGTGTTAAAGGAACTTCAGCCACACCATAAAAAATATGACTTCCAGAAGCAACGATATTCATACGAATAGCCACGTAAGTGCCTGCTTTATACGAAGCAATACCTTTAAGCGTTAAATCTCTATCCCAAGGATTACCACTATTCATAGTGTAAGTTAAAACGTTCTTTTCATCATATTCAAAGTTTGCCATACTAGCAGTACTTGCATCTAAAACAACGAGATCTTTACCCGTGTATTCTACAACACCGTTGATTTGGCTAAATTCGGCATAGCCTGCTTCAGTCATAACGTAAACGTCAGAGAATTGAGCCGTTGCAGAAGTTTCGCTTACAGAAAGATCTATAAATGCAAACACACCAGAGCCTGCATTTACTTCAGTATTTGCATTAACTTTAAATACTATAGTTAGCCAGTTACCGAGTGAACTGTTAACGAACAAATTATTTTCGTTCAACCAACCAATTTCTTCGCCCACACCAATCATATAAGCATAATCAGAAATAGTAAGATTTAATGTTAACGCAATATAAGTATTTTGCTCGTAAGAAGAAATGCCATCAATTTTCAACATTCTACTAAAAGGACCCGTTTGGGCATTAGCAGTATAAGTTAAAATTTTGCCATCGTAAGAAAGAGTTGCGTCTGTAGTTGCAGGATCAACAAGCACGAGTTTATCTGCGCTATACTTAACGATATCTTGAACAACTACTTCTTCGAATACTGCTTCTAAGGTAAGGTTGCTAGTGATTGGGGTTGCAAAATCAAATTGAACGCCGTTATAAGCCCAGTATTTGAATTCATAACCTGCTTTTTCAGGAGCGCCGATTGCAGAAACTTGTTCGCCGTATTTAACTTCTACGGTATCTTGTGGAGCACCGTCAACCATAAATGCTACTTGATAGGTCTTAAGGAAACCACCGAGCGCACTTTCTAAAGAAGCATCCATATCGATTGCTTGTTTTGCAATGTAAGACATAGAGTTTTCGTAAAGAGCAGAGTAAACTGCTTGGCCGTTTACGTTAGCATATCCCCTAACGATGAAATCCACGTCAAACCATTCTTCGTCGATATCGTAAACGTAAACCATAGTTTGGTAAGCAACGATATCTTCTTCAACGTTGGTTGCGTAGCCAGAAGCGTCAACGGGATACCAGTTTGTCGTAGTGTCGGTATAAGCGATTTTGCTATCTGCTTGTTTAGCCGTTTCTACGGTATAGGTTGCATCCGTATAACCCTTTTGAGCATAATAGTCTTCTGGGATAACGAGCGTGCCCGTTTCGGTAATTGTGCTAGCGTTTTGTTCGTAAGCATCTTTGGTCATGCTAACGGCAAATCTGATACCAGTTTGCCCGTCAGGAGTTTGAACACGAACGTACGCACCGGGAATAGTCAAAGCAACTTGCTCTTCTGCCTTTACGCTTACAGAGCCCATGCCGACCATACCACAACAGAATAAAAAGAATACTGATAAAACTACAACGAATAATAATTTAATTTTTTTACTCATAATCTTTCCCTCCGTTAATTACCCCAGTACGAGCCGAAGTCAATTCCTTGCTCGTTAAAGGTTGCGCTTGCCGTCATAGCGTCGTTCTCATCAAACGTCACAACGGACAGTTCAAAAGTTACATAGTTCTTTTTCATTTTTTCTCTCCTTATATATTTTTTTACCTTTCATAACTGAAAAGTTTAAGAGTTTAAATTAAAGAAAGTATTGTATCCGTTCTCGGTCATAATATAAGCGTTGGAAATTTCCACGTAATTATCTACTACGTCTAAAATAGACAATGCGCCAGAAGTTGCACTTATTTGAGTGTCTGTGGTAATCTTAAACACTACCGTTACCCAAGTGTCAAGCGAAGGTGCTTGTACTGATTGCTTATTGTCGTCATAATAAGCAATCGCCGTGCCTGCGCCGTAGAAATAGTGATAAACGCCACCCGTGAACTTCATACGGAATACAACGTACTGACCTGCTTTATATTCAAAAACACCGTCAATCTTCAAAGTTCTATCCCAAGGCATTCCACTTTTAGCCGTGTAAATAAGGCTATCGCCAGAAGTTTGCAAGGTGCAATTTCCCGTCGCCGTGCTTGCAAGACTTAATTGACTACCTTTATAACTTACTACGTCTTGAACAACGTCTTCTTGAATATTAAAGTAGGTTTTATAAGCAGTTTCCGTCATAACCATAATATCAGAGATTGCAAGGCTTTGACCTGCGCTTACGTTTTCAAATATGAACGTACCTGCGTAAGCCCCTACCGTGATACCAACGTCTACTTTGAATACTACGTTATACCACGTGCCTAACGCCAAACTCGTATTGTCCACACGTTCATTATCCATCGTGTAATAAATAGCAGGAATTAATGCTGTAGCATTGTCGTATAAACTCGGGATTGCGATAACGTCGTTAAACATAGTCTTTAATACTACGTATTGACCTGCCGTATAACTTTCTACGCCCTTAATCTGTACGTTATTAAGCCATGCAGCGTTAGCGTTTCCAACGTAAACTGCGTAAGGACCTACGGGTGCAAGGTTTGCGCTACTAGTAGCAACGTTCGGAACAAAATCTGCAACGCCGTAACGGGTTACGCCTTCTATTTGAGTAGCCGTTGAACGGGTTTCAAAGAATTCTTCAAAGGCATCTTCTTCTAAAAATGCAACTTCACCGATATAGCATTCTTTAACGTCGAACAAGGCTATATCAAAGTTAAAGTAACCATCTGAAAGTTCATCAGAGAAATATTCACTATCAAGATAAATAACAATCGTAGTCCATTGACCGGTAATACCAACGGGTGATGGATTTACAAGGTATTTACCGTTAGCGTCAAAGTAACCTACCAAGCATTGATTTTTAACGTCGGGCATATCGCTATCGGTTGTTGGAACGTTACCCCATAAACCAAAGCCGTAGTTTACGTAACCGTAACTAGAAGAACTTACCGTGTAAACGTTAAGTAAGAGATACTTGCCGATATTTTCTTCGGTAAGTTTCATACTCATAAAGCTAGCGTCTGCTACGGAAGATAGATAATGCCAAGTATTACCTTGCAAGTGAGCAACGGAAACGCTCTGCATAGCCGATTTTTGAACAGTATGAGTATCAAACCCGTTATGTCTTATATCAGCCGTTTTGAAAGTATAAGCGTCGTTTTCATAATAGCAAGCAAGCACGAGATTATCGTTCTTGATTTCCCCAGATATCGTTTGCGCCGAAAGAGTTGGGTTATAGGTGTAACCACTATACGTTTTGGGCGTTGCTGTAACCGTAGAACCCATATTAGCAGAAAGCCCACTTTCCGTTTCTTTCAATTCGTAAGTGCCGTTAGTCTTTCTTACGTAGTGTTGTACCTTATAAGAATACGCTCTATTATAAACTGCTTCGAGTGTAATATCCTTGGTAACGTACAATTTGCTCAAATCAACGAGTTCGCCGTCAATCGCCCAACCGATAAAGTCTTGAGCAGTCATTTCAGGCGCTTGTACTTTTTCACGGAAACCTAGTTTTTGATCGGGTATTACCACGCCGTCGTCTTTAGCGTCGAACTTAACGGTATATTTTACGCTTTCAGCACCGTTAAGCATCTTTTCAAATACTTTAGCCGATGCAAATCTAAAATCTGCGTAATATGCAGTTTGCGTTTCTTCGTCTGCCAAAGTGTCAAAAGACGGCATAAAGTATATTTCGGTTACGTTTTCGTCAGAATAACTAGTGGTATCGATTACTATCGTATTCCAAGCCGAGAAAGTAAACGGTGCTTGGTCAAAGTTTGCATCCACAATTTGGGTAAGCCCCAAACTACATTCGATAGTATAACTTTCGTCTTGTTGTTGTTTTAAATAGAGCATGCTTGTGCCGAGAATATCGTTACCCGACCAAACGTATAAGTAGCCACCCATTTTAGTACCTGCTTCTACGTAAAGGTCGAAAATTAAATAGCCCGTTTGCCAAGTTCTTGGATATTTGCTTAATCTAAAATGCCCGTTTGCATTAGACCAAATACCTTCTGCACCAGCTTTGCTTGTGGTTTTAACAACCTTTTGTTTGCCTTCAAATCCGTTAACAAGTTCAACGCCGTTACCGATAGGCGAATCGAATTGATCTTCAAGTTCGGTTACTTCGATATAAGTTTTTTCAACTATAACGTTTACTTGATAAATGAAATCGGAAGTGCCAAGCAAGAAGGTTTCTTCATTAGATTTTAATTTTGCTTTGGAAATTTTAAGCCCGTCGTTAGATACTACCTTACCCGTAGCGTCTAAAACTTCCAAAACTTCGCTTTCATCAAGATATAACCCTTCAGGAAGTTCTACGTAAGCAAAATCTTTTGCTTCCGTTTGACCGAAATCCCAGTTTAAATCTATATAGCCCGTACCGTTAGTTTCAAGCGTTTCTCTGCCAACGGTTACTGCTATATTTACTTTTGCTTCCGTTCCGTTTGCCGTAGTATATTTAACAGAAACAGTGGTTTGACCGAATTTTTTAGCAGTAATAACCCCGTTTTTAACCGTAGCGATAGTATCGTCTAAAACAGACCATTCTACTTCTTCAATAGGTTTAGCTTGATCGTCTTTAGTAAGTTTAGTTACGGTTACGGTGTCTTCCGTAAGGTTATCACCACTAGCAGTTCTTACCACCAAGTTAACTTGGTTTTTGTTTACTTCTAAAACCACGTCTTCAATAACGTTAAAGGTAATTTCCACGGTATCCGAATGCCCTGCGTAAGAATAGGAAACGGAAACGGTGGTTTGACCTAAACCTTCAGCCGTAACCACGCCTTGGTCAGTAACGGTTACTACTTGGTCGTTAGCGCTATCAAAGGTTATTTGCGTTTGTACTGCTTGACCGTCAAATTTTACTATAGGACTTAAAGTCAACTGTCCACCAATGCGTAGCGAACGGGGCGCAACGTCAAGTTCTAAGGTTGGCGCAACCGTAGATGCAACTACCGTAACAGTACATTCTTCCTTTTTATTCCCCGAAGAAACGGAAATTTTTGCAGAGCCCAACGAAATTGCCGTAACTAAACCGTCGTTAACGGTTGCAACCTGTTGGTTATCGCTTTCCCATACGAGATTTTTACCCGTTGCCATAAGTTGCTTGGTGCTACCGAACGGAAGGTCAAAATCCTCTAATTCAGCCTGAAAACTAGGTTCTTTAGGTGGTTCTTCTTTGTTGCAACCCCACAAAAAAGTTAGGGCACAAAGCGAAAACAAAACTGCCAAAGTTAAAGTTAAAAATTTTCTCATATTTCCCCCCTTATTTATTAAATTCCCCATTTAGAATAAACTTGATCTGCAATAGGAACGTGTTCCATAATATTAGTAAAGCCTAATCTAGTCGCATCGTTCTTAAATTCTGTCCTTAAGTTTTGAAGTATTGAATTTTCGTACGTCGTTCCGTGTAATTCTATCAAATGGTATCTAATAGCAATACTTTCCGACATTATTCTATCGTGTAAAGTATCATATAAACTTCTATCCGAAACTTTCAAGTGTTCTATAGCGTCGTACGCTTCTTCTATAAATTCGTTCCATCCTTCAAGCACTTGCTTAGGCCAGAACTCTGCGTCTGCAAGCACGGCACCGTTGTTAGGTTGACCGTTTATCTTTATTACACCGTTATCCTTTAAGAATTGCGACCAACTTCTGAAACTTTCAAAATACTTTCTCATAGGTTCTGCAGCGTCCTTAAAGTAGTTTGCAAAAAAGGCATCTATAAGCGCCGTGTAGTCGCTATCTACGTTCCAAGCCAACTTACAGTTAAGAAAGGCTTTTAAGTTATCGAACGCCGTAAGCGCAGATACGTTATATCTTGCTTGGTCAAACATATAAACGGCGTTAAATTCTTTTGCCAACCTATAAATAGGTTGCATTGAGTTAAATGTATCGTACCAAAGTAAATAGTCTTGGAATTGCGTGGAATAGAACCACAAATAGAACTTATCGGTTAAAGCATCCCACTTTTGCATTATTTCCATATACGCTCTATTCTTTTCGTGCGCAAAATCGTAAATAAATTCGGCTTGAATAGGTGCGTACCAAATAGCCAAGTTATCTTCCATCATAACCGAGTCGTCGATGGCTTCAAACTTGCCATTAACCTTTTTAACGGGCGCATCCAAACTCTTAAGGTAAGCGAAGAAAGCAATATTTACGTTATGCCCCGGCCAGTTTTGGCTCATCCATTCCTTAACACGTCTTGCAACGGGGTTAAGGAACTTTATTACCACAGCAGAGTTTGCGCCGTAAGTTTCAAACGACCTTGTACACTCATCACACGAACACCAACCGTTATTATCTTCTTGCGAAAAAGATAGCGATTCTCTAAAATCTTCCTTTTCATAGAAATAATCTATCATCTCGGTTATTCTAGTGAATACCACGTCTTGCATCTTTTGCAATTCAACGGGATCACCGTGCGCAGTATAACAAAGTTGCTGTTGCTTATCATCGTACCACTTATCATTATCACCGTAGGTCGCCACAGGGAAATATTCGTGCAAAGAATTGTGAACGTAATAGCCGTTCTGATACATCCAAATATTATTGTGAACTCTAAATCTATTAGCCGAAGTAGCGTTAGTAAGCGTGCCGTAGTTAGGTTGCCTATATAAAATATCCGGACTATCTTTAATTAAAAGTTCTTTTAATTTTAAGTCGGTAACGTTCTTAAGCAATGATATTTCGTCGGGAGCGTAAATTTCAAACCCTAAAGTTTGGGTTAAAAACTCGTAAGCACCGTATAACACCCCTAAATCTTTACCCAAAATAAACACGTTAGAGCCAACCGTTTTAAGAACGAAACCTTGTTGTGGAATATTTGCTACGCTTTCACCACTTTTTTCTGTAAAACGGGTGTCGCCTAAAATGATTAATTTGGCTTCCTCGCTATATTCTACTTGAGTATCGGTAACGGTAGGCAAATCAATCTGAGTTGCTTGGTAGAAGAAATCCACTATTTCATCACGAGCAAGGCGTTCGTTATAAAGAGTGCTTTCAGCAAGAACTATTTTATATTGACTTAAACCGTTTTCCACCAAAGAGTAATCGGTGTAACCTTCTTCCACTTGTGGTGGGGGCGTGGGTTTTTCAGGGTCTTTCGCACACGAAACGGAAGAAAAAGCAAAGATAAACGCCAACAAAACCAAACAAATTTTATTGAATATTTTCATCTTTTCACCCCCTATTTAACGTTACATATTACGTCTTTAATAATGACGTTATAGTTTTCATCCATAACCATATATCTGATTACGTGTTTACCTTTCATCGTCGGCTTATACCCTTTCTCATAAGTAGTAATTATTCCTTCGGGATTGATAATTTGAATTACTACAACGGGCTTTGAATAGTTATCGCTTACCTTGTATTTAGGAACTGATAACGCTTTGCCAACTTCACCTGAAACGGTATTTTCCGTAACCTTAATTTCAGGTTTAACCTTATCTAAGCAGTTAACGTTATAAGTTATCGGTCTTACGTCGCCCCTACTATCGCACGATTTGTAAGTAAACGTGTACTTGCCGTACTCACTCATCAAAAGATCGTACGCTCTATCGGACGGAACGTCTTTTAAAGTAATTCCATCTTGCGAAACTGCGTAAGTTATTCCGTCTGGCATTTTAACCGAAAAGGAAATTTCCGTGTAAGGATCTAACACACTAGTCGATAAAACCGGGCTTATGCGCATTACGTTGTTTATTTCTTGTTCGCCACCGAACGCACCCATAAACATTACGGCAGGTCTAATTATTTGCGACCTTAAATACATGCTCATTGCTTGGTTGTTAATTAAGTCAAGCTTGATTTCAGCGTTATTTACGTCGGTAACCCCTTCTAAAGAAATGGTCAAGTAAACGAAATCGTTAAACCCGTTAAATTCCTGTCCGTCACGATAATTCTTCAAACGGAAAACGTTGTTACAGAAATTTAATAAATTGCCTTCAAGTTCGATATTGAACGCCTTAACGTCACCACCGAAAAGGGTTTTAGTTTCTATACTCTTAGCGCCGTTTATGGAAATAAACGCTTTATCGCCCACCTTTTCAACGAGCAAGTCTATAACCTTGGTAACATCTTTATAATCTACTATGGTATAGCGTACACTAGAGAAGTTGTTCTTACCTGCTTGGATAAGGAAACTAGAATTAAAAGTTCTACCGTTCAATTCTTTAATAAACTTAAACGTTGCTTTTTCTGCGTTTGCAATAAGATAATAATCGGAATAAGTTCTGTTATTTTCTCTAACTACAACCTTTTTAGTATAGCCACCGTTAGCGATAAAATATTTTTCCGTATCGGGAATATCGCCTAGATTAGTATCCGTAACCGAAACGTCGTAAGAAATGGTGCTCGATCTATCTAGTTCGTCGGTCGCCGTATATTTAAGCGTTATCTTGTTTTGTGCGTTAGCCGTGAAATATCCGTTTACCACGGGTAAAACCGTACTGCCGTCTGCAAGAACGGTTACAACCGTGTCGATAATATCTCTCGACCCACTAGCAAAATCTTCTGCCTTTAATTCGGGAACTAAATATTTACCACCCTTAATATAGGTAATCGGTAAGAAAGGATCGTCTGAGAAAATAGGTGCGTTTGCAGGCCCTACCGTAACTGAAATACTCTTTTCGATAGAGCATTGATTGTAGTCTGTCGCAGTATAAATCAACAGGTATTCGCCTTGTTCAAGGAAACGGTATTTATTGCCGTTTATTACAACGCTTTCCGTTTCGCCAACCTTTTTCAAGGTCACTTGCGTTTTAATAGTTCCGTTACCACCGTGCAAACTAGTAATTGCTGGCAAGGTAAGCGTTTGACCTATCATACAAGAAATATCCGACTGATCGACTTCCATTACGATAGGTTCGAAATCTGCTAAAACGTTAACGGGAACGGTTTTATAACCGACGTTGCCAAACCCGTCCGTGCATTTATACACGATAGTGTGGGTAAGTAAACGGGTTGGAATAAACTCGCCGTTAACTACGTCTACGTTAAGTGCAGTTGTAGAGCCGTAGCCCGTATAAACCGACACTTCTATTTTTTCTTTAGTATAAGTATTAAGCGAACTTGCGTCGAAAATCTTATACGGTTTATTAAGCACAGCCGATGGATAATCGTTTTCAGTATATTCACCGTAATCTACGGTAATTTCTGAAGTGCTATCAACGTTTATATATTTTTGAGTTAAATCAGTTTGAGCAACCGAAGTCAAAACGAAACTCATACTGTTTTTAGAATAAGTTCCACCATACATAGAAACGTTTATCTTTCCACTTTCAAAACCACGCCAACCTTCTGCAAAACACTTGGTATTGTTAAAGTCGATAACGTAATTACCACCGAACGAAATGGCCGTGTTTGTAAGGTTTACCGTTTGAGTGGCGTTATCGTAGAACACGGTCAACTTATGGCGTTCATTGCCAAAGTTTGCCCCCGTAAACGAGCCGTTTGCGGCAAAACCGTGATACCCGTCTATAGGTTGACCGTCAACGAGCCCCCATTCTACACCGTAGAAAGTCGGTTGATTATGCGCCTTTGCTGAAACGTAAAGTACGTTGTCAGCGTAAGGGGATTGTCTAAACTGAATAGTTACAAAATTGCTAGGATCGATAGCGTCGGAAAGTTTAATATAAAGATATTCAGCATCCATTGCACCAAAAGTTTCGGGCAAAACATAGAAAGAAAGCAACGGGTCGCCCTTTTTCATCTCATTAAGGTCGATAACTTGATTGAGCGTGTAAGTACTGCCGTTTGCAATCTTAACTTTAAGACCTTCAACGTCAAATCCGTCTACCTTGCCGTAAGTAGCAGAATCGCTACGTGCTGTAAGCGTGTTCATAGGATACAAAACGGTAAATGAATGGCTTTCTTTATAAGTTCTACCACCCACGTTAGCCCTATATTCTACCGTGTATTTACCCGGATCACTTAACTTTACGTTGCTTACAGAATACGCACTACCATCTGGATAAATTACGACGGGAGTTGCCGAAACGGAAACACCCCCAACTGAAATATTTCTTTTGGGAACAATAACCGTTTCACCTAGTTCGTAAGTAGTGGAAAAAGGTGCTTCCACCTGACTTGCGACTACGCTATTGATCGCCACGCCACCTAAAGTAAACGTGGCAATCATAACTAATAAAATTAAAGCAAATATTTTTTTTCTCATCAAAATCACCTAGCGATTATTTGAGCGTTCCTATAGTTACGCTACCTATAATCTTATCTTTGAATATGGTAAACAATACCAAAATAGGTATCATTAAAATCATACAACCTGAAATTTGTATGGGTGGCCAACTTGCACCCGTAGCAGAGTTCGTACTGAACTTGTACATGCCGTATGCCAAGCTCGGGAAAGACGGCAACCATATAACCATAGTCATATAATCGTTCCAGTTAACGATAAACGCCGTCAAGAACAAAATCATAAAGATATTTATGGAAAGTGGGAAGAAAATTCTAACCATAATGGTAAAGTTCCCTGCACCGTCGATAACCGAGGCTTCTCTCATTTCCCTTGGAATAGTTTTCAAATAAGAGTGGAAAATTAAGAAGTTTGCACCTACGAAACCTATGGAACTTAACACTACGTAACCCCAAGTATTATATAAGCGTAAAGTTTTATAAAACAGCAACGCACTAGGCAATGTACCTACGATAGGTATCAACATCAAAACCATATTGATATTGAAAATAACGTTTGACGCTCTATTTCTAAACTGTGAGCAAGCATAAGACATTATCCAAGTAACGGTAATGGTAATAAACGGACCTAGTAACGAAAAGGTAATGGTGTTACCTAACATATCCATAAATCCTACGTAATAGATTTGCCCTTCGTGAATAAAACTCGTTTCAAACAGAGATAACGCTTCTTTATAGTTAGTCCAAGCCCAGTTCCAAGGCGCACCTTTTGGTAACCCTATCATATCTTGCGCAAACCCGTCTATAGTTTTAAGCGAAGTGATAAAACCCCACAAATACATTAATACGAGCGACGATGCATATACGATAAGGAACACGAGCATTAAGATTGTGGCAACCGATACTTGTCTTCTCTTTGATAATTTAGCCATATCTTATTCCTCCGACGGTCCGAAACGGTTAATCAAGTATCTTGCTATAAAGGTTAGCGGGATAGTAATCATTGAAGCGACTAAACCCCACGCCGCCCAGTAAGGATAACCTGATTCTGCGGCCCTGCTTGTTTCTACGTAGAAATAATAGCCCAACGTCGAAACGCGCGCAGGTGCGTGTTCGCCGTAGAAAGCGTATAAGCCGAACTGATTTGTAAATATAGACGCTATACCCGTAATAAAGCCTATGGATATAACACCGTAACTCTTGGGCAAAACTATATGCCACAACTCGCCGAAAAACCCAACGCCGTCGATTTGACCTGCGTCAATCGTCGATTGATCAGTGGCGTTCATCGCCCCTAACTGTATCAACATCCCACTACCAAAAGTCATCCACATAGAATAGAATAAAATCGTTCCGAAAGTGGTGTCTTTATCCGAAAGTAGTCCGTTTGGTAAACCCATTAATTCGGGGATAACTCTATCAACGAGAAATTTGAATATAATAACGGTTACAATAGGCGAAATAATGTTTGGTAAGAAAAGGATAACTTTAAAGATACCCGTCCCCCACATCTTCTTGAAAAGGTAGTAGGAAAATAGGATAGGAACGATTGCCGTTACCACTACGCTTACCCCGTAAACGATTAGCGAGTTTTCAAGCGATTTAACCATTTTTATATCGTTTTGATAAGCCCAGAAAACCCTTTTAAAGTTATCAAGCCCAACGTAAAACGATTCACCCGTATCCGAATAGCCTTTAAACGCCAACAAAATTGAATTTAAGTTAATAAAAATCATATTTGCAGCGAGAACTAACAACGGTATGGTAACCAAACACCAGAAAAATATCGTATCTCGTACTTTTGCCGACTGAAGCCCACCATTTTTACTATGGCGAACTTCTTCGGCTGTCTTTTTTTTGTTAAAACTCATAAATTTTTACCCTTGCATGCCCAAGAAATATTGTTGAGCAGTTTTGTTATCTAAGAAACCTTCAATC
Organism: Christensenellaceae bacterium; assembly: GCA_045654165.1. GTDB lineage: Bacteria > Bacillota > Clostridia > Christensenellales > Borkfalkiaceae > UBA1259. Next base: position 29,353 of record JAZOMV010000050.1, read on the forward strand.
GGTGAAGTGTAAGCATTGCTACCTACTTTTGAAGAGTAATGATTGCTTGTAAGGTTTACTTGCGACCATTTATAGTTGCTATAAGTCGTTTGGAAACCATAAACGATACCCGTACCTTGTTTAGTCAACGAATAAATGTCTTTTGCAAAAGTTGAAAGCCCTGCTTCTTGCGTGCTAGAAAGCGAATAGTTGTAGTCACGGCCTATACCCGTCATAGTGTTAAACAACTGAAGATTTGCATCCGTAGAAATATATTGAATAAACTTAAACGCAAGGTCTGCTCTCAAATCTGAACAGTTAGCGTTTACTATTGCTATAGACTGGTTAGCGTCGAACAAAGTCTGTCCACCCAAATATTCTTCCGTAGGTTTGGGTAAGGGTAAGAAACCAAAGTTTCTTTCCGTTCTAGACGCACCTTCGTAGCCACTATTAACCATCGACTTAAAGATGCCGTCGGCTTCTTCTTCCCACCAAGTACCTTCAACCATCATGGCGATAGGTCTTTTACCGGGATCAAAACGGCTGTGAAGGAAATCGTAATGGGTAAGTTCGTGGCTTTGAGTACTGTTGGTGCTTAAACTTTGATAATAGTTACCTGCAATAATCTTTTGCAAGAAATCAAAAGAATAATACTTACCTGCAACCTTTACACGATCGGCATAGTTATCACGAGAAAGAGGTTTAGTTTCAATGTTAGGAACGTTTCCTGTGAAACTCGTTACCATTTTAACCTGTTTTGCTTGGCTAGCATCTAAAGGAAGATTGTAGTAAGCGTTAGCCCCTTCTAAACCTTGCGCATCTGCAAATAGAGCGTCTAATAAAGATTGAGTGTAAGTTTCCTTATACTGTCCCGTCCAACAAATAGGCGTAACGCCCTTGTATTGATTTACGTAATCGCACCAGTAGAAGAATTCTTCGTAGGTTGCAGGCAAACCGTCGTCGTAAGTACCGTATTCACCGTCAGGACCTTTAGAAAGGTTAGTATCGGTAGATCTACCGTCAATATCACCATTTTCAGTAATATACAAGTATTCTAAATCGAAAAGGTCTTTATCGTAAACGATACCCCTATAAGAACGGTAATGGGGAATCCCGTAATATCTGCCGTTATACTTATAGTAAGAAACTTGCGATTCGTTGAGTTTATCTTCGATAGAAAGGTTTTCACCAGGGATATCTGCCGTAACTATATCAGTAATATCGTACAACAACCCTTTTTCAACGAACTTATAGTAGTCTAACTGTTCGGTAAAGAACAAGTTTACTGAAGATCCGTCGATAGTCTTTTCTATCTGAGCCGCATCATAAGCGATTTTGTCGCTAAGGTCGATAACTTCAACCCCTTTTTTGCCTTCTTCAAAAGAAATTTCAGCATACAACGCTTCAAAACCTCTCTTGTACTCTTTCAACCAACGTGAACCCATACCACCGTCAAAGTTACCGATATAAAGTTGCGTTTTGGTCTTGTCGATTTTAATGGTAGTACCCCTTGGTCCACAAGCAGTTGCCGTTGCTAAAACACACACCAAACTGCATATCAACGCAATTACTCTAATAAATTTTTTGGTCATAATCTTCCTCCAATATTTTTAGTAAACTTTTATAAAGTTACTTTTTTTCTGCTTGTTCCTTTGCACGCTCTTCTTCTTGTTGTTTTTTCCACATATCTGCTACACGATCGTAAACTTCTTGTGGAATATCTGGCGTGCCTTTAGAATATGACGGCGCTAAATCGCCGTTTGCGTATTTAGGATCGAAACACCAAGTATCGTTTCTATATTTATCCCTTACGCTCTTATCCCTTAAATCGGGAATCTCAAACGGAACGTTTCCGTTTAAAACCGAACGGTAAGCGAAGTGCCCGGGCATCCACATATCAAGCGCTTCGTACACGCCGATAGAGTTCTTGCCGTCTTCGTGACCTAAAATCTTTTGTACGAAATAATACATAGGATAGAAGTCGCCACCAAAGTGTCCGCTATTAAGTTTTTTGGTCGTTTCGTTTTCTACGTTAGGTTTAGGTTGATAGGTAGTGAACTTATCGTTGATAAAGGTGGACATACCGTCAACCCCGTCTTCACGCCTACTAGATTCCATCATACCTTTAGAACCGTACAAGCAGTACCAAATTGCGCTAGGCTCTCTCTTAAGTGCAAGGCTATGCAAACTCTTTACTATCGAACCGTTTTCCATCGTGATAATTTCCAACCCCGAAGAACCACATCTTGCGCCGAGATTTTTCAATCTTTCTACCATAGGAAGTTCAAAGCCGACTACCGACTTGGGTCTTAAACCCGTGATATGAACTAACGGGCCGATACTGTGCGTGCAGTAGAAACAAGCGTGAAGATTGTTTCTCCAATGCCCCGACTCACCGTAAGTAATCGACGGCCAAATAGGTTCGCAATCGTGAACGTATTCGCCTTCGCCGTATTCAAACTCGCCGTAATCGCCACTACGGTAAAGTTTATACATTTCGTTGGTAGAAAGGAAATAACAGTAGTTTTCCGCATAAGCGTAAACCTTGCCACTCTTTTCAACCGCTTCGCAAAGTTCCACTGCTTGCGCCATGTTAAGCGCTGGCAACACTTCGCTTATAACGTGCTTACCTGCGTTTAAGCAACGAATAGCGTATGGTGCGTGTTCTGTTGCGTAATTAGCAAGAACAACGGCATCCATATCTTCTTTAAAGAATTCGTCAAAATCCTTATATAAACGGGTGTTTGCATTTTCTTCTTCTATAACCTTTTTAGTCTTTTCAAGCGCTTCTTCACTCTTGTCGCAAATAGCCACTAGTTCCGTACCGGGAAATTTAGCGCAAAACTTTATCATTGCCATTCCACGATACGCACCAAATACACCTATTTTAAGCATAATCTACTCCTTATACGACTTAAATTTTCAAATTATTTTACGTAGTTCAAAAGTTCTTCTTCAAACCATGGACACAAAGGTTCTGCGCCGTTTTCAGTTATTACGTAACAAGTTTCTACTCTCAAACCGTTAAGCGTAGGATGTCCGAAGAAACTTACGTCTACGTTGAT
>JAZOMV010000051.1:0-3540 GCA_045654165.1 Christensenellaceae bacterium
AATTGATTTTTCATACAACTAACACAAAAAGAACCATCAAGTGATGGTTCTTTTTGTTTGTGTTGCTATCCATAGACAGACGAAGAACGTAGTTCGTCCGTCATATGATGGGCAATCTTTGATGGACAAGGACTCCGTAATGAAATGGAGGAGCGACTGTCAGGGGCAGCCAAACGAAAAGCGAATCACATAAGTGGTTCGCTTTTTCGTTGCACTGTCTCCGACAGTGCGTGAACTGGCGAACAACTTGACAGGGCAAGTTTTAGTCATCAATGCTTATCGTGAATTAAAAATCCACGTGCTTTGGGTTATAAATTAAATTGTTATCTTTTCTATAATGCAACGGCAGACAACCAAATTTTTTTGTAAAACATCTGCAAAAATAACTATATGAGTTAAAATTGCTTTCAAAAGCAATGTCGTAAATGGAAAGGTTTGTGTTTTTCAATAAATAGGTTGCATAATTAAGTTTTTCTTCCGTTATAACTTCTGCCAAAGTTTTTCCGTAATATTTTGAAATGATGCGAGCAGTTTGTTTTTTGCTTAAACAAAGCGCGTCTGCTATGGTTGCGATAGTTATATCGTTTTCCTTTGAAGTGCACTTTTTAATTAAAGAACTGATACTTATATATCGGCTTTCGTTTAGGTAATAATCTTTTTGGGTTGTGGATTCATTGATAGCGTACAATGAGTATATGTCGTATAAAATGCACTTTATAAGCGAAACTATAATTTCTTGGTCAAGGTCGGTTTTTTGATTGTAAAAAACCTTGCAAAGTTCTTTTAGGTAACCGTTAAGCCCTGAAGAAATAAAAGGGATTTGACAAACGTTTTCAGTCGCAAAAACGTTGGATATGAAATTTTTAAAATTTCCTTTTTTGGTATTCTTTTTGTTGTATGAAAAAAGTATGCGATAATCGGTTGCCCTAATGCTATAATGTTTAGTGTTAGGTGGCAAGCAAATCACACAATTTTTATAAGTTTTCGTATCGTTTTCAAAAACTATTTTCATTTCATTATCAAAAACGAAGAAAATTTCATAAAAAGGGTGGTCGTGAAAATCCTTATCATCTGAAACGACGTAATTAGATAAGGATTTATTTAGTGATAAAGTTTGGTCGATATCAAACTGAAAATTTATTTCCCCAAAAGAAAATTTATATGAAGCGTTAAAACTTTTATTCATAATATACCTTTTATAAAAAACTGTGCAATTTAAGAAAATTATATTACAAACAATTATAGCTTAAAAAAACAAAAAGTCAATATTTAGGTCATTATTTTATAGAATATTAAGAAAAATATGAACTTATAAGACATAAGTTTAATAAAATAGTCCTTAATAGTTATTGTATAGGTAAGCGTTAGATGTTATAATGAGTATAGTTTAACACTATTAAAAATAGTTCCAAAATACACGTTAAGGAGAAAAAAGATTATGTTAACAAACGGATTTTACACCGCGCTCGGCACACCGCTTACCGATGACGGCAAACTTGTTGAAAGCGCATTGGCAAAGCACATTGAACAACAAATAGATGCAGGCGTATCTGGGATGTTGCTTATGGGAAGTATGGGTATTGAAGCATCAATTCCTAATTCTGAGTACGGCAAGGCAGTAGATTGCGCCATTAAAGCAAATAATGGCAGAGTTCCACTATTCGTTGGTGCAATGGATAACTCCGTTGCAAGAGTAAAAGAAAGACTTGCTATGATTGGCAAAGATAAAAAAATAGACGGAATAGTCGTAACCGTTCCTTTCTATGCAGTTCCAAACGTAGATGAAGCAATTAGTTGGTTTACAAAAATTGCCGATTGTTCACCATATCCAGTTTTTATGTACGACTTACCTGGCGTAACTCAATTTAGAATTTCGATGACTATCATAGACGCCGTTATTAAACACCCTAATATTAAAGGTATGAAGAGTGCAAATTGGGAACTTATAAAAGCCATCGGTCGCAAATATCCTGACGAAAAGTTTGATTGCCTATATAGTGGTCTTGATTCTTTCGACTACGCAAACGCTTTGGGGATAAACAAAAACCTTGACGGCATGTTCTGCTGTACGCCTAAAAACGGAAAAGCAATGTATGAGTGCGTAAAAAAAGGTGATTTGATTGGCGCAAGACGTCATCTTGACAACATACTCTTATTGCGTAATACGATGCTTGCAAACGGACTTATGTATTGCTTTACCTATTGTATGAACGCTTTGGGTATAGAAGGTAATTTCCACGAAGATTATACGCCACTTGCTAAAGACGGCGCAAAAGAATTGATGATAAAAGTGCTTAAAGATATAGGGGAACTATAATGATTTCTTGTACTGAATTTATACCACTTTATAGCGAATTTTTTAAGTATCTTGAAAACAAAGGCGGGCACGATTTTGTTATGGATTACTGGATACATATTTCAGACACCTTTATCGGTGACCTTAATAATCCAAACTCTCTTGCCTATAAGTGCGAAAAGTTAGGCGGTTTTGAGGGTGCTATTGCATATTGGGGACATACCCTTACCGAAGAGGCGTGCGACCTTTTTGAAATGGAAGATAGAAAGCAAATGGTAAAGTATTCGCATATGCGACATTGCCCTTCACGCGGGATGCTAAACGAACTTTCACACGTTGAGCCATATTATGATTACTGCTCGCATTGCAACGTTATTTATAGTAGAATACTTGAAAAATACGGCATAGTGCTTGAAAGGGATAATTCTGGGATTGAAAACGCGTCTTGTTGCGAGTGGTTTTATGAAAAGGGTAACCCACCAAAGATTGATTTTAGAACAGTCAAAGATGAAGACTTGAAAAAGAGAGAAAATGAAGAAGGGATTACAATAATTGATATGAAAAGTGAAGATAACAAGTATCTTCACAGAGATTTCCACACTTCGCTTGATAACGCCCTTAAATATTGTGGTGATAAGTTCGGCAAAGATGAAGTTATAAAATTCCTTAAAGAATACGTTAAAAACTTTTATGCGCCTGTGATTAGCGAGATAAAAGAAAAAGGTTTTTCAGCGATTGTTTCTTGGATAGAAAAAACTTATGAAAAGGAAGAGGCAAGTCATTATTTACACACCGAACTCTTTGATGATAAACTTATTGTGACAATAGATAAATGCCCAGCAATAGAATATATGCACTCGCTCGGTCAAGAGCCAAGTCAATATTACATTGAAACGACCAAAACTTTATATAGTGAAATTGCAAACCAATGTGGTTATAATTTTGAACTAAAATACTATGAGGCTGACGGCAAAACGCAGTTTGTTTTTGAAAAATTTGTATAAAAAGTTGAGTGGAAGAGGATTTATATCGTCTTCCACTTTTTTATAAAACCCTTGAAAAATCATATTTATATGATATAATAATTATGCTGATAATTAAAAACTTATAAGTTAAATTATGCAAGAGAAACAAACCAATTTTTATCCAAAAATAACCAAACTATTGCCACCCAAACAAGAGTACCAAAGTCGCTTATAAAAGACATAAGCGAGTTGGGAACTGATAGGGCGCTTTTAGAACTT
>JAZOMV010000052.1:0-11273 GCA_045654165.1 Christensenellaceae bacterium
CGCCGTAAAAGGGTTTACTGAAACCTTACAACAAGACTATAAAAAACAAATTTATTTCGGTGGCGTTTACCCTGGTTTTATTAAAACCGATATACTTAATAGACAAAACGTTGACGATAAAAGTAGCAAACTCGTAACCAAAATGATGATGCCGTTAAGCAAGGCGTCTAAGCGCATTGTTAGACGCATATCCAAAAAGAAAAAACGCACGGTAATAGGGTTTGACGGATGTTTTATGGGCTTTTTCGGTAGACTATTCCCCAACCTTACGCCAAGCGTTATACGAAGTGTTCTAAAGTCTTCTAAACTTGAACTTTTTGAGGGCGTATTTGAAAATACAGGTAAATAATATGAAAAGAATTTTAACAATACAAGACATATCTTGCGTAGGCAAATGTTCCCTAACGGTTGCACTACCTATTATTTCAGCGTTTGGGGTTGAAACAGCCGTTTTACCAACTGCCGTTTTATCTAACCACACGGCTTTTAACGGTTTTACTTTTAACGATTTAACCGACGATATGCCGAGAATTTCTAAAGAGTGGAAAAAACAAGAATTTGAATTTGACGCTATATATACCGGATATCTAGGCTCAATCAAACAAGTTGATATCGTTTCAGATATTTTTGACGACTATAAAAGAAAAAATAATTTTATTTTAGTTGATCCCGTAATGGCTGATAACGGCAAATTGTATACGGGTTTTGACGAAAAATTTGCCCTTTCAATGAAAAAATTGTGTAAGAAAGCAGACATAATCGTTCCTAATTTAACCGAAGCGTCGTTTATGCTTGATATCCCCTATAAGCCGTGCAAATATAACAAGGGCGATATAGAAGATATATTAAAAAGATTAACCGATTTAGGCTGTAAAATAGCCGTGCTTACAGGTGTAAGTTTTGACAATAAACATATCGGCGTTTACGGATACGATTCAAGCAAAAACGAATTTTTTAGTTATTTTAGAGAAAAAATTTCTCAATGTTTTCACGGCACGGGCGACGTTTTTGCAAGTAGTTTATGTGGCGCTCTTGCAAGCGATAAAACTATTGATAACGCATTAGAAATTGCAGTTGATTTTACCGTTGAGAGCATATTAAAAACAATAGAAAACCCAATGCATAATTGGTATGGTGTGGAATTTGAAAAAGCAATACCCTACCTTATACAAAAACTTTCAAAATAAAAGAAAAAACGACTATCAAAAGATAGTCGTTTTTTAATTGTAATTTAATAAAATTTCAAGATTAGACAAAACTGAGTTTTTAACATTATCTTGTAATCATTATTTATTTAACAATCTAGGTTCATCAGGATTATTACCGATTAAACAAGCAATTTTGCAAGCAAACATTTGTGAAAAAATCGCAAACGCAAACATTGCAAATTCTTCAGGAACGTTATAAGAATTAATTAATGCGTCGTTGCATTTTGCAAACTTACCTGTTAAAATACAGTCGTTTGTCACTAAAAGAACGGGGGCTTTTAAACTAAGCATTTTTTCAATACATCTAATTTGTTCGGCACGGAAAACACTTTGCATTTCGTCGTCACCATCGTGCTTTGCACAAAAAATTATAACAGGGGTCTTTTCGTTTACTACTGCCATTGGTCCGTGATAAAAATCACTTCCTGCATACCCTTTCATTTGCTTATAGCAAGTTTCTTGTAATTTTAGGGTTGTTTCTAATGCAATAGGATAAGTTATACCACGAGAAAGAACAAACCCGTTATTCATATCCTTAAATTTATCTGCATACCTAGTGGTCAGTTCGTCAATTTGTGGAATAACGTTCTTAATATCCAAAGACAAGGTTTTTAATAATTTCAGTTTTGCCCTATCCCCAGATAACTCAGAAGCAAGCCACAATAAAAGATAAAGTTGAGAACTAAAAGTTTTAGTTGCAGAAACGCAAGTTTCAAGCCCTGCATTGCAAAACAAATGATATTTTGCTTCTTTTGCCATAGGACTATCTTTATCGTTTGTAATAGCAATAGTTATAGAACCTTGTTCGTTCCCTTTTCTTATAACCTCTAAAACGTCTGCAGCTTTACCACTTTGGCTACACCCGATAACGATACTATTCGAATAATTTATTTTACCTTTATAAAGAGTGATAACGCTAGGCGCAGATAATCCAACAGTATATAATGAATTAACTTCAAGCACGTATTTAAAGAAAATTAAAGCGTGATCGCTTGTGCCACGAGCAGCCGCAACAAAGTTGGTTGCTTTACATTTTTTAATATCAGCAACTAAACTTTTCATAACTGCTACATTTTCTCCTTGAATTTCAGCAAAAATTCTAGGAGTTTCGTTAATCTCTTTCCACATTAAAGTTTCATTGTATTTCATTATCTTTCCTCCTTATATTTATTTTATCACTAACAAACAGGAAAGTCAATACCAAATAAAATTTTTATTTAACGATCTCAGCAAGAGATGCAGCGGCAATGCTTTGCCCAACTCTTTTATTCTTTTCATCAGGCATGGTCAAATTAACGTCAGCGTATTCAGGGAATTCTTCTCTTAAAACTTCCATAGCTTTTTTCATTATTATATTGCCACCTTCTCCACTAGTAACTCTACCTAGCAATAAGAGATGTTTAATTTTATAAAATTCTGCATAATACGGGATAGCATAGCCAAGATATACCCCGATATCTTCGTATATTTGCTTTGCCATAGGGTCGCCGTCTAACATAAGTTTTTGAACTATTTTAAGTTTTTCAGCAGGCGAAGAATTTTCTGGAAATTTATAGCCTGCGCTTTCTGCAAGTTTAATCACGCCGTCTTGTGAAAAATATTTAACGCCACAACCGTAATCCCCACTCCATTCGTCAACCATTGCATCTTGGTTAAAGTCAACTGGAACGAAAGCCACTTCTGAAAGCCAACCGTTCAAAAGCCCTTTATCGTTTATATAACCTACTGCCTCACTAGTACCCATTGCAATACCTAAAACGCCCCTATCATTGAGATCTATAGCCCCAGCAAGAGCAGTTACGTCTCCGTCGTTAGCAACTTCAAGAGGTGCGCCTATCTCTTTAGCAATATCTATATACATAGATTGAACGTGTTCTTTATAATCTTCTTTGGGAACTTTTAAGAAAAGTGATGCAACCTTAATTTTATTATTAATATACACACCTGCGCTAGACACACCTATAGCATCAACTCTAGGCATTTTAGACGCAGCCGTCTTCATTGCTTGCATAATTCCGTCATAATGATAACGATAGTCCGAATTGATTTTAGGGAACCAAACCACTTCTTCACTATAAACTACTTCACCATCAATAACGGCACTAACCTTTCTATCACTACCACCAGCATCAAATCCTATTCTACATCCATCAAGATGCCCACCGATTTTAACTTCGCAAGTCTTACTTTCAGGAAAATCGTTTGCAGTACATTTAATTACTTCAAAAGGCTTTTCGTATACTGTTTGCATAAAATCAACGTCAAACGCACGAGCACCTTTGAGCGAATAATCATTTTTTATTTGCTCGTAAATATAATCGTCGCCTTCTATATATATTTTATAACCACCAGTTACCCACAAGATAGACTTTATAAGTCTTTCTGCAATCTTATAATTATATTGATTTTTGTCAGCATTAGCAAAAACGGGTAAACTGTAAATATAATTATAGCCATCGTTTCTTTCTACGCATATTCTTACAATTTTGTTTTCGCTTTGTTCAACTTCTTTTCTGAAAGAACGAAGCACAACGCTTAACGGATTAAAACGCTTATCGTAAACAGGTGTAAATTTCATACAATTCTCCTATTGTTCTTTTTAGATATTATACAATACTTTGCTTTTTATTAATTTATAAAAAAAAATCAACTATTTGCACGTTAAGACAAAAATAAGTATCTTATTATACAAACCCATTAAAAGCGTTGCATTTTTCAAAAAAATATTATATGATGTATTTATGAATAATCATGAAGAAAAAATTTTTACAAAAACGCCGTTAAATGATAAGATAAATATAAACGGTATATATACTATTCATTATTTTAAATACGGGCAAAATTTTCGGTTTGAAAACGAATCGCACGATTTTTATGAATTAGTTTACATTGATAGTGGCACAGCCATAGTTGTTGCAGATGGGAAAAAGCACAACCTTAAACAAGGCGAGGCTTTTATTCACGCACCTAACGTTTCTCATACCATTTACACGAATAAAGAGTTTTCAAATTCTGCTATCGTTACTTTCGATTGTAATTCCCCTATAATTCACGATTTATCAGGTAAAATTATTAAATTTTCCGAATTTGATAAAATCTTACTAAACAAAATTATTAACGAAGGAAAAATAAGTTTTTCAGACAAACCAAACGATCTCTATTTAACCAAGATGAACAAACGGGCTAACGCTCCGTTCGCAGGAGAACAAATTATTAAAAACTGCACGGAATTGCTTTTAATTTCGCTTATTCGTTCTCAAACCACATTAGATATAGACAACGATATTACCCCCATTTCTTTAAGTTCAGATAAAATCGTTGAAAGTATTCTTAAAATTTTACATGAAAAATTAGATTCTTCATTAAATATTAATCTTGACGAAATTTCCTTTTCTTTAGGTTTTAGTAAAAGTCATATAAAAACACAATTCAAAAAGAAAACCGGCTTTTCTATCCTACAATATTTTATTAGCCTCAAAATTGAAAAAGCAAAGAAACTATTAAGTCAACAAAAATATACCGTTTGTGAAATTTCCGATATGCTTGGGTTTAGTTCGGTTTATTACTTTAGTAGACAATTTAAAACACATACTAATATGTCCCCGACAAAATACGTAAATTCAATAAACGCCGACAATATTTTATAAAAATAAAAAATTTAACACGGGTACAATAGAGTTTTTTGTGGTAAGTACTTCTTTGAATAAGTTAGGTGTGGCATTATGCCACGCCTTTTCTCATATTGAGTTTTTTCTATATCTGGCTTTTCCCCTTTTTTATAATAACGGTGCAAAATTTCTTACAATAGAACGAATAAATCTTTTCAATAAATTCACTTTAATAGGTACTCTTAAAAGGCAAAAAACCCGACGAAAAGTCGGGTTTTTCCATTATTATTTAGATTCTTGCGCTTTTTTAATACGTTCGTCAGCGGCAGCCTTTCTTTCGTTGGCTTTTTCGATTTGCTTTTCACGTTCTTCTTGCATTTTTGCTTGACGCGCTTTAGGGCTCATTTTTGCTTCTTCCCATTGTGCCTTGGATTCCGCTTTAGCTGCGGCAAAATTAGCCTTATCTACTTCGTGTTGTGCTTTCGTGCTTGCCTTCATATCGGCAAATGCGTCCTTAAAAAATTGTTTAATTCCCATAATTAAAATCTCCTTAAAATATTTTTTCGTTTTACTTGTTTAATAAACTGTCGGACAGTTCAAAAATTTGCTTTGCGTATTTATTTTTTCTTCTCTTTAATATAGCCTTAAAAATAGGATACGTGGTAAGTGTAAGCGCAATCCCAACAAGACCGATAGCAATACCGAGCGCCATACTATTGCCGATTACTTTCATTGCTAAACACATTCCCGTGCCAAGCACAAGTGAAGAAAGTGAGCCGTAAACGTACGCAAAAATTTGCGCAGGGCGTTTTACCTTTTTATCAAGTTCTTTTAATTCATCAAGTTTGGTGATTTCCTTTTCCGTATAACTTGCACGGATTCTTTCAATTGTTTTAATTTCAGTTGTCATAATTTTATCTCCTTGTTTTGTTTAACTTTGTACCCATATTATACGAAAACAATGTTTAAGTTTTAATAAAATACTGTAAATGGTTTGAAAAGATTTTGTAAACTTTTTGTAAATATCGGCTTTTTATCAAAAATCGGACGTTTTCACGCCCGATTTTCTTTATGCTAATTCTACCTAAGCGTTCATATTTTGCTCCTTATATTTTAGTTTGCTTTTATATTCTACTAAAACAATGTTTATAAAACGCAAAGTTTATGTATTCAAAATGTAATTTATTTGTTAATAAAATGTAAAAGTGGCTACGTTTTTTACGTAACCACTTTTTTTATTTATCACTTTCGTTTAAGAGTTCCTCTGAAAGGCGTAAAATTTCATCGCCGTATTTTGCTTTGCCTTTGTTTAATGTTAATTTATAAACGGGATAAGCAATAGCCATAGGGACGCTACCGATAACCATAAGCACAATACCCCAAAGCCAAATGCTCCACTCTAAAATCATAGTAAGTCCACAGCCGAAAATCAACGTACCCACAATTCCTAGCACAAGCGAGCAAATAATTGCCGTGTTCTTTACAAGTCCGTCTAATCGTCTTAATCTTTCAAGTTTGGTTTCCGTTTTTTCTTCTTGAGAGTATTGACGACGAATACTATCTATTTCTTTTCGTTCTTCTTGCGAAAGTGCAGTATATTTAAAATTAAATTGATTGTTCATTTGTCTTATTTTCCTTTTGTATTTCTTTCAGTTTTTTATTTGCCGATGCTATCATATAAATTCCTATTCCAACGGAAAGTAAACTAACTATAATTCCCGTAAAAGTGTTAAATATTGATATATTTATTTCGCCTTCGTTAAATCTTGTAAGCAATGCAGTTTGCAAGGCAAGAATAGATACAAGCGCATCTACAAGATTAATATTTCTAATTGCTCTTACTGTTAAATCCGTTTGTTTATGTGCTTTTACAAGCGCAATAATCGATATTGTGATTTTATAAAACGCATACGCAGCGTAAACAAAAATTGTTAAGCCCATATAAGTAAAATGTTCACCACTAAATATCATTTGCGCAATTGCCGACGAAAGCGCAATATTTAAGATAAGCGTACTAATGCCACTATTTCTATACACTTTCGCCTTAAAATAATCGTCGTTTTGAACTTTCTTACCAATTCTTCTTTTATGATAGGCAAGCACACCACCACGAAGAAAAGCAAGTGCAATATAAAATGCCGCAAGTGCGCCATACCATATCGAACGGTTTTTAATACCCATATATGCGTTAAAACTACTAAAAAGCAAACTCATTAAAAAAGAACCGATTGCAAAAATTACCGTTCTAAAGCCAAAGTTTCTAAGAAGCAAATGTGTAAATTCGTATTTTTCCATCCACGCTATAATTCCACTTTTCATTTTAGGGAAGATTGGAATTATTAAATATACGCTATACGCAAGCGACACCCCTGCTACACCGAAAAGAATATAAGCAATTATCGAAAGTAAGCCGTTTTCTAATCCTAACCCCACCATCACAAGAGAAAGCGTTGCGCTTATAAGTGTTATGATAAAGATTAAAACTTTAACGCACGTCGGTGGGTTTAATATCTTTTTCCAAAGAGAGCGAAAATCAACCTTCATAAACGACGTCCTTTAATATAATTGTAAAAGTACTTCCTTTATTTATTTCACTTTGCACGACGATTTCTCCACCTAGAATATCAATCACCTTTTTTACAAGCGCAAGCCCAAGTCCGTTTCCTTGAGTTGAGTGGGAAGTGTCGCCTTGATAAAACTTTTCAAAGATTTTAGCACCCGTTTCACTCGTCATACCACAACCCGTATCGCTTACCCTAATTTCCACGTTTTTATCTTTACGTTTAAGCGCTATATCAATTTTTCCACCGTTTGGCGTAAACTTAATAGCGTTGGAAATTAAATTATTCCAAACGATTTCAAGTAGGCTTTTTGAAGAAAACACCGTAACGTCGTCAAAATCACAATTAAGTTCAAGATTTTTCTTTTCGATAATAGTTTCAAATTCAACAACGTTTTCGGCGAGCGCTTCCGTTAAATTGAACGCTTCATGCTTTTCTTGTATTTCTTGGTTTTCAAGTTTGTTAAGTTTTAATATGTTCGTAATTAAGTCGGTAATACGCTTTGACGCAGAAATGAGCGTTTTTGAGTAATTCTTTCTCGTTTCACTATCAAGCGTTTCGTCTTGAAGTAATGTTGAGTAGTTTTGTATAACGGCAAGTGGAGTTTTAATTTCGTGGGAAACGTTAGAAATAAAATCGGTTTTTAATACTTCGTTTTTTTGAAGTTCCGTTGCCATTTTATTTAAGTTTTCCATAATCAAATCGTATTGATTATACTTTCCGTATTCGTGCTTTATTTCAAGCCTGGTAGAAAAATCACCTTCGGCAATCTTTTCGGTGGCTTGCAAGATTTTTTTAGTTGGAATATCCACCATTATTTTTCTTCTAACCCAATCAAAAAGAGTGCAAAAAGCGGCTAAAATAATGACTTCAATTAAAATTAAAATAGCGATTAAAGATAAATTTTGTGTTCTTTCTCTAATATAATCGTAACAAAGAATCGCCATTTGCATAACGAAAGCAATAAGCACGAAAAACGAAACCATGCCCACCCAATTTATACTTGAGCCTGTTGCTTTTTTCTTTTTCATTTTAACACCACCTTATAACCAAGCCCGTGAACGGTGGCAATTTCAAACCCATCGCATTTAGACGTCTTTTCACGAAGTTTCGCCATATACACGTCAACCGTTCTACTCGTAGTTGAAGAATCATAATCCCAAAACTCTGCCATAAGCGCCGAACGGGTAAACGTCTTTTTAGGATAAGACAAAAGCTTGAATAGAATATCAAATTCTCTAACGGTAAGGGCAATTTCTTCGCCGTCAAGGGTTGCCGTTCGTTCTTCCACGTTCATAGAGAAGTTGCCAAGAGTAATTTCTTTTTCCGTTTCAATTTTAGCACGACGAAGTATCGCCTTAATCGTCATAAGCAATATATCTATATCGAACGGCTTAGTCACGTATTCGTCAATGCCGATATTGTAACCAAGCATTTTAGAAGGCTTGTCGTCTTTTGCCGTCATAAAGATAATCGGCGTGGTTTTATCGGTAGAACGAACGCTTTCGGCAAGTTCAAAGCCGTTCATTCTAGGCATCATTATATCTGTTAGAAGAAGGTCGCATTTTTCCTCATCCATTTTCTCTAACGCTTCTAACCCGTCAAAACACGAAACAACCTCATAACCTACGTTACGAAGGCTACTTGAAACAAAGCGATTTAAGTCCATATCATCTTCAACAACAAATATTTTTATCATAAAAACTCTCCTTGTGCCTATATTGTACCACCTATATTATAACAAATTGTTTGTAAAATGTTAAGGAATTGTAAAAGTTGAAAAAAATTGATAATATAAAGAAAAAGAACTCGGTTTCTAATCCAAGTTCTTATTTTTTAACCATTTGAAAGTGCAAATATAACGTTAAACCTGCTACAAATACACTTTGAGCCAAGTTTTTTTAATTTTAATGTTATTAATCAAGTAACGACGTTGCGCCTATAATACCTGCATCATTGCCAAGCATAGCCGTTAAAATTTTTGTTCGTGGTGCATTTTTATATCCAAAATCATATTTTTCACAATATTGTCTTAATTTTTCATTTAAATATTCGCCTTGAGCGCTCACCCCACCACCAAGAACAAATGCTTCTGGGCGAAAAATATTAAACATATTCAACATGCTTTCAGCCAAATATTTAACGTAAGTATCAACTACTTTTTCGGCGCTTTTATCGCCTAATTTAGAACATTCAAATGCCGTTCTACCATCAACCTTTTCAATATTACCGTCAACAAAATCCCACATTTTACTATTAGCGTCATCTTGCATAGCGTTTTTAGTTTGTTGAATTAACGCCGTTGCTGAAACATATCGTTCAACACAACCAACCCTACCACAAGTACAAGGTATACCATCTAAATACAAAGTAGTATGCCCCAATTCAGCACCTTGTGACCATCCACCTTCAAAAAGTTTTCTATTTATAACTATTCCACCACCAACACCTGTACCAAGAGTAAACATCACAACGGTATTAAGGTCTTTTGCTACACCGTAAATCGTTTCCCCTAACGCAGCAACGTTTGCATCGTTAGATATTTCTACCCTAACGCCAAAATAATCGTTAAGTCTCTTTACCAACGGCACGTTATTCCAACCAAGATTAGGTAAGAAAATAACTTCACCTTTTTCCTTAGAAGTAGAACCAGGACAACCCACCCCTATACCTTTTAGGTCTTTTGTAGATATTCCTAATTCTTTTATTAACTTTTCAACGTGTTTACACATATCACTGATACACTTATCAGCCGTCTTTGCAGTCTTAAAACGAGATTGTAAAACGATTTTACCGTTATCGTCAACAATTCCAATTTTAATACTCATACCACCAATATCAATTCCAACAGCAAACATTTTGCACCTTATCTCTTTTTTATTCATTATATAATAATAAGAGGTTTAGGTCAAGTAAATAAAAAAACTAGTATAAATAAACTTATTTTAATAGATTCACGTATTAAAAAGGTAATTTTCATTAGACAAAAAACACCTTAAAAACAAAGAAAATTAATTAAATAAAAAAATTTTAAAAAAATTTAAAAAACCCCTTAAAAACACTTGCCTTTTATTAAATAATTTGATATATTATCTTAGCAATGACGAGCGACGGAAGCATAGCTCAGCTGGGAGAGCATCTGCCTTACAAGCAGAGGGTCATAGGTTCGAGCCCTATTGTTTCCACCATAATCTCGTCATTGCCAATAGGTGCGGGAATGGCTCAGTGGTAGAGCGTCGCCTTGCCAAGGCGAATGTCGCGAGTTCGAATCTCGTTTCCCGCTCCACTTTTTTTTATTATAGGGTTTTTCCCTAATGGCGCCATAGCCAAGTGGTAAGGCACGGGTCTGCAAAACCTTCACCCCCAGTTCAAATCTGGGTGGCGCCTCCATAAAACTCTGCGCTATAAGGCGCAGAGTTTTCTTTAAATCAATAATACGCCGCTGTGGTGGAATAGGCAGACGCAAGGGACTTAAAATCCCTCGGAGTAACATCCGTGCCGGTTCAAGTCCGGCCAGCGGCACCACGAAAATCGTTAGGAATTTCCTAGCGATTTTCTTTTATACATATTACCTCCCCTCCAAGGGTTTACTAAGTTTTTTTGAATTATTTATCTGTTTTAGGAAACTCCGTTAAATTTAATTTTATAACTGCAAAACAACATTGACCTTTTTTCATATAAAACTCATATTATGTAATAGATTAACATATAAAAAGAGGTTTTTATGAATAGAGAAAATTATTGTGATAATTGCTGTAATTCTTGCAATAATAGAAGTCCATTTGATTGTTGTAAGTCTCGTTGCGGAAATTGCCCATCTAGAATACAAGGTCCTCCGGGTCCACGTGGTCCGATTGGTCTTATGGGCCCTACTGGACCGCAAGGTGCTCAAGGTC
>JAZOMV010000053.1:0-4988 GCA_045654165.1 Christensenellaceae bacterium
AAACTTCGTCCGGTAGAAAGCCCAACGGCAGGCGTATTCCTTTCAGGTTGTTGTCAAGGACCTAAGGATATTCCTGTAACGGTATCTCAAGCAGGTGCGGCCGCTGCTAAAGTAATCGGTCTTCTTGCTAAAGATAAACTTACGGGTAACCCGTGCGTTGCTCAATCTGACGAAATGATGTGTAACGGCTGTTCGTCTTGTGAAAAGGTATGTCCTTACGGCGCAATCACTTACGCTGATAAAGAATTCCGTGGACCTAACAGAACGACGCTTATTCGTAGAGTGGCTCAAGTTAACGAAGCAATCTGTCAAGGTTGTGGTTGTTGTACGGTTGCATGTCCTTCTGGCGCAATGGATCTTAAGGGCTTTGCAAGTAAACAAATTATGGCGGAGGTAGACGCAATATGCAAGTAAACGAATATAAACCTAAAATTGTAGCGTTCTGTTGTAACTGGTGTTCATACGCCGGTGCAGACCTTGCAGGTAGCAACCGTCTTGCTTATCCTGCCGAAGTAAAAATTATAAGAGTACCTTGCTCTTGTCGTGTTAACCCAATGTTTATTCTTCGTGCTTTCCAACGTGGGGCAGACGGGGTAATACTTTGTGGTTGTCACCCTGGCGACTGCCACTATACTTCTGGTAACTATTACACTAGAAGAAGAATGGCGCTCTTGTTCTCAATGTTAGATTATCTCGGCATTGAAAGAGAACGTACCCGTGTTGAATGGGTATCTGCTGCAGAAGGTGCAAAATTCGCAGCAACCATGAACGACTTTGCTGAAAAGGTTGCCGCTCTTGGCGAAAATAAAAGACTGGAGGATTTAAGATGCAAAAAATAATGCGTGAAGTGCTAATTGAAAAAGCAGAAAAACTTTTATCCGAAGGTGTTGTTAGTAGAGTTTTAGGTTGGAAGAAAGGTGAATTTTCTTACGACGTAACCCCTGCAGTTTTCACTACTGTGGAAGAAATGAAAAAGGATTTTGTGTTCGACGATTTCTGTGGTGCAAACTTCTCTAAATACCTTATTAAAGAAACCCGTAAGGGCGAAGGCAAGGTTTTGGTTTTCTTAAAGCCTTGCGATACTTACAGTTTTAACCAACTTCTTACCGAACATCGTTTCGATAAAGAAAAAGTTTACGCTGTAGGCGTTCCTTGTGACGGAATGATTGATATTACTAAACTTAAAGAAATAGCAGGCGACGGAATAATATCCGTTGATACAACTTCAAACGAAATCAAAGCATCAACTCTTTACGACGGGGTTAAAGCCGTTGATAAGAGCCAAATCTTGCAAGAACGTTGTGTAAACTGTAAGAGTAAAAAACACGTTTATTACGACGAACTTATCGGTGAAGACGGCGAAGTGTTAGATAGCAATCGTTTTGACGAAGTTGCTAAACTTGAAGCAATGACGCCGGACGAAAGATTTGCTTTCTGGCAAAACGAACTTTCTCGTTGTATCCGTTGTAACGCTTGCCGTGACGTTTGCCCTGCATGTACTTGTGAAAAGTGCGTGTTCGGTAACCCCAACTCGGGCGTAGAAAACAAAGCGATTGCCGATAGTTTTGAAGAAAAGATGTTCCACATTATCCGTGCTTTCCACGTAGCAGGTCGTTGTACCGACTGTGGCGAATGTTCTAGAGTATGTCCTCAAAATATTCCGTTGCATCTTCTTAACCGTAAGTTTATTAAGGATATTAACGAATTCTACGGCGACTATCAAGCAGGTGCAGAAGCAGGTAGCCGTGCACCGTTAGTAAACTACACTAAAGAAGATATCGAACCGTGTGACGCCGTAAATAAGGGGGATAAATAATATGCGTAAAATATCATTATCAAATATAGATAAGCTTTTCGCAAAGATTGCTGAAAATGCAAAGTTGTATATTCCCGTTGACGGTAAGAACGGTACTGCGTCTTTCAAACTTTGGGAAGACGGTGTGGTTATGAGCCAAGCACTCAATACTACAAGAAGTGCAAAAGACTTCTTCTTTCCTCAAACTGAAAACCTTATGGAATTCAAAACCGAAGGAAAGAACATTGAAATTATCGATACCAGATCGGAAAAAGAAGATTTCGTAATCTTCGGCGTTCGTGCTTGCGACGTTAAGAGTTTTGAAATTTTAGATAGAGTTTTCCTTTCTGAACCGGTAGATAGTTATTATGCTTCAAGAAGAGAAAAAGGCGTTATCATCTCTCTTGCTTGTGGCAGACCTGCTGAAACCTGTTTCTGTAAGACTTTCGGCATTGACCCTGCAAATCCAGCAGGCGATATTACTGCTTGGAAGACTGAAACGGATTTATATTTACAAGCAAACACCGAAAAGGGTGAAGCACTTTTGGCTAAGTTAGGTTTAGACGAAAGTGATGATAAAGCAGTAGAAGAACAAAAGAAAGCTATTTCGGCTATTATGGATAAACTTCCACTTAAAGACCTTACTACCGACAAGTTCGGCGCAGGCAAGACCAAAGAATATTTTGACGATCCTGCGTGGGATGAACTTTCTTCTCATTGCTTAGGTTGTGGAACTTGTACTTTCGTTTGTCCTACCTGTCAATGTTACGACGTTAAAGACTTTAACACAGGCAAAGGCGTTAAACGCTTTAGATGTTGGGACTCTTGTATGTATAGCGATTTTACCTTGATGGCACACGGCAACTCAAGACTTTCTCAAAAAGAACGTTTCCGTCAAAGATTTATGCACAAACTCGTGTATTATCCCGATAATAACGAAGGTATGTTCAGTTGCGTAGGTAGTGGACGTTGTCTAGCAAAATGCCCGATATCAATGAATATCGTTAAAGTTATGAAAACTCTCGGGGGTAAAGAAAATGATTAATGAAACTTTAATTCCGAAACTCGGCGTGATAACGGATATAAGACAAGATACGCCGGATATTAAAACTTTCAGAGTGGTTTCACCTGAAGGCAAAAAACTTTTTGAACACCGTCCAGGTCAATGCGCAATGGTTTCTATCCCAGGTGTTGGCGAAGCAATGTTCTCAATCACTTCTTCTCCCACGAACACCGAATATATGGAATACTCTATTAAGAAGTGTGGTTGTTTAACTACTTGGTTACACGCTTGGGAAGTTGGTCAAAACGTAACCGTTCGTGGACCTTACGGCAATCCTTTCCCCGTAGACGACGTGTTTGCAGGCAAAGATCTTTTGTTCGTTGCAGGTGGCGTAGGTTTAGCGCCGTTGCGTTCGGTAATCAACTATTGTAGACACTACCGTGATAGATATGGTAAAATCGATATCGTTTACGGTTCAAGAAGTAAAGACGATCTTTTAGATTATCAAGAAATAATCAACGAATGGGCAACTGATGCAGGTGTAAACGTACACCTTACCATTGACCGTGAACAAGAAGGGTGGGACGGGCACGTTGGTTTCGTTCCCAACTACGTAAAAGAACTCGGTTTTGATACAAACAAGATAGCAGTTCTTTGTGGTCCACCTATTATGATTAAGTTCACGCTTGAAGGTCTTCGTTCTTTAGGCTTTGAAAAAACCCAAGTATATACTACGCTCGAACTTCGTATGAAATGTGGGGTAGGTAAGTGTGGTAGATGCAACGTAGGTTCTAAATACGTATGTAAAGACGGTCCGGTATTCCGTTTCGACGAACTCGATGAATTGCCGAATGAGTATTAATATAAGGAGAAAAAACAAATGGAAAATAAAGTTAACGTTTTTTTGTTTGGTAAAAAGTACGAAGTTCCCGAAAGTCTTACTATTATGAAGGCTATGGAATACGCAGGTTATCAACTCGTTCGTGGTTGTGGTTGCAGAAACGGTTTCTGTGGCGCTTGCTCTACCATTTACCGTATTAAAGGTGATAGAGAATTGCATGCATGTCTTGCTTGTCAAACCAAGGTAGAAGACAATATGTACGTTGCAACTCTTCCTTTCTTCCCGCTCGTTAAACAGGTTTACGATATTGAAAAGGTTAAACCTAACGAACAAATTATGATGCAGTTGTATCCTGAAATTTACGCTTGCATCGGTTGTAACGCTTGTACTAAAGCATGTACGCAATCGCTCAACGTAATGCAATACATTGCTTACGCTCAACGTGGCGAATACGACAAGTGTGCAGAAGAATCTTTCGACTGCGTAATGTGTGGCGTATGTTCTTCTCGTTGTCCTGCTGGCATATCTCATCCACAGGTTGCAGAACTTTCTCGTCGTCTTTACGGCAAATATATGGCGCCTGAATCTAAACATCTTTTAGAAAGAGTTAAGGAAATTGAAGACGGCAAGTATAAGGAACTTATCGAAACGCTTATGAATAAGCCTATCGAAGAACTTAAAGAACTCTATAACAATAGAGAAATCGAAAAGTAGGAGGGTGTTATGTATAAATATACCGAAGAACAGTTAGTTTCAATGAAAAAGGTTGAAGCAACCAGACAAGAAAGACTTGAAAAACTTTTCGGCAGAATGACTGCTGATGAAAAACAACAAGTATTAAGAGAAAATCACCCCGACTATATTGAAAGTGCTTATGAAAATCTTCAAGTAGGTCCTAACAAGGGTGGCAAAGTTCTACACGAACTCGCAGACCTTTTACAAGGTAAATCTAGAGTATTAGATATGGATATCGACCTTTCTAAGCCCGACTACGACGTAGACGTTTTGGTTATCGGTGGTGGTGGCGCAGGTTCTTCTGCCGCTATCGAAGCAGATAACAAGGGCGCAAAGGTTATGATGGTTACCAAACTTCGTATAGGTGACGCTAATACTATGATGGCAGAAGGTGGTATTCAAGCCGCAGATAAGCCTAACGATAGCCCTGCTATTCACTATCTCGATGCTTTTGGTGGTGGACACTTCGCCGCAAAGCACGAACTTCTTTATAAACTCGTAAACGACGCTCCGGACGCTATTAAATGGCTCAACGAACTCGGCGTTATGTTTGATAAAGATGCAGACGGTACGATGGTTACTACTCACGGTGGTGGTACTTCTAGAAAGCGTAT
>JAZOMV010000054.1:0-15393 GCA_045654165.1 Christensenellaceae bacterium
GCGCAAACGCCGGTCATACGGCGTGGGAGAATTTTACCACCTTCGGTAATATATTTCTTTAAGGTATTAATATCCTTATAGTCAATGCTTTCAGCTTTGTTTTGGCAGAAAGCGCATACCTTTCTACGTGGAATTCTCTTAACAAATTTTTTCCCTTCCTTGGGAGCCGCTGCACGTTCTTCAACGGGTGCAGTGGTTACATTGGTATTTTCTTCCATTTTAGTTCTCCTTTAATATTCTCGGTACAAAAGACCTTATTAGAACGGAAGTTGATTATCGTCAATGGCTTCTAACTGTGGACGCTCACGTTTTGATGCAACCACGGTAGTATCCATTTCTTCACCTGCATTTTTGGGCGAAAGGAATTCAACTTCGTTCGCAACGACGTCGGTAACAGTTCTCTTAACACCGTCTTTATCTTCGTAAGAACGGTTTTGAAGGCTACCGATTACTGCTACTTTGCTACCTTTTTTCAAGTATTTGCCACAGTTTTCTGCACGACCTCTCCAAACGGTTACGTTGAAGAAATCAGTTTCTCTACTTCCGTCTGCATTAGCGTAATCTCTGGAAACGGCGATTGCAAATCTGCAAAGAGCCACTCCGCTAGGCGTTTCGGAAAGTTCTGGATCACGTGTCAAATTTCCTATTAAGATAACTTTGTTCATTGTTTTTTCTCCTTACCTTATCTTTTGGTAATCAATCTTCTGATTACGCCGTCAACAATGCCGGCAATACGCTTGAGTTCTTGAACCAACGTGGTTTGTGCTTCAAAGCTCATCAAAACGTAGAAACCTTCAGACTTGTAGTTGATTGGGTATTGTAATTTCTTCAAACCCCAACGATCGGTCTTTTCTACAACACCACCGTTGCTCTTAACCAAGTCTTCGAATTTCGTGATGATTGCTTCTTTCGCTTCGTCGGTAAGACTTGCATCAAGAATATAAAGCATCTCGTATTTCGTCATAATTTTTACCTCCTGGACTTATTCGGCTTATGCTCTAGGCACAAGCAAGGTTACGCTTCTATTCACGATTACAATGAATAGGCTAGATAATAATATCAAATATTATTACTTTTGTCAATTATTTTTAAGATATTATCGCTAAAATATCGCTCATTGTCTTATCGTAATAATTATTGTTTGCACTTTCTAAAACGCCAGCGTCTATCAATCTTCTTATCGTTGCGTTTTTAAGTTTAGAGCTTATTTGCGTACCGTTTTCCATATCGTTAACCGTTAAGTTGCAAACGGCGTATTCTATCGCCCTACCTTTATCTTCGCCCGTATCATAGATAGAAACGGCGTCTAAGCACACTAGCCCCCAAATACCTGAATTTTTAGACAAATAGTATTTAGTGGTATCGCTTATTCTCGAATCGTTTGCATCTGAAGTATACCCAACGAGTTTACCGTCTTGTAAAATTTTATAATAAGCAGTTGAATACATAGCGTCGCTAACTTTATCAGTAAATACCGAACCCCCGTAAACCGAGAACACGGTTAATTGACTTATTCTTTGACTTAACGTGCCTACCGTTACGGGGTTTTCTTTATCACTAAGCAATGCGTTTAGTATAGGGTTATCAGTATTTTCGTGAAGAACCGTTTCTAACTGAACGTTATCTAGCGTAAACGACGAGCCCGACAAATCGTTGATCGTAATATTTCCGTAAGACTTATTAGTGGCTTGAGCAAGAACTTGCGCAAGCATGTCGGTTTCGGCAACGCCACTCAAAACGCTTTGCAAATTCACGTTCCCGATAGAAAAATCACCAAGATCGGAAATTAAAATATTTTCATAAGTTGTATCTCCTGGTAACGCTTGTTCAAGGATAGCTTTAAGCGTATCGTTTGCATTAGGCAACGCCGTGCCCATATTAACGTTTCCAACCGAGAAATTTTTAAGCGAATCTACCGTTATCTTATCGTAAGAAGTTGCTTTGGTTGCTTGAACGAGTATTTTATACAAGTCTGCGTTATACCCAGCAGAGCCTACCGTATCGTCGTACGGCATTACCGAAACCAAACGCACCCCACCCGTTTTGAAATTTTTAAGACTTGAAAGGGTTATGTCTTGTGCATTTACCCCCGTTGCTTCTGCAAGAAGATTATAAATGGTTTGATTTTCCGATTGGCTTAACACACTAGAAAGCAAGATGTTTTCCGTCTTAAAATACTTAAAGTCGCCAACGGTTAAATTTGCTTCGGTCGTGGAAACGAATTCCCCTTTATCCAAAGCCGTATTAGCGTTATATTCTGCAAGTCGAGCCTTATTTACCGTTTGAACTAGTATATCGTAAAGCCCACTATTGCTTGCAGGATCTATTACGCTTGAAAGAGTTATCTTATCAGAACTAAACGAAGAAAGGTGTTTTATCTTTATATCGTCTACCGTTGGATTAGCGATAACTACGCCGTTACTATCGGTAACTTTAAGAGCCTTGAGCAATATATCGTAAAGCCCCTTATTGTCTGCGTTGTTTTCCAACACTACAGACAAATTAACGTCTTCTATTTTAAGTCCAGACGACAAAGCGCCTACGGTAAGAGTTTGGGCAACGTTTGCCTTTGCAAATTCAAAGTCCGAGTCGTTAGCGAAATCCGTTCTATTCGGCATTAAACCTTTTGCCGAAACCAACACGTCGTAAAGGGTTTTATTAGACGAATAGTCCCCTAAAACAGTAGTAAGCGAAACCTTGTTCAAGTCAAACCCGTTTTTGAAGTGTTTAATAGTAATATCTGCAAAAGTGGGATTTGTGATAGGATTACCACTTGCATCGGTAATATTAAGCGCCTGCACTAGTATTTTATAAACGCCGTCGTTTTCGCCTTTATCATTTGGCAAGATAACCGAAAGTTTTACGCTTTCAATATTCAACCCGTTTGACAAATCGTCTGCCGTAAGGTCTTCGGCTATTTGTTTTTTAGCAAGTTCGTACTCTGCGTCACTACCGAAAGAATTTCTGTTCGGCATCTTGTCGGTCGCAGACATCAACACGTCGTAAAGAGTTTGACTTTCTGCATATTCACCAAGGAACGCCGAAAGTTTTATACCGTTCGTACCAAAATACTTAAAATCGCCTATCGTCAAATTATCTTTGGTTACTTCTTGATATTCACCCTTGTTTGGGTCGGTATTATCGTCGTATTCGGCTTTTTTGTTTGCGTTTATAGATTCACACAACATTTTAAGTATGTCGTCATCAAGTTCAATAAATTCGGATATCGGTATTCCTTCAATATCAAACTCGCCCATAAGGTTGCCTATAGTAAGTTCTTTTATCGCTTGGTCTACAGCTTGATCGTAAGCCGTTTGATCTAGCACGCCACCAACGACAAATTGTGCCTTGTCGGGCATTTTATTAATTGCAGAAAGTAATAATTTATAGAGGTCTTCATTACCGTCGCCCAAAAGGTCGGTAATTAAAATCTTGTTAATATCAAAGCCACCTTCTTCTACGGGCTTGCCGAAATCTTCTATCGTATAACCGTTTAGTAATTTTTCTATAAACGAATCCGTCCCCACGGCCAAACCTAACGCCGACATCACGCCCGGGATCGTTTCTCTACCTATGCTTTCGCCTATCAATTCAAGCGCTTGATCAAAAGGCGTACTTGCAAGGTTTGCATAATAAAGTGGCATATCAGAATAACTATCATACGATTTAATTACCGTTGCCCCGTCAGTAAAACAAGTAATGAGAAGTCCGTCGTCGGTAAACGCTCTTGCGTAAACTGCACCGTCTTTACCGTGTTCGCCTTGCACGAGAGTATAGTAAAGTTTAGAATTAGAATCCTTGCCGATATAATCGCCGTCTAATATAGGCCTATCATCGTTTTCTACTACGGTGTATTCATTAAAGAAAGTAAATCCACCGAAATCGCCGAAAAGCTCTGCGCCACCTAAATCGTTTAGCGTTATCTTACTCAATAAAGAGTTTGCCGAAAAACCACCGTCTTCTTCACTCTTTCCAAAATCAGCAATTGTGTAATCGCCAAGCAACTTGAAAATCAAATCGTTTTCACCTAAATCAATTTCCATTGCCTTCATAAGCCCCGGTACGGTTTGCATGCCTATCGTTTCGCCTATCAAATTTAATGCGTCTGAGAACGGCACGAACGAAAGGTTAGCATAATAAAGATCGGTTTTTTCGTAATCTTCAAAAAACTTATCGGGATTTATACCTTGTTGTGGTTGACCCAAATAAGTGCCGTCTGCTTGCTTATAATAGGTTGTATTAAACTGCCCGTTGTCGTTAAACGCCCTTGCGTAAACTGCCGTATCTTGACCATGAACCCCTTCTACAAGCACGTAATACATAGCAGGGTTTGAAGTGAAGTTTTGTTCTTCGCCTGCCTTAGTAATAACGTCGCCTACTACTTCTGGTCTATCGTCTTCTTCTACGGGTACATAACCAGCAAAGAAATCCAAATTGCCTATATCACCAAGCTCGCTTGGTCCACCTAAATCGTTAAGACAAATGTTTTTCAAAATCATATCAGCCGAAAAACCACCGTTTTCGCTAGAAATAAACGAACCGATAGCCACACCCCTAAACGCCTTGTAAACTAACGATTGCTTATCCGTTTTAACCACGTCTAAAATCTCGTTAACTTTAAGATAATTTAGGTATGTACCCACTTCTTTCAACGCTTCGGTAATAGGCAATTTAAGAATAGGACAAATAAAAAATTCTTCAACGGCTTCCATCGTAACGCCGTCTGCAAAAGTACCGTCGTCGTTAAACACACGAGCCCAACCGAAATCTTGAACTCTTGCGCTATACGTCACGGGTGCTTTGTAATAGTAAAGTTTAGGATTGCCTGCAGTTAACCCTTGTCCGTCTACACTTGGCGCAGGAACTTGGATATAATCTTTAAAAACCGATATCGAGCTATCCGTACCGATCACTTTGTCGTTAATCCCGTCTTCATTAAACGAGATACACTCGGCAAGCGCCCCTGCAATATCCCCTTTGAACGTTATTGCATTAAGCTTATCGTAATCTACTTTAATCACGTCGCTAAGGCTTGTATTCCCGTCTATCTTGGTATCGTTCAAAAGATCCTTTAATGTCGTTTCCACTATCGGAAAATCGCTCACCTTAAAGTTTTGAATTTCTAAAATTGCATCTAGAACACTCTTATACGCAACGTTATCACTAACGTAATCGGCGTAATTGTTCTTGCCCCCAACGTAAGTGCTTATAGGAATAACTTTAACGGCAACGAATACCGAACCTAACAATATCGCAAAACTGCTTAACACTCCTGCAAACCAAAACAAAAAGTTTTTCAAGCCCCTAAATCTTGCAATCTTAAGCGCTCTCTTCACTTTCTTTTCTCTAATTTTTTCCTTTACCTGTTCTTTTGTTAATTTTGCCATATTCTTCTCCTTTACCCAACGAAATCTGCTTTTGCAATCTTAAGTAGTCTTTCTTTTTCGTTCGCCCCGTCGGTAACGACTGCAAACTCAAACAACTTTTTCAATTCCTTACCTATACTTTCCCCTGAATAGCCTATTCCTATAAGATCTTCGGCAGTTATCTTTAATTCTTTAAGCGAAAACGGTTGCCCGTTCTTGCACATATCCCAGTAAATTTTGCCCCACTTAATAAGCGTCGGCGCAGTACTATCGTCTTCAAGACTTGCTCTAAAATCTGCTTGCTTAATGTAAAGCAATTCTTTAAGCATGTCAAAATTCTTCGCCATAAACAATCTTACTTTTTGTTCTCTCATTGAACAGTCAAGATCCACCATGTGCGCTTTAACCAAGAACTTAACCTTTTTAACGGTGGTTTTATCGGCTTTTAAGCGCATTAAAATATTTTCGGCAAGCCTTTCCCCTTCAACGTCGTGTTTGTAATACATACCGTCACGCTTAAAGCAATACGGCTTTGCGACGTCGTGTAATAGCGATGCTAACCTTACCGACGGGTTTGAATGAAGAACGGCCCTTAAACTATGTTCTAGCACGTCGTACTTATGGAAGTCTGCTCTTTGCACCATACCTCGCCCTTCGGTTAGTTCTGGAAATATATAATCTAATACTCTAGTGTAATCTAAAATCTTCAAACCAGTGTAATGCCCTTCTTTATCCGAGAAAGGATATTTTCTATCCGAGTGTAAAATTCTAACAAGTTCTACGTAAATGCGTTCGGGTGAGATGTCTTTGATATTAGACGCATATTTGGTTGCCGAGCCCATAACTTCTAGCGTGGGCTTAAAATTAAGTTCGCCTGCAAACCGAGCAAGACGCATAAGCCTAAGCCCGTCGCTACAAAAAACTTTTTCAGGCGTATCAACCGTGTCTAGCACACGCTTCTTGACGTCTTTAACACCACCTAGCACGTCTACTATTTTACCTTTAACTATATCGTAATAAATTGCGTTACACTTAAAATCACGGCGTTTTGCATCAAGCATTATATCGTCGGTAAATTCCGTTTCAATAGGCGTATGCAAACCCCCAACAGCGTATTTTTCCTTACGGAAAGTGGTAAATTCGTATTTTCTATCTTGCCCCTTAAAAACTATCGTGCCCGTGCGTTTATATTCAGCAATAATCGAAAATCCGAACTCTGTTAGTTTTTCCGTCAATTCTTCGGTTTTGACTGACGACGCAAGGTCAATATCTTCAGAATAACTTTTGTCAATGAGAAAATTCCTTACAGCACCACCGACTACGTATAACGGGGCACTCAGGCTTTTTGCAAGAGATATTAAGTTCTTTTCCAAATAACTTCTCATACCTATTATTTTAGCACTATAAATTTCTTTTGTCAACAGGTTAAAAAACCACCTTTTACATAAGTAAAAAGTGGTTTTCACACTATTTGTTAGTTAATTCGTTTTTTATCGCCGTCAAGTTGATTAATTTTTCTAAAAGAAGTTGACGATTAAAGAAATAGTGGTTAGTTACTTCGTACCCTATTTTAGCGTCTTTAGCCATTAGTTTATAAGTTTTTTCCGTAACATCAAACTCTTTGTCAACGATATCTAAAAGCACTTGTTTATTTTCAGTTAGATTTCTCTTGTGCTTAGCAAATTCGGCAAGGTTTAGGGCTGAACTCATTATCAAAAGCACGCCTTCGGCAGAACGCTTGAATTCTTCAAAGTTAAGGTTACCGTTCACGGTTTCAATTTTCTTAAAGCCCTTTCCCCAACCGTTTACAAGTTTTTTAAGCAAGTTTATATATGCATCTATACCGTACGGGTCGGACCAAAATTCGTAATCGTCAAACGTGTAGCACACCATTGTAGAAACTCTATTATCAGGGGTTAGAGAATACATATTCCCACTAGCCATATTTTGCCCACCGAAATACAAAGAGTTTATACTGAACGGGAACTCACCGAACGCTTTACTAAACGACTTAACGACCTTTTTAGCAAGAGTGCCTTGCTCACCAAAACTCGCTTTATACCACGCTTTTTGATCAACTTTCCCCTTAGCGCAACTAGATGCAACTAACGGCAACGCACCACCGGGGAAACCACCCAAACTCCAACCGAGCATCAACCCGTTTATACCGAGTTTTTTAAGGTTTTCTATATGCTTTAACATAAGGTCAAACGCAGGCACGTAAGGAACAGCCGAACATTCCCAACTATTATTCGCTTGAACTTTCGCCCAAATTCTATGCCCTTTCTCTTTTGCATACTTAAGCGTCTTTACGGTAACGTCACTAGGGCCAACTACCGAAATAGAGTAATCTATAACTTCAGACCGTACCCCACCTCTCTTGAATTTTTTAGAGTATTCGCTAACGCATAATATTTCTACTTCTTTATCTAAAAGATCTATGCCGTGCGTAACCATATCGTCCGTCCACTTCATAAAACTTGACCAACCCCAAAGGTTAGCGATAAGTTTAGTATATCCGTTGCCATCTCTAAGCGCACGAGCCATAATATTATTAACTTCAGCAGCCACTTCTTCGGCTTTTCTACCCTTACAATTAGGGCATTCGGTTTTAATTTCCCCGTCGCCAACGGCACTATTACCAAACGGCTTAGAATAGCAATGCGTGGGGTTTTCCGACATGGTAATAGTCATTATCCCCTTGAGCATAGGAACGCTTTTTGCAAGGCTTTTTACGGCGTTATAAAGGTATTCTTGAACTTGAGGGGTAGAAGTACACATACAGTACCCACCGTCTTCACAAGGATGACCTTTAAGTTCGGGATATTTATCAAAAAACTCTGCACTTTGACTTCTTGGTTCGTTAAAATACAAATAGATATTAACGCCGAATTTATTAGCACGCTCGGTAAGTTTTTTTAGGTTGGCAACACGCTTTTCATAACCTTCGGACTGTGCTTTATCAAACGGGAATTCAGCAAGATTTTTAAGTGATTCGTGTAGCCAAATACCGTTAACACCCGAACTTGCAAGTCTTTTTAGATAATCTTCAGAATAATCTTTTAGTTCGTCGTCGGTAAGTGCCGAACCGTAGTCTGCGCAATAGTGCGAAGTATACCTATCTTCAATAGAACAGTTATCTAATGGTAAGGTAACAACGTCGCCAGCGCCGTTAAAGAAATCAAAAGGTTTAACTAGTTCTGGCGTAAACTTACTTTCAACTAATTCTTTAATCTTTTCAGTTTGGGCTTTCTGATCGTCGCTAAGCGTAGCGTAAACGATCTTTTCCACGTCGGGTTTCTTACCTAGTTTCACGTCGAGAAAATCGTATTCCACCAAAAGTTTTTTATATTCTTTCATTGTCATGCCTAAAAGCAATATTATTTGTTCGTCAGGCAAGAAGTCCCAGTTGTTTCTTATAATCGTAACAAAGCCTTTTTCAAGCCATATAGAGTCGTATTCCGCTTTGCCCAAGCCTAATAACAACGCTTGCTCTTTTACCGTTTCAACCGTGGTTTCTAACGCTTTAGCAAGGTTTTCGCAAGGAACTAAACCATAGTTTCTAAATATTACTTTTTGCCATTGAGTTGGGAAATAATTATACATAAACTTCACCTTGATTTTATTATAGGCTTATTATACAACACCAAACGATTTCCGTCAATTAAAACATTAAAAAAAGCCAACCGAAGTTGACTTTTTTAATATTTTATTATTTACCCTTTCTTGATGCAAGGTACTTGTCGTACGCAGGAAGATACTTACTCGTCTTTTCAAGCATTTGATCGTAAAGTTCTCTTGCTTCTTTAATAGGTAAGGGCATATTTGCGTCGTTAATAAACGCCTTGAACGCAAGTTCATAATCGCCCGTAAGACCTGCTTCAACAACGGTTTCTTGGTTGTGAACAACCTTTAATACGTGACTTTCAACTTCGTTGGGAAGTTTGCCTGCGTATACGGGACGAATACTGTTACCAGAGAAGAAAGCGTTAGTTTCAACGACAGCGCCGATTTCCACGCCTTCCATTTGACCGTAGTTAGGAATATTTACGTTGGTGATAAAGTCGCCCATACCGAGAAGTGCTTTTATTTGACGAACGCTTTCTTCACCCGTATCTCTAAACACCATTTCTTCTTCGCCGTTTGCAAGACGTTTGGTAAGAGCGTTCTTTTCATCTAGTTTTTGTCTTCTATAGTCAACGGTAGTAAGACCAAACCCGAATTTTTCTACCGTTTCAGGATCTTTAAGATACCATTTACCGGGCAAGAATTCTGCGATATGACGGTCGCCTGCAGCGGCAACGATACCGTATCTTCTAAACAAGTCTGCAAGCACTAAGAAACTGTTCTTGAACGACTTGTTCGCCCAGTTCTTGTCAAAGTGACGGATGCCTTCTGGGTGTTCGTCGATAGCCTTAGCGAGCAACGGGAAAAGATCCACACCCTTATACTTAGCAGAATCAACCCAAGTAAAGTGGTTTACGCCGAGAACGTTAAACTTAATTTCTTCTCTATCTACTTCAAGACCACATTGATCAAGAAGAAGCCCTGCAAACATCTTTTGAGTGCCAAAAACTTCGTGACAGCAACCGAAAGCCTTGATTTCGGGGAATACTCTATAAAGGGTACGAACACAAACGGTCATAGGGTTGGTAAAGTTGATTACCCACGCTTCTGGACAGTATTTTTTGATCGCTTCTGCAAATTCCACGTACATAGGAATAGTACGAAGAGATCTTACGATACCACCAGGTCCAACCGTGTCGCCTACCGATTGATAAATGCCGTATTTTTCAGGAAGATGCACGTCTACTTCCATTTCGTCAAAAGTACCGGGTTGAATTGACAACACAACGAAATCTGCGCCGGTAAGCGCTTCGCCGATAGTTTTAACGGCAACGTATTCCCACTTACCAACCACGTCTTCACGAGCAGTAACACGGTTACCTACTTTAGCGTTATCTTTAGCACCTTCAAAGTCAATATCGTACATTGAAACAACGCCACCGATATCGGGTTCTTTAGCAAGATCGGTCATAAGCGTTCTTGCCCAACCACGAGATGCGCCACCTATATATGCAATCTTAAGATTTTTAACGTCTTTAGTAATATTTATCATAATCTTCTCCTTTCTAAGCCTGCCACTCAAAGTCTTCAAGTGGGAACATAGGTCTATTTATTTTCTTTAAATTTAGTCTTGCAAGTTCCACGCAACTTGCGCCGTCGGAAAGAGCAAAAAGTTCTCTATCTGCATAGGGTTTAAGTTCGGTAAACAAATATCCCAACTTAACTACTACTATTTGATAACCTAAAAGGTCAACGTTAGCCTTGTCAAAGTTACCTATTTCAATAAACGCACTGCGCTTTTCAGTAAACACGGCGTCTACGTTGCCGATAGAGAAAGTAAGGCTTCTGCCGATAATTTCTTTAGCCCAACCCAAAATTTCACCGTGAGCCTTTATCGTTGCCTTAACGCCGAACTTATCAAGCGTAACTTCTTCACCGTCTTTAACACCCCAGAACTTATCTACGATTTCAAAATCGGTAATACCTGCAACACAAGTTTTTTTGCTTGGCTTTTTATCAATGAATAATCTCAAAATTTCGGTGCTTTCCCCTTCTGCACCTGCAGTAGTATTGTCGCCACTATCGGTAATAAAAATACGATTTTCTTTACCTGCAATAGCACGGTCAACACACTCTTCTGGAAGTTCTGCTTCTATCTTGAATTTGTAAACACGTCTTGTTGCCCAAAGTTTATTAGCAAGATCTTTAGCGATTACCTTTGCCTGTTCTTCAGTATCAGCGCAAACTACGGTTGACGCCGAAGTATTAGGCGCATCTATCCAACAATGCCCCAAGAAAAGGTTTGCCGAATACACCCCGTCTTGCTTTTCGTATTCTCTAGTTAAAGCAATAAGACTCTTTAAAGGTTCTTCACCCGTTAAAAGAGTATCGTTTTTCAAAAGGAAAGGAACTCTTTGAACGTAAAGAACGGGTTTTTTGCCCGTTTTAAGCGCAGATACGAGTGCGTTTGCCGAACGGATTTGACTATCTTCTTGGTCAACGTGAGGAACGGTTTTAAAACCACAAGTAATATTTGCGTATTGACCAAGTTCGTCCGTAATATTAGCGTGCGCATCCATACTCATAGCGATAACGCAATCTTTAGAAACAACCTTTCTGATTTCTTTCAAAAGGTAAAGTTCGCCACTACCGATACCATCAACTTCCATACTGCCGTGAAACCAAATATAGACACCAACGGCATCTTTATTAGCGTTAACAACTTCCATAATTTGTTTTTCAAAATGGAAATACACGTCTTGCGTAACGGTTGCCGACGGCAACGCAACGGCGTAAACGGCAGGCACAACTTCAAACCCTGCGTTAACGAATATATCTTTAACTACTAACTTCTTAAATATGTCTTTCCCCTTAAAATATTCAAAGTCCGATATGGTTGGGTGAAGATTTGCTTTGCTGTTTGATTCACATTGAAACGACGCTACAATAATTTTCATAAACATCTCCTTTTATTTAACCATATTATATCACTAAAACTTTAAAATGTAAATGAAATATGTAATAAAATAAAAACAATTTATGTAAAAAACCTTGAAAAGACCATTTTTTTATGATATAATAAACACATCTTACGAAATTTTTCGTATGATTTTTTATCAAATATGATAATTTAATGGGGATATATGAAAAAATATTACAGTCATCTTGTAAAAAAGGTAATCCACGTCAAAAAATTGATGGCGATAGATTACACGCAAATTTCTTCTGATTTTAATTTTGCTGAAGAAGAACATACTTTTTACGAATTCGCATACGTAGACGGTGGCACGGTAAACTGTGTGTATAAAGACCAAGTTGTCGAACTTAAACAAGGCGACTTTTTGTTAATAGAGCCATCTACCCCTCATCGCTACGAATATACGGGGAAAAACGGCACGCACATCTTTGTTGTGTGCTTTGACGCTAATTCAGATTTCTTTGAACTCATAAACGGCAAAACTACGCTTAACGACGAAGAAAAAGTTATTATGTCTGCAGTTTTCTCTGAATGCAAAAAGACGTTCAAGTTCCCACGAAACGGCAAACTAGAACTTATCGACTCACCTGCTTTCGGCTCTCAACAGTTAATTGAAAACTACATAGAAACGCTACTTATCCACATAACTAGAAACAAACTTTATAGCCGACCGGAAATTAAGTTCGTTATGGATAGTATGGATTTTAACAATAAACTTGTAAACGATATAATAGGCATATTAAAACAAAACCTTTACGGCAAGATCACGCTTGAAAACATACAACGAATATTGTTCTATTCTAAAACCTATCTCAACAATAATTTTAAGAAGATTACGGGCGACTCTATTATGCACTATTACCGTTATCTTAAAATAGAAGAAGCGAAAAAACTTATTAAAAAAGGGGAATCTATAACGACCGTTTCAGATAAATTGTTCTTTGAAAGCCCCAACTACTTTTCTAAAGTGTTTAGAAGCATAACGGGACTAACCCCATCAAATTACAAAAAAACTTTATAAAAAATACGGCTTTGGCAAACTGCCAAAGCCGTTTTGTTTTAATCTAATTCGTTGCTAATATTAAGGGTTTGATAAACTTCACGCATAACGTCTGCGTGCGCTTCGCAATCAATAAAGTGCGCAACTTTTTCTTTGAGTTCTTCCGGAACGAAATGATATCTTGGCAAAGCAGTAACTACTTCACGGAAACGTTCGTACCAAGTCCCGTCTTTTAAGGTTTGGTTGCGTTCTTCCATTTCGTCGAAAATACGCTTGGTTTCTTGTTCGTTTGTCAAACGAATAGCAGGCCCGTCAACGATAACGGGCTTATAACTTACCTTAACACCACTTTCAGTAATATCAAGCAAGGCCATAAGACCGGTATTCCACATCCAACCCCCGTCTTTGCCTTCGTACTTTTTGCATACGAAATGGAAGTTGCCTTGTCCGTAAAGAATATGTCCACCCATAAAATCTTCGTAACAACCGATACAATGACTGTGTTGACAAAGCACCACGTCTGCACCGTGTTTAATCATAGAACGGCAAGCCTTTACAAGTCTTGGCGACGGATAACGGCACTCTTCTTTACCACCGTGATAGGTAACCACAACGTAATCTGCAGTCTTTTTGGCTTCTGCTATATCGTCGTTAGTATCATAAGGATCATAAGCCCTTGCACCCATACGATTAGGTAACGCATAAGAATATTCGTGTTCGCAAACGGCAATAACTGCCACCTTGATTTTACCGTCGGTAATGATAAGGTTCTTTCTTGCGTCTTGCTCGTCGTTACCAAACCCCGTATAGTTAAGCCCTTGTTTTTCAAGTTCGGCAATAGTATCGATAATACCGGGTTTGCCGTAATCGAAAATATGGTTGTTAGATATACCACAATCGGTAACCCCAACGTCTTTTAACACTTTAGCCGTGTTTAGTGGCGCTTTTAAGTTAGGACCTATCTTCTTGATAGGCGTATCTTTTTCCGTAATAGCACATTCAAGATTAACTAAAACACGGTCGCACGACTTAAACACGTCAACCACGTCGTTAAAAAGTTCTTTACCCTTACAATCTGCAAACAACTGTTCGCAATCGGGTTTAATGGAAATATCACCTGTGATAGCAAGTTTCATAAAAAATCCCCTTTGAATAACTTATAATAAAATTTTACCACCTAAACCAAATACTGTCAAGTGAAAAATAAAACAGAACTTGCTAGATAGATTTTATTTTCTGCCATTATGAAAAAATGCCCAGGCGATTGCCTGAGCATTTTAAGTTGTTTTTAACGATTAAGCAAAAACTTAAGCGTTGGTTTTGGTTTTGAATACAGGGCAACCACTAGAAACATCCCAATATTCAGAACTATATCCAGAGAGATTTAAGCTCGCTTGGCTAACAGCCTCAACACTTGCATATGCATCCTCTTTTGAGTAGTTAACCTTATTGCCAGTTGTGCAAACTACAATAGTGTTTTCCATTTCTGGATCCCCCGCAAAAACAAGTGCTGATTCAGTCGCATAAGTTGCTTCAACGAAACAATCTTTTAACTGAACTTCATCATCTTTATATCTAGCCCCCAACAAGCCAATGTTTGCAGCATTACCACTAACCTTTTTATTGTCAATAATCAAGTGGCAATTTTCAAATCTTAACTTACATCCATCCGTAATACCGTCATAAGTAACTGTATTAGCCCATGAACCTGTACCTGTAGCAGTAAAGGAAATTTTAATATTTCTAAATATAAAATTACCTGTTTTACCCCATATACCGCTATAGCCTGCTGTTAAACCTAACATACTATATCCACGACCGTCTAAAACACCATTTAAATAACCAGTTTTAGCCGTAGCTGATGTAGATATTATATCTGAATCCTCAAACTGAATATTATTTTCAAGCACAGCGAAGATCGCAGGGCTACTTTCCGTGGCAGACTTGGTATCCGCAAGCCATGCCCTAGCTTCAGTAATGTTAGCAATCGCATAGTCGGCAACCGCAATAGGAATACAAATCTTATAAGTATCATTACCACCTTTCATGAACAATTCCAAAACTGAATTACCCATTCCAAGTTTTAAGACATCAATTAACAAATCGCCTTCAACTAAACTAACAGCTCCTTCGTTAACAGTATTATCGTTATAAGTTGCAGAAGTAATAGAATCTATGCCATAGTTTTTAAGCGTATATGAGATAGGATCAGGAGTAGAGTTTCTATTAAGCCCCACAACGATCTCTTTTCCAGAATAAGCTATGGTTTCTACGCCTTTAACTCTAATAGTTACGGTTGCATTGATTGCCGAACCATACATTGTATCATAAGCAGTTGCGTCAACAACTATTTCAGTTGCACTTTCAACGGTGTTAGCAATGGTAATCTTGTTACCAACTATAGAAACGCCGTCAACCGATTTTGCAAGCGCATAAGTTGCGCCTGCATAACTAGCAGTTAAATTGTATTCGCCAGGGAATAC
>JAZOMV010000055.1:0-6645 GCA_045654165.1 Christensenellaceae bacterium
CTTTGAATTACTGCTTTCATGTAAAACTCCTTGTCGTTATAATGATAACATATTCTAAAATATTTGACAAGTAAAAGGTAAATTCGTTATAATTAAAAGGTAATTTTTTTGGAGTTGTTATGGAAATTTTCGGTCTTGAAAAAATGTCAATGGTTGATTATGACGGCAAGGTTGCGGCTACTGTTTTTACAGGTAGTTGTAATTTCCGTTGCGAATTTTGCCATAATTCACCGTTAGTTTTATCTTATAAACAACTACCTATTATTCCCGAAGAAGAAGTTTTAGCCTATCTTGAAAAACGCAAAGGCTTGCTTGACGGTGTGTGTGTATCAGGTGGCGAACCTACCTTGCAAAAAGATCTAGTAGAATTTATTGAAAAAATTAAAAAATTTGGTTATTCAGTTAAACTTGACACTAACGGCACTAATCCTGAACTTGTTAAAACCCTTAACGAAAACGGGCTTGTTGACCATTTTGCTATGGATATAAAAAATTCTAGAGAAGATTATGCTAGAATAATCGGGTTTAACGATTACGATACGGGAAAGGTAGAAAAAACCGTTGATTATTTTCTTAGTGGAAAGGCTAGTTACGAATTCCGAACCACTATTATCGCTGAATATCACGACGCTAATAATATGGAAAAAATCGGCAAATGGATAAAGGGCGCTAATAAATATTTTTTACAAAAATTCAAGGATAGCGAAAACTGTATTAAGGCAAACCTTTCCCCCGTGGATACCCAAACGGCTTTAAGTTTTAAAGATATTTTGGTTAAATATATCCCTAACACTTTTCTTCGTGGATACGATTTATAAAATTTACTTATTTGAATTGACATTAAATTTATTAAGTGATATAATCTTAATTGAAATTATATTTATATACGGAGGTATATTATGAAACATATTGAAACTATAGAAACCCGCAACCTTTGCGAAAGCGCTAAAAACGGTGGTTGTGGCGAATGCCAAACTTCTTGCCAATCAGCTTGCAAAACTAGTTGTGGTATCGCTAACCAACAATGCGAAAACGCTGAAAAAGAAGACTAATTCGGCAAACTAATTAAATGCCACCTGTTTAGGTGGCATTTTTATTCTATTTTACTATTTGGAGAAGTTTATGATACACCAATATAAACTAAATGGAAAAAATATCGTAATTGACGTTTGTTCTGGATCGGTACACGTTGTAGACGACGTTGCTTTCGATATTATTTCTATGTATGAAAATTCTAATAAGGCTACCATTATAAAAAACCTTTCTGAAAAATACGCTAAAGTAGACGGCGTTGATGAAAAGGAAATTTCAGAGTGTTTTGAACAAGTAGAATACTTAAAAGAACGTGGAAAACTTTTCACCGTGGACACTTTCGAGCCTATGGCAGATAAATTAAAACAAAAGACTGCAGGCGTTATAAAGGCTCTTTGTTTACACATTGCTCATACTTGCAACCTAAACTGTTCATACTGTTTTGCAAGTCAAGGCAAATACCACGGTGAACGTGCCGTAATGAGTTTTGAAGTGGGTAAACGTGCCCTTGATTTCTTGGTTGAGAATTCTGGTAGTAGAAAAAACCTTGAAGTTGACTTTTTCGGTGGCGAACCTTTAATGAATTTCCAAGTAGTAAAAGATTTAGTTGCATACGCTAGAAGCATTGAAAAAGAACGTGGAAAAAATTTCCGTTTTACCTTGACTACTAACGGCGTTTTGATTGACGACGACGTTATTGAGTTCGCAAATAAAGAGATGAGCAACGTCGTTTTAAGTTTGGACGGCAGAAAGGAAATTCACGATCGTTTCCGTGTGGATTATCTTGGTAACGGCAGTTGGGAAAAAATCGTGCCTAAATTCCAAAAATTAGTAAAATCTCGCAACGGCAAAAACTACTATATGCGTGGTACTTTCACCCACGCTAACCCCGACTTTTTAGAAGATATAAAAGTTATGCTTGATTTAGGGTTTAACGAACTTTCTATGGAACCTGTAGTTTGTGCTTCTGGCGATCCATCAGAACTTACCGAATCCGATATGAAAATCGTTATGGATCAATACGAAAAACTTGCAGAACTTATGCTTGAAAAAGATAAGGAAAACAAGCCGTTCACTTTTTATCACTATATGATCGACCTAACCGGTGGGCCGTGTATTTATAAGCGTATTTCGGGCTGTGGCTCGGGAACGGAATATATGGCAGTAACGCCTTGGGGCGACCTTTACCCTTGCCATCAATTTGTTGGCGACGAAAAATTCAAGCTTGGCGACATATTTAACGGCGTAAACAACACCGAAATTCAAAATGAATTCTTGAGTTGTAACGTATACGCACGTGAAGACTGTAAGAACTGTTGGGCAAAACTCTACTGTTCGGGTGGTTGTGCCGCAAACGCTTACCATGCGACCGGATCTATTAAAGGCATATATAAAAACGGGTGCGAACTATTCAAAAAAAGAATGGAATGCGCAATTATGGTTGCAGTAACTCGTGCGTTAAATGGTAAAAAATAATGGATACCCCCATAATTGATTTTGTAAAAGAATATTCTAACGGAAATTACACCCGTTTACATATGCCCGGACATAAAGGCAAAGCTTTCGTTGGCTTGGAAAATTTGGATATTACCGAGTTTGATGGCGCAGATTGTTTATATAACGCAAGTGGTATTATTAAGCAAAGTAGAGAAAATGCTAGTTCTCTTTTCGGTGCTAACACTTTTTATTCTACTGAAGGCTCTTCCCTTTGCATTAGGGCAATGCTTTATCTTGCATTAAAAAATAGAAAAGATATAAACTGCAAACCATTTATTTTAGCAGGCAGAAACGCACATAAAACTTTTGTTTCTACACTTGGACTTTTGGATATTGACGTTAAGTGGATATATCCCGAAAAAAATGACGGCTATCTTTCTTGTTCTATTTCTGCAGATAAACTTGAAAAAGCACTTTTAAGTTGTGAATACATGCCGATTGCCGTTTATATAACTAGCCCCGATTATTTAGGAAACGTTACTAACGTTAAAGAGTTGTCTTTAGTTTGCAAAAAATACGGCGTTTTACTTTTAGTTGACAATGCCCACGGTGCTTACTTAAAATTTTTACCCCAAAGCCAACACCCTATCGACTTAGGCGCTGATATGTGTTGCGATTCTGCGCATAAAACCTTGCCTGCGTTAACGGGCTCTGCTTATCTTCACCTTTCAAAGAAAATAAGCAAAAAGATTTTAAGCCAAGTAGAATACGCTTTATCGATATTTGGATCTACAAGCCCGTCTTATTTAATACTTCAATCGTTAGATGCCGTTAATAAGTATATAAGCGACGGATATAAAGATCATCTTCAAAATTTTATTTCTAACCTTGACTTGTTAAAGCAAGAACTATTAACAAAAGGTTACACCCTTTATGGGAACGAACCGTTAAAAATCACTATTTGCACTAAACGCTACGGATATACGGGTGTTCAACTTAACAAAATACTCAACCAAAACGGCGTGTTCGTTGAATTCTACGATTGTGATTTTTTGGTTATGATGTTTACACCACAAACGGCAAGCGATCTTGAAAAAATTAAAAATATATTGCTTTCTATACCTAGAAAAAAAATGATTGACAATAAAATTCCTGCGTTAAACCAAGACGATCGTTTAATTAACGTACGCAAAGCACTTTTAGCAAACACCGAAAAACTTCCTCTAAAAAAATGCCTTAACAAAACGTTTGCCGAACTTGCAATGAATTGTCCCCCTGCCGTACCTATCGTGGCTTGTGGCGAAATTATTGACCAAGAAGCTATTGATTGTTTAAAATATTACGGCGTAAAAGAATGTACCGTAATTAAAGAATAAATATTTTATGAACTAAAAAAGCGTTTACTTTTAATGTAAACGCTTTTTTTATTTTTAATTAGTCTAAACTTTCAATATATATTGATGCGTTAGTTGCAGCGATTGCGCCGTCTGCTACGGCAGTTGCAACTTGTCTTACTGCCTTAGTACGACAGTCGCCTGCTACAAACAAGCCTTCCGTTTTAGTCTTACAGGTTTCATCTGCAATAATATAACCCATATTATCTAAATCTACTAAGTTTTCAAACGCTTTATTGTCGGGAACTTGCCCGATAGCAACAAATACTGCAGGAATTTCGTGCGTTAAAATATTGCCGTCTTTATCCTTGTATTCAATAGCCGTAAGTTCGTTTTCTCCGATAAAATCGGTTACGCTCGTGTTAGGACGCCACTCGATATTTTCCTTAGCGTGAAGAGCTTTTACAAGCGCCTTATCCCCAAAGAATTTATCGAACAAGGTATATACGTAAACCTTTTTACAATAACTTGCAAGTAGCAAACTGTATTGAAGTGCAGTATTTGCATCACCTATAATTGCAACTTCTCTATCTTTATAGAAAGGTCCATCACAAATAGCGCAATAGTAAACGCCACGACCTACTAAATCTTCTCTATCCGACTTTGTGCGAAGATGTTTATGTTTTACCCCTGATGCGATAATAACGCTCTTAGATGCGTATTCGCCGTATTCGGTGGTAACCTTAAAAGTACCGTCTTCAAGTTTGTCAATGTTTGTAACCTTATCAATTTCAAGTTCAGCGCCAAGCGCAGAAATTTGTTCAAAAAGATTGTCGGCAAACTTTTCGCCACTAATTTCTTTTATGGACGGATAATTTTCAAGTCTTGGCGACGTTGCTATTTGGCCACCTAAACTTTCACTTTCTAATACTAAAACCGTTTTATTGTTTCTTAAAGCGTAGAGCGCAGAGGTCATACCTGCTGCGCCTGCGCCTATAACTATAATATCATACATTAGTTATTACTCTCTATATATTTTCTAATTTCACTTGCATTGTCATAAACGTCAAAGCCGTTGCCGTTAGGAACTAAAAGCGTGGGTGCTTTCTTAACGCCGTATTTAAGAGTGGTTTCTTTATCTTCTTCTGCATTGATTACTGCATAAGTAAAGCCTTTTTTATCAAGCATCATTTTTGCAGTTTTGCAGTTAGGACAACCGTTTCTAGTGAAAAGAACAGGTCCGTCTAATTCTGCCTTTGCAGTTTCGCACTTGCATTCTTTAGCACCTTCTTTTGCTACGAAGTTAGAATTATCGATATTGTATTCTTTTCTATCTTCAAATTCTTTTCTCTTACCATCGTTCCAGTTTTGGATAGGACGATAGTAACCGGTGATACGGCTGTAAACTTCGGTTTTCTTTCCACAAGTTGGGCATTCGTAAACTTCGCCTACGATATAACCGTGGTCAGCACATACTGAGTAGGTTGGCGACATGGTGTAGTATGGAAGTTTGTAGTTTTGAGCAATCTTTCTAACAAGGCTAGCAGCCGCTTTCCAGTCTGGAAGTTTTTGTCCTAAGAAAGCGTGGAATACTGTACCAGAGGTGTAAAGAGTGTGTAATTCATCTTGCATATCAAGAGCAGTAAAGATATCTTCCGTATAGCCAACAGGTAAGTGTGAACTGTTGGTGTAGTACGGCGTATCTTCGTTGTCTGATGCAGTAATAATGTTAGGATAACGCTTTTTATCGTGCTTTGCAAGTCTGAAAGAAGTAGATTCTGCAGGCGTTGCTTCTAAGTTGTAAAGGTCGCCATACATTTCTTGGTAGTCAGAAAGTTTGTTTCTCATAAAGTTCAATACGTCTTTAGTGAAACTTTGTGCTTCTTTCGTGGTTAAGTTCTTACCTATCCACTTAGCGTTTAAGCACGCTTCGTTCATACCAACCAAACCGATGGTTGAGAAGTGGTTGTTGAAAGTTCCAAGATATCTCTTGGTGTATGGATATAAGCCTGCTTCTAAAAGTTTGGTAACGGTATCTC
Organism: Christensenellaceae bacterium; assembly: GCA_045654165.1. Lineage (GTDB taxonomy): Bacteria > Bacillota > Clostridia > Christensenellales > Borkfalkiaceae > UBA1259. Next base: position 5,843 of record JAZOMV010000055.1, read on the forward strand.
TCTTAACTTTAAGTGAACGAGCAGAGATATCCATCATCTTCTTTAATCTATCATAGAATTCTTCTTCCGTGTTAGAAAGATATGCAATCCTTGGCATGTTGATAGTTACAACGCCGATAGAACCCGTGCTTTCACCACTACCGAAGAAACCACCTGACTTTTTACGAAGTTCTCTAAGGTCAAGTCTTAAACGACAACACATTGAACGAACGTCACTCGGTTCCATATCGCTGTTGATATAGTTAGAGAAGTAAGGCGTTCCGTATTTAGCAGTCATTTCAAACAAGAGTTTGTTGTTTTCCGTTTCAGACCAGTCGAAATTGCTTGTGATTGAATAAGTAGGAATAGGATATTGGAAACCTCTACCATTTGCATCCCCTTCAATCATGATTTCGATAAACCCTTTGTTTACCATTGCCATTTCTTCTACGCAATCTTTATACTTGAAGTCCATTTCCTTGCCACCAACGATAGCATTCATTTCAGCAAGGTCATTTGGAACTACCCAGTCAAGAGTAATGTTAGTAAACGGTGATTGAGTACCCCATCTTGACGGAGTGTTTACACCATAGATGAAAGATTGAATACATTGTTTAACTTCTTTATAGGTAAGACCATCTACCTTTACGAACGGAGCAAGATAGGTATCGAAAGACGAGAACGCTTGCGCACCTGCCCATTCGTTCTGCATAATACCAAGGAAGTTAACCATTTGGTTACAAAGAGTTGAAAGGTGACCTGCCGGTGAAGAAGTAATCTTTCCGGGAACACCACCTAAACCTTCTTTAATAAGTTGACGAAGT
>JAZOMV010000056.1:0-50328 GCA_045654165.1 Christensenellaceae bacterium
AATATGTTATTATATATATGATAAAAAGTTAATTTGGGGTAGTTTATGCTTAAATTAAAAGGTATAACCAAAAATTACAAGGTCGCAGGTGGGGAAATACAAGTTCTAAAAGGGTTAGACGTGTGTTTCCGTAAAAATGAATTCGTATCCATTTTAGGTCCGTCGGGGTGTGGTAAGACTACCACGCTTAATATCGTTGGTGGGTTAGATAAGTACACTTCTGGTGATTTGATTATCGCTGGTAAAAGCACCAAAAATTTTAAAGACCGTGACTGGGATATTTACCGTAACGAACGTATAGGTTTCATTTTCCAAAGTTATAATCTTATTCCACACCAAACGGTGTTAGGTAACGTAGAACTAGCGCTTACTATTTCCGGCGTGAGCAAAGAAGAGCGTGTTAATAGAGCAATGCAAGCGTTAGAAAAGGTGGGACTTAAAGGTGAAGAACGCAAACGCCCCAACCAACTTTCAGGTGGGCAATGTCAAAGGGTGGCTATTGCAAGGGCGTTAGTTAACGAACCGGATATTTTGCTTGCAGACGAACCTACGGGTGCGCTTGATAGTAAAACAAGCGTTCAAATCATGGATCTTATCAAAGAGATATCTAAAGATAAGTTGGTAATTATGGTTACCCACAACGCAGAAATTGCAGAAGAATATTCTACCCGTATAGTTCGCCTTGTAGACGGTGAAATTATAGAAGACACTAATCCGTATTCCGAACAAGACGAAGCGAAAGAACGTGAAAACAAACCCGAAAAAGTTAAGAAATCAAAGGCTAAAATGAGTTGGTGGACGGCGTTTAAACTATCGGCAAGAAACCTTTTTAGCAAGCGTGGTAGAACCTTGCTTACGTCTATTGCAGGCTCTATCGGTATTATCGGGATATCAGCAGTTTTAGCCGTATCTTCGGGTGTTCGTGGGTATATAGCAAACATGCAAGACGATATGTTATCCGGCAACCCCGTAACGATAGAAGAAACGGGCTATAACTTTTCTTCTATGATGGAAGGTCTTACCATAGAAGAGAAAAAACAAATGCTCGTAGAAAAAGGTTACGTCAACGTGGATTCTATGATAGAATACCTTGCCGATCAGTATAAAACGATGGATTCGTTTATGGTGGAAAACGAACTTACAGAAGACTATCTAAACTACGTAGCGCAAATGCCCAAAGATTACGGCAACATCATGTTTGATTACGGTTTAGACGTAACCAACAATATTTATACCGACTATACCGTTACAAATACGATAGGTGAAACGGCGTCTTTATCTGGTATTAGGGCAAGATATACCAGCATAATGAAAAACACGCAATTTTCTGAACAATCGTCGTTAATAGCGTCGCTCGGCGATATCTTTATGCAAGCGATTAACGACCCCGAATATATCCTTTCGCAATACGACTTGATTGACGGTGGGCGTATTGCAACTGCAAAAGACGAAATAATGCTCGTAGTAAACGACGATCAAACGTTAACCGACTTAACTTTAGCGCAACTTGGGTATTATCCACAAGAAGAGTTTATGAACCTTATTTATAGGGTAGACGAAGATGCGACTAACGACCCCGAAGACTATAAGAACAAGTTTTCTTTTGAAGAACTTAAAGCCAAGAATTTTACTTGGTATGCAAACGATATCGTATTTAATAGAACGGACGACAGTATGCAAAATATGTTTACGCCCTTTACTTATAACGATATTACCGACGAGTTTACCGTAACCATAGGCGAAAATGATAAGGTTGAACTTAAAATAGTCGGCATACTTAAACCCAAAGCCGAAATCAATTACGGCTGTTTACAAGCAGGTATATATTATACTGACGCTTTAACTAAACATATCCTTGATATAAACGGTAAAAGCCAAATTATAACTTACATGAACGCTCAAACTGAACCGTTAGAAACCTTTGGTGGTTTGATACAATCTGATGGTAGTATCCTTGGAAGTAAGTATATACCTTTCTCATATACCTATTATTACGAAGATTACTCTACGCCGTTAACTGCAAAATCAATAGTAGGCACGTTAGATGCAATGAGTAGTCTTATGTCAAGTATGATGCCAGGTGTCTCAAGTAGTATGAGTGGTGATTTTTATACTCTTTCCTTTAGACATCTAGGTGGAAACAATCTAGCAGAAAGCGTTAAGATATATCCTAAAAACTTTGAAATAAAAGATAAGGTTACAGATTATCTTGACAAGTGGAACGAAGAAGGCGATATAATCGTCGGCGATAAAGTAATTCCGTTTGAAGATAGGGCTGAAGTAGTTTATACCGATACTTTAGAATTAATAATAGCAATGATAAACTCAATGATAGATATAGTAACTATTGCACTAATATCCTTTACTTCGCTAGCGCTAGTAGTTTCTTGCGTAATGATTGCAATTATAACTTACGTTTCAGTAGTAGAAAGGGTAAAAGAAATCGGTGTTATTCGTTCGCTCGGTGGTAGAAAGCGTGACGTATCTAACCTTTTCAACGCAGAAACTTTAATGCTTGGGCTTGGCTCTGGTATAGTAGGCGTTGGCTTTACTTACTTTATGTCTATGATTGTAAATATTATCGTTAAGAAAGCGGCAGGCTTTGCTATTATGACCTTGCAACCAGGTTCGGCTTTAATAATGATACTTTTATCAACGGGGTTAACCGTGCTATCAGGGCTTATCCCGTCAAGAAAAGCGGCAAAACAAGACCCTGTGGTTGCTTTAAGAACTGAATAAAAATTACAAACTTGACAAATCCTGTCGCAAACTCATATTATAATACAACCGTAAAATACAGGAGGTTGTGTTATGAGAAAGAATATAGACGTTTCTAAAGAGTTTGATGCAAGGTATCCTAACGGTGTTCTAGTTGATTCGCTAGATATGTTGTTTATGGATGAAGATAAACGAAAAAAAAGCAAAAGGCGAATTAGCGCCTCTACTTTAAGTTTGGTGTTCGTTGGGGTTGGGGTGTTTATACTTTTTGGTATAGGATTTTTATCATATTTGATTTAAAAAATAGCACGCAAAGCAATGCGTGCTATTAAAATGTTTAAATAGGTATTTTTTTTATTATAAACAGTACTTGATTTTGCTATTTAAGTATGCTATCATTAAAATATGAAAATATTAAACTTTGGGTCGTGTAATATAGATTACGTTTATTCTGTAGATCACGTAGTACAAGACGGAGAAACGATTTCAGCCGTTTCTTCTGAAATTTTCCCAGGTGGGAAAGGCTTAAATCAATCTATATCGCTTGCTAGGGCAGGCGTGCTAGTTTATCATGCAGGGATTGTTGGTGAAGATGGTCAGTTTCTACTTGATTTGATGAGCGAAAGTGGCGTTGATACGTCTATGATACTTCGTTCTAAAAAGAAGAACGGGCACGCAATTATTCAACTTGATAAACACGGCGAAAACGCCATTTTCGTTTTTAAAGGGACTAACGGCGATATTACCAAAGATTACGTAGACACGGTGTTAAGTAATTTTTCAAACGGTGATTTTCTTCTTATTCAAAACGAGATAAACGATATAGAATATATTATAGATAACGCTTATAAAAAAGGGATAAAGGTAGTTCTTAATCCTTCGCCGTTTTCAGAAAAGTTAAAGAAAATAGACCTAAATAAAATTGCATATTTGGTTTTGAATAAAGTAGAATCAATAGGCTTTTTCGGTAGTTTTGAAACGGCTATTATTTCAAATTTTATTAAAGAGAAATATCCAAGTTTAAAAGTCGTTTTAACTAAAGGTGTAAACGGTTGTTGTTTTATATCTAATAATAAAGTTTGTTATTGTCCTGCATACAAGGTGAACGCAGTTGATACTACTGCTGCAGGCGACACTTTTACAGGCTATTTCGTTGCGTTAACTGCTAACGGCTCACGCCCCGAACAGGCTTTAAAAATTGCGTCGGTAGCGTCGGCTCTTTCGGTTTCTCAAAAGGGCGCTGCAACTTCAATACCTGATTATAACAAGGTGCATAAAGCATTAAAAACCCTTGAAAGATATAGTGTAGGTATCGGACAGAAAGAAGAACTTTTAACTTTTTTAATGGAATATATAGAAGAAAATTTACAGTCTGCAAGCGTTAAAGATTTTGCTTGTAGAAAGGGATATTCAACCACCTACGCATACAATTTAATTAAAGAAATAGCAGGTAAGCCTTTTTCTATATTGTTGCAAGAAAAAAGATGCCAAACTGCAGAGTTTTTATTAAGAGAAACCGACTTGCCGATAAGCACAATAATCAATAAAGTCGGGTACGAAAATCACGGATTTTTTAGGAAAGTATTTTTAAGGTTATATAAAACCACACCTTTAGAATATAGAAAGAAATTAAGGACAAAGGAGATTTGATATGATGCTAAATAGGGGTGTTTACCCAACTATGATAACCCCGTATACAAAGGATAACAAGATTGATTTTGACGGCGTTGATAAAATCGTAGAATTTTATTATAAAAACGGGTGCGAAGGTATTTTCGCCGTGTGTCAATCTAGCGAAATGGCGTTCTTGTCGCTTGACGAAAGGGTTGCGTTAGCAAAAAGAGTTGTAGACGCTAGTAAAAAAGCGCCGTATAAAATGAACGTTGTGGCTAGTGGACACGATTCTTTCGACTTGGATCAACAAATAGAAGAAATTAAAGCCGTTTACGCAACGGGTGTAGACGCTTTCGTGTTGGTTTCTAATAAGTTTGATATCAATAACGACGGGGACGATACTTGGATTAAAAACGCAGAGTACGTTTTGAATAAAATTCCACAAGATATACCACTAGGTATTTACGAATGTCCTAAACCTTATAAAAGACTTTTAACCCCAAGAATTATAGAGTGGTGTAAAAGCACTAATAGATTTAAGTTTATAAAGGATACTTGTTGCGATCCTACTATGCTTAAAGAAAGGTTGGTTCAACTTAAAGATAGTGGAATAATGCTTTTTAACGCAAACGCACAAACGCTAATGCTCACGTTAGAACACGGTGGCGCAGGGTATTCGGGGATAATGGCAAACTTCCATCCCGATCTTTACGTTTGGTTGTGTAAAAATTTTAATACTCAACCCGAAAAAGCAAAATCTTTGCAAGCAATACTTTCTATGTACGCTTTTGAAGAATGTATGCACTATCCCGTTACGGCAAAATACAATATGAATTTAGAAGGGATAAAGATGGAATTGTTTAGCCGTAGCGTTGATCCTAAAACTTTTAACGAATATGAAAAGTTTTGCGTTGAACAAAGTTTTGAGTTCGCTAAAAAATTAAAAGAATTTATTAAATAATATAAAAACCCCCGAAAATTTCTTTCGGGGGTTTTGTTTTAAGTTATTCGGTTTCAAGAATAGTTAAAATGTCGTTTTCCACCTTGAACTTAACGTTTACGCCTGCAAAGTTCATGCCGTAAACTCTGCCGTCGTCGTGATAAGATGGGCGAGGGTCTTCTGCAAGGCAGTCGATAAGTGCTTGCTTTTTGTCTTGTGGAAAACCGTTTAACGCACCGTCTTTAATTTCTACTTTAAGTTTGTAATCGGTAAACTCGTCGGCATAGCCACCTATGGCGTCTAAATGGCAATCGCACGACGGTAGGTAAGGCTTGATATCAAGAATAGGCGTTCCGTCTAAAAGATCAGCGCCTGAAACTACTAGAAAAGCACCGTCTTTTTCGCTAACTTCAACGCCAAGAAGTTTAACTGAAGAAAGCCCTATCGGGTTAGGGCGAAATGGCGAACGGCTAGCAAAAACCCCAACTTGTTTGTTTCCACCAAGTCTTGGTGGGCGAACTGTTGGCGACCAAGTTTCTTTGTGCGCCTTAGAAAAATCAAAGAGTAACCAAAGATGAGAAAATCCTTGAATTTCACGCAAAGCGTCTGGGTTTCTAAATTCTGGCAAAAAAACAATTTTTGCAGTAAGAGAGTTCACTCTACCACTTTGTCTAGGAATGCCGAATTTTTCCTTAAAATCCGTATATATAGTTGCAATAGGTTTTACGGTTAAATTTTTCATATTTTTATTATAAACCATTTTGTCGTAAACTGCAAACGATATAAAAAAATTTTTTATTCGTGCTATTTTTCGTTGACTTTACTATAAGTAAAGCCTATACTTAAAAAGGTATTCAAAGGAGAAGATTATGGAAATTACGAAGACTGTTGAAAATTCGGTTTTATCTGAAAAATCTCGTAAGCGTTGTTCAATATTTTTGGTTTGGGCTTGTTTTTTATTGTTCGTTACCATGATGTCGTCTAAAAACGTTTATACTGCAGAATTAGTAACTTTAGTAGACGTTTTTGGTAAAACTAAAGCGCAAGTTTCGGTTGCAATGACTTATTATTTTATCGTGTATGCGATAATGCAAATAATTTTGTCTATTATTTTACCTAAAATCAACATAAGAATATATTTAACTATAACGGCAGGACTTTCGTCAATATTAACCATGCTTATCGCTATAGGTAATCTTGATTTAATCTACGTATTATGTACGATTAACGGTGCGTTGCAAGCAGGTATTTTTGCAGGTTGTATGTCGGTAATAAGTAAATATCTTATGAAAAATCTTTTACCGTTTGCAAATATCATAATGAGCGTAGGAACACCCGTTGCAAGTATGATTTCTTACGGTTCGTCTGCGTTATTCGTTGACTTAGGGCGTTGGGAATTGCCGTTCATTATTCTAGGCGCATGCTTTTTTATCGCCGTAGTACTTTTCTTTTTAGCAGTAACTTTAATGAAAAGATTTCCACCGGAAGTAGTAGAAGATCACGGTCGTATCGTAGTTGCTCACGAAGAAAAGCCTTTCGTTGCATTGCCAACTAAAAAAGATAAAGGTATGTTTATGACTTTAATCTTGTTCGTAGTGCTAATGTCTAACTGTGCGCATTACGCAACAATGAACTGGTTGCCAAGCATGTTGAAAGAACTTTTCGGTATGCCTGATAGTTATTCTATTTTGATAAGCCTTATCGCACCGATTATAATGTTCGTTTTCTCTTTCGTTACGATATATGCTTGTGAAAGGGTAAGTAATATATTAATCGTATTTGCAATATTTAGTTTTATAGCAGGGGTTGCGTTTGTGCCGTTGTTAATCATATACGATTCTAATATTATATCAACTCTAGTATTATTGATTATGTTTATCGGGTTTGCTTCTGCTGCAAGAACCGTGCTTGCTAGTATTATGTCGTTTAAGATGCGTTCGCAAATCAATTCGGGTTCGTATTCGGCGGCTACTAACGCAATGGCGTCAATCGGCGCAGGCGTAATGCCAACGATTGCAGGAAATATTATAGAGGGTAGTGGTTATCAACCTTTATTCTTTACCGTAATGGGAATATTCGTTGCGTGTATGCTTGCTTTCGTGGTTTTATACTTTTTCGTATTGCTTAGAAGAGGGAAAAATGGCTAAAAAAAATAATTTTATTTACGGCTTTTTAATATTCGCTTGCGTATTCGTTTGGGTAGTAATGATGGGCTCAAAGAACGTTTACATTGCTGAAATAGAAGAAATTATGTCGGTGTTTAACGTTGCAAGTAAAGATACTGCAAGTTTCGGTATGACCTTGTATTTTATCACTTACGCAGTCGTTCAAATTTTGCTTTTCTTCTTTTTGGGCAAAGTTAATCTTAAATGGTATTTGACCATAACGATAGCGTTATCTGGCGTGGTAACCGTGCTTATCGCTTTCGTTTCAGGCATGTGGCAACTATGGTGGTTTCTTGCTATAAACGGCGTGCTTCAAGCAGGCGTTTGGGGTGTGTGTATTGCCGTTCTAGATAAATATTTACCCACTCGCTTAAAACCCGTAGCAAACGCTATAATGAACGTGGGAACTGCCGTTGCAGGCGTTATTACTTACGGTTCAGCTTCTTTGTTCGTGGGTATGGGGCGTTGGGATTTGCCGTTTATCGTGCTCGGCTCAATACTTTCCGTTTCGGCTTTAATTTTTTTCCTTGCAGTATATCTAGCGTCTAATATTACCGAAGAAATACCGTTGAATTATAAAAACGATCAAACTGAAAAAAGAGAAGAACCTTTATTTGCGCTTGATACGGCTAAAAAGAAAACTTGGTTTTTCATTATTACTTTTGCGTTTAGCGTGTTAATCCATTGCCTTTTATACGGGGTTATGAACTGGGTTCCAAGCCTAGTAGAACACGTTTACGATCAACCTCGTTCTTTTGCAATTTTAATTACGGTAATAGCACCTATCGCAACGGCAATAGGTCCGATAATAGCCGTTTGGCATTGCGAAAAACAAAAGAATTTTATAAACGTTACGATATTATATTTGTTGATAGCGTTAGCGTTTGCAATCGCTTTAGTATTCCTTTACGACTTTAATCTTGTTTTGGCTCTTTGTTTGTTAGTAGTTTTCTTGCTAATAGTTCAAGGTGCTGTAACCGTCGTGTTTAGCGTTGTATCTTTTAAGATGGGTAAATTTATAAACACGGGTGCTCATAGTGCTTTAATGAATGCGGCTGGTGCAATTTCTGCAGGCGTTGCACCGTTAATGACGGGGGCAATAATAGATATGTGGGGGGCAAATACGGGTTGGCAACTTAATTATTTAGTAGTTTCAATTTTAACTGCCGTTATAATAGGTTTGCTTTTTTTAACTTCGGCTTTTATCAAAAAATCAAAATAAAAAATGGTTCGGAATTTCCGAACCATTTTTTAATATTCTAAAGTTTCAGGGGTGATAAGTTTACAAGAAGAACTAGAAATTTTATCCATATATTCTTGTGGTGGAAGTTTGTCCGATATAACGTAGTCCACGTCGTTAAAATCAAAGTCTTTACAAAGGAAAGTTTTTCCAAACTTTGTGCTATCGCAAAGCATTGCAACTTTGTCGGAATTCTTTTTCATTTGTTGTTTTAGTTTTGCTTGCTCTATACTAGAATCGGTAAACCCGTTATTGATATCAACACCCGTGCAAGAAACTATGGTTATATTTGCGTGTATTCTTGATATATAGTCCATAGTATCCGTACCTATTATGGAATTAGAGTGGTTTTGAATTTGACCACCCGTTATATAAATTTTCACGTTGTTGGTTTGAGATAAAAGCAAAGCGTTTCTAAGCCCCGTAGTAATTACGGATAAATAATTAAAATTATTGAGTAGGGGAATTAAAAAGCCTACCGTACTGCTAGAATCAAGAAAAACCGAATCCCCGTTTTTAATAAGTCTACTAGCAAGGTTTGCAATAGTTCTTTTAGCGTTGATATTTTCCTGTTCACGAATAGCAAACGCCGATTCTTCAGCGCTTGATTTAAAAGGGATTGCGCCACCGTGCGAACGCTTGATTAAACCTTGTTTTTCCATTGCTCTTAAATCTCTTCTAATCGTTGCGCCACTAACGAAAAGTTCTTGCGCAAGTTCTTCTACCGTTGCCGATTTATTTTTGTTCAAAATGTCCAAAATTTCTTCTTGACGCTCAAGTGAAAGCATATTTTGCTCCTTTACACATTAGATTTGTGATTATTTGTGTTCATTTGTGATTATATCTTATCATAAAAAAATTCTTTTTGCAACTTAAATAACAGTAGTTTAAAAACAATATATATTATGTTATAATATACGAGTAAAAAATTAAAATGGAGGATACTGTAAAAATGAAAACAAAGGCAGTAAGACTTTACGGACAAAGCGATTTAAGACTTGAAGAATTTGATTTGCCCGAAATTAAAGAAGACGAAATACTTGCTCGTGTTGTATCTGATAGTATTTGTATGTCAAGTTACAAGGCGGCAATTCAAGGTGCTAATCACAAAAGAGTACCTAACGACATTGATAAAAACCCGATCATTATCGGTCACGAATTCTGTGGCGATATCGTAAAAGTTGGGGCTAAATGGGCTGGTAAGTTCAAAGAAGGTTCTAAATTCGGTATTCAACCTGCAATGAACCTTAAAGAAAACCCCTATATTGCACCAGGTTATTCTTACGTAAATATCGGTGGTGACGCTACTTACGTAATTATTCCTAACGAAGTTATGGAAAGCGATTGCCTTATCCCTTACGAAGGCGAAAGTTACTTCAAAGCATCTTTGGCAGAACCTATGTCTTGTATTATCGCAGGCTATCACGAAAACTATCATAGCGTTTACGAAACTCATAGCCACGACATGGGCATTAAAGAAGGTGGCGCAGTTGCAATTTTAGCAGGCGTTGGCCCTATGGGTCTTGGCGCAGTTGACTACGGTTTGCATTGTGATAGAAAGCCGTCGCTTATGGTAGTAACCGATATCGACCAAGCAAGACTTGATAGAGCGGCAACTCTTCTTACCGTAGAAGATGCAGCAAAGAACGGCGTTAAACTCGTTTACGTTAATACTGCTACTATTGAAGATCCCGTTGCTTATATGAAAGAACTTAACGGTGGTAAGGGTTATGACGACGTGTTCGTATACGCACCCGTTGCAGCACTCGTTGAACAAGGCGATGCACTCTTAGGCGAAAACGGTTGTCTTAACTTCTTCGCTGGTCCTACCAAAACCGATTTCTCTGCAAAATTCAATTTCTACGACGTACACTATGCGTTCCATAGAATTACCGGTACTTCTGGTGGTAATACCAACGATCTTCGTGAAGCACTTAAACTTGCTGGTGAAGGCAAAATCGATCCGTCTATTATGATTTCACACGTAGGTGGTCTTGATAGCGTAGTTGATACCACGCTTAATCTTCCCAACATCAAGGGCGCAAAGAAACTCGTTTACACTCACGTTTCAATGCCTATGACGGCTATTGCAGATTTTGCAGAACTCGGTAAAACCGATAAGTTCTTTGCAGATCTCGCTGACATCTGCGCAAGAAACAACGGTATTTGGTCTGACGAAGCAGAAAAATACTTGCTTGCAAACGCAAAGAAAATCTAAAATAAAACATCTAAAAATATACAAGGAGAAAATTTATGGCTATTCCGGTAACAATGCCTAAAGCAGGCATTACGGTAGAAAGTTGTATTCTTACCAAATGGAACGTAAAAGTTGGCGATACCGTAAAGGTTGGCGACGTTATGTTCTCTTACGAAACCGATAAATCTGCTTTCGATTATCAAGCAGAAGCAGACGGCGTGGTACTTGCTCTTTTCTGTGAAGAAGGCGACGAAGTTCCCGTTCTTACAAACGTTTGCGCTCTCGGTAAGGCAGGGGAAGACGCATCTGCGCTCTCTCCCAACGGTGCAGCACCTGCACCCGTAGCACAGGAAGTTAAGGTTGACGCTGCGCCCGTAGCAGCACCTTCAGCCGCTCCCGTTGCTCTCAATCCTAAGGTTACCCCCGTAGCAATGCCTAAAGCAGGTATTACGGTAGAAAGTTGTATCCTTACCAAATGGAACGTGAAAGTTGGCGACGCAGTAAAAGTTGGCGACGTTATGTTCTCTTATGAAACTGATAAATCATCTTTTGATTATCAAGCAGAAGTAGAAGGCGAAGTTCTTGCTCTTTTCTGTGAAGAAGGGGACGAAGTAGTTGTTCTTTCTAACGTTTGTGCAGTAGGTCCTCACGGTGAAGACGCATCTTGCTATTCACCAAACGCTTCAGCAGCACCCGTTGTTGCAGAAGAAATTAAGGTAGAAGCAAAAGCAGAAGTACCCGTTGCGGCAGCACCCGTTGCAACTGCAAACGCAGACGGTAAGATTTTTGCAAGTCCTAGAGCAAAGAACCTTGCAGAAAAACTTGGCGTTGATCTTAAGGCTGCAGTAGGCACAGGTCCTAACGGCAGAATTATTGAACGTGACGTTAGAGAAGCAAGCATTGCTCCTAAGGCAGTTGAAGAAGCACCCGTTGCTGCACCTGCTAAGGCTGAAGCACCTGTTGCTGCTCCCGTTGCAAGTGCTGATTTCAAGGCTTTCAAGGACGAAAAGATGTCCAACATCAGAAAGGTTATTGCAAAGAACATGGTATTGAGTTTGTCAACTATGGCTCAACTTACACACACCATTTCTTTCGATTGCACCAACGTTATGAACTTCAGAAAGTTCTTGAAAGACAATGCAGAAGTATTAAAACTTCCACCTATCACTATAAACAATATTATAGTATACGCAGTTTCAAGAGTGCTTAAGAAACACAGAGATCTCAACGCACATCTTATCAACGGCGATACTATGCGTTATTTTGAACACGTTAATATGGGTATTGCAACCGATACGCCCAGAGGACTTTTAGTTCCCACGCTTTTCGGTGCAGATACTATGACTCTTTCTGAAATCGCAGTTAAGTCAAAGAAACTTTCCCAAGACGCTATTGACGGCAAACTTGATCCGTCACTTCTTACAGGTGGTAGTTTCACTATCAGTAACGTAGGTACTATGGGTATTGAAAGTTTCACCCCCGTAGTTAACCCACCACAAACGGGTATTCTTGGTGTAAATACTTTGGAAACGAGAATTAAACTTGGCAAAGACGGTGAAATTATTCCTTATACTGCAATGGCACTTTCACTTTCTTACGACCATAGAGCGCTTGACGGTGCACCTGCATCAAGATTCTTGAAAGATCTTAAAGAATATCTTGAAAACTTCAGCGTAAATCTTATGGCTGGTTCAATCTAAAGGAGTGTAAATATGGAAATTTTTGATATTATCGTTATCGGTGGTGGCCCGGGTGGCTACCTTGCCGCAGAACGTGCAGGTCACGCAGGATTAAAGACAATGGTTATTGAAAAGAGATCGTTTGGTGGCGTTTGCCTTAACGAAGGTTGCGTTCCAAGCAAAACTTTCCTTAACTCTGCAAAGGTTTTCGATTACGCTAACCACGCAAGCGCATACGGCGTAAACGGCGTAGGTAAGGCAACCGTTGACCAAAAGTTCGTTGTTGAAAGAAAGAACGGCGTTGTTAAAATGCTCGTTTCAGGCGTTAAAGCACAACTCAAGAGAAACCACGTCGTTATGAAAGAAACCGAAGGTTTTATCGAAGGTAAAACTGAAGAAGGTTTCATCATCAAGGCTGGCGAAGAAAAGTTTATTGCTAAGCGTCTTGTTATCGCTACGGGTTCTATGCCTGTAGTTCCCCCGATTCCAGGTCTTCGTGAAAATCTCGAAGCAGGGGTTGTAATGACGAATAGAGAAGTTCTTGATTTAACCGAAATCCCCAAAGAATTAGTAGTAATCGGTGGTGGCGTTATCGGTCTTGAAATGGCAAGTTACTTTTCGTCAGTTGGTTCAAAAGTTACCGTTGTTGAAATGCTCAATAAGATTGCAGGACCTACCGAAAAGGAAATTTCAGCAATTCTTCAAAAGAGCCTTGAAAAGAAAGGTATCGAATTCAAACTTGGTGCAAAGGTTACTGCTGTTGAAAAGGACGGCGTTATCTATGAAAAAGACGGCAAGACCGAAAAGGTTTCAGCAGATAAAATTCTTTGCTCAATCGGTCGTCGTGCAGTTACTCAAGGCTACGGCTTAGAAAATATCGGCGTAAACCTTGAAAGAGGCGCAATCGTTACCGACGATATGATGAGAACTAACGTTGCAAACGTTTACGCAGTAGGGGACGTTAACGCTAAAGTTATGCTTGCTCACACGGCTTATAGAGAAGCAGAAGTTGCAATCAATAACATTACGGGTAAAAAAGACCGTATGCGTTACAACGTAATTCCTTCAGTTATCTACACCAACCCCGAAATCGGTTCGGTTGGCGAAACGTTAGAATCTGCAAAAGAAAAGGGCTTAGATGCAAAAGAAGTTTCTATTCCTATGACTTTCTCAGGCAGATATATCGCAGAAAACACAGACCTTAACGGTATTTGCAAAATCGTTATAAATAAAAAGACTAACACTCTTATCGGTGCACACATTATCGGTAGTTATGCAGGCGAATATATCGTAAGCGTATCAGCAATGATAGACTTAGAAGTTGATATTGAAAATATCAAAAAGTTAGTATTCCCACACCCAACCGTTTGCGAAATCGTAAGAGAAGCAATCTTTCAAATTTAATTAGATAAAAATAATAAGGAGATATAAAAATGCCAAAAATTCAGGTAATTGACCCTACTTTTATAAGGGCTCCAGGGAAAATTCAGTTTACGGATATCCCTGTAAACGTGTACAATAAGTCTATTAAAGACGAAAAAGACAATTTCTCTAAAGCAGATTTCGTTCGTATTTATAACGATATCGCAACGCTTAGAGAATTTGAAAGCATGATCAACGATATCAAGATTAAACAAGAATATCAAGGTTTCAAGACTAACTATCCAGGTCCTGCACACCTTTCTATCGGTCAAGAAGCAGCAGCCGTTGGTCAAGCATATATCTTGGATATGGACGATATGACCTTTGGTTCACACCGTTCACACAGCGAAGTGCTTGCAAGAGGTCTTGCATCAATCAACAAATTAGATGATAATACTCTTTATCAAATCATGAAAGATTTTATGGGTGGCGAAACTCTTGCCCCTGTAGAAAAACTCAACAAAACCGGTAACGTAAAAGACTTGGCAGTTGACTTCCTTCTCTATGGATTTATGAGTGAAATTTCCGCTCGTAGAACAGGTTTCCACAGAGGTATGGGTGGTTCAATGCACGTATTCTTCTTACCGTTCGGTATTTACCCCAACAATGCGTTGGTAGGTGGTGCTGCCCCCGTAGCACTTGGTGCTGCTCTTTATAAGAAAGTAAACGACAAGCCCGGTATCGTTATCTCTAACGTAGGTGACGGCGCTGTAGGTTGTGGTGTTGTTTACGAATCTATGAACTTTGCATCTATGGACCAACTTCGTCAACTTTGGGAAAAGAAAGGTGGTCTTCCCATCTTATTCAACTTCTTCAACAACGGTTACGGTATGGGTGGACAAACCAGAGGCGAAACGATGGCTTACGATTTCTTGGCTCGTCTTGGCGCTGGTATTTCTCCAACTCAACTTCATGCTGAAAGAGTAGACGGCTTTAACCCACTTGCAGTAATTGACGCAATGAAGAGAAAGAAGAAGATCTTAGTAGATGGCGACGGTCCTGTTCTTCTCGACGTTGTAACCTATCGTTACGGTGGTCACTCTCCGTCAGACGCTATGAGTTACAGAACGCCTGAAGAAGTTGAAAACTGGAGACAATACGACCCAATGATTACTTACAGAAAAGCGCTTGTTGATGCTAAGATCGAAAGCGATGGTAAGTTTGACGATATCGTTGGTAGTATCAAAGAAAGAATGCTTAAACTTTGTAAACTTGCTTCTGATCCCGTTGAATCTCCATATCTTGATTTCAGAAAAGATCCTTACTACGTTGAAAACCTTATGTTCTCTAACGGCAAGGTTGAAAGCATGGGCGACAGACCTGTTGAAGTAGGCAGAGACGTTAAGATGCCTATGGAAGAAAACCCCAGAGTAAAACAAATCGCAGGCAAAGTTCGTTATGCATTTGACGAAAAGGGTAACCAAGTTTCTAACATGAAGAGATACAATATCCGTGACGGCTTGTTTGAAGCAATCATTGATAAGTATTATAAAGACCCAACCCTTACTGCTTACGGCGAAGACGTAAGAGACTGGGGTGGTGCGTTCGCAGTTTATAAAGGACTTACCGAAGCGCTTCCTTATCACAGATTATTCAACTCACCGATTTCAGAAGCAGCAATCGTTTCTTCTGCAGTAGGTTACGGCCTTTGTGGTGGTAGAGTAATCATTGAACTTATGTACGCTGACTTTATGGGTAGAGCAGGCGACGAAATCTTTAACCAACTTGCAAAATGGCAAGCAATGTCTTCTGGTATCTTGAAGATGCCCGTAGTTCTTCGTGTTTCTGTTGGTGCTAAATACGGTGCTCAACACTCACAAGACTGGGTTGCTCTTCCTGCACACGTTCCAGGACTTAAAGTTTGTTTCCCTGCAACACCTTACGACGCTAAGGGCTTAATGAACTCTGCTCTTAACGGTACTGACCCTGTAATCTTCTTTGAAAGCCAAAGAATTTACGACAAGGGTGAAGAATTCGTTAAGACCGGTGTACCCGAAGGTTATTATGAAATTCCTCTCGGCGAACCAGATATTAAGAGAGTTGGTAGCGATATCACTATTCTTACTATCGGTGCAACCCTTTACAAGGCTACTGAAGCTGCTAAGATACTTTCTGAAAAATACGGCGTAGAAGCAGAAATTATCGACGCAAGAAGTATCGTTCCTTTCAACTACGAAAAAGTTGTTGAATCAGTTAAGAAGACGGGTAGAATTATCCTTGCTTCTGATGCTTGTACTAGAGGTTCAATCCTTAACGATATGGCAAGAAACATTACTGAACTTTGCTTCGATTATCTCGATGCACCTGCAGTTGTATGTGGCGCTCAAAACTGGATTACTCCTCCGTTTGAATTCGACGCTGAATTCTTCCCACAAGCAAACTGGATTATCGACAACATCAACGATAAGATTTTACCACTTAAAGGACACGTTAGCACGATTAACACGTCAGACGCAGAATTTATCCGTAAAGCAAAGAAGGGTGTATAATCCCACAAAAACAAAAACGGGGGCTACAATTAGCCCCCGCAAATTTTAATTATGTACGATTTTAAGTTTATAACACACGATAATCACGATCCGTATTTTAATTTGGCTAGTGAAGAATATTTATTAAAGCAAACTGATGGATATTATATCTATCTGTGGATTAACGCTCCGTCGGTTATCGTCGGGGTTAATCAAAATGCCATTGAAGAAGTAAATTTATCTTTCGTTCAAGAAAACGGCATTAAAGTAGTGCGTCGCCTTACGGGTGGTGGCGCAGTTTATCACGACCTTAACAATTTATGTTATACCGTTATTGCTCCTTACGTAGAAGGGGAAAATCTTTATAAAAAGTTTTCCACCCCCGTAATAGAGTATCTTGCAACTCTCGGTGTAAACGCTGAATTTTCGGGCAGAAACGATATATTAGTGGATGGAAAAAAGATTTCAGGCAACGCCCAAACCGTATATAACGGTAGGGTAATGCATCACGGCACTTTACTTTTTGATACCGACTTGACGGTGTTAGAGAAAGCGTTAAACCCCAACAAACTCAAAATGCAAAGCAAAGGCATAAAATCGGTTAGGTCAAGGGTTGCTAAAATTAAAGATTGCCTTAAAAACGGTATGGATATAACTGAATTTAAAAATGGTCTTGCCCAAAAGTTTTTGCAATCTTCCGTGTCGTATGAATTGTCTAAAACCGACCTTGACAAAATAAATACGCTCATGGCTAATAAATATTCGGATTATGCGTGGAATATAGGCAATTCCCCCAAGGGTAGCAATACTTTTGAAAAAAAGTATGATTTTGGTATTATAAAAATCACTTTTGACACAGTAAACGGTGTAGTGGAAAACACCCAGATTAAAGGCGATTTCTTCTGCAAAGCCGATATAGAGGGGTTAGTTAACCGTATTAACGGCATAAATTTTACAAAACCCGAAATGATAAAAGCGTTATCAGTTGTAGGCGAATACATAGTTGACGCAAAGGGTGAAACGATTGCGTGCGATATGTTCGACTAACGTTGACAGTTAACGGAAACTTTTATTTCCGTATCTAATTTTTGCAAATAATTATCTTTATATTTACTGTACCTTTCGTAATTGAAACGGTACAGTTTTTCTTTTATTCCCAAAAAGTCGCACTCCGTTTGTTTTATAGTTTCAATTAATTCTAAAATACTTTCTTTAAGATTAAGTTCGGCTTTTTCCTTTAATGGTTGTGGGATAGGCGAGTTTTCCGAAAGAGTATGGTCGGAATCTTGTGCGTTTTGATCGCTAATTTTGCAAAAAATATTAAGGCAAATTTTAAGAGTTAACCCTTGCTCGTCGGCTTTTAGTTTAACCTTAGGTGTAGAACGCATCACTTTCAATAAATAGTTGCAAGTTTGCCCGTCTTTATACGGCACGTCGTCAATGGGAATAGTCGTGCCTTGAATAGAAGTTGTTATAGCATTGAAAGCAAGGGTTAAAACGGGGTCAAGTTCCCCAACTTTTTTCCCGTCTTTAAAAAGCGCTGTGGTTTTTCCGAACAAAAGATTTTTTCCCGAAGTTTTAGTCGCCGGTTGAGATTGCGAACTTGAACTATTTCCCCCAGAGCCACTATTTTCCGAAGAATTTTCCAACTTGATTATTTTCATTATCGGCATATACGCCGAAGAAGTTCTTGAATAATGTCCTGAACAAAATGTTTTTATGTCGGTTGATGCAATATCTCTATCAAAACCAGGTGTTTTTAATAATACCTTTTGTATAGCGAAAGACGCAATGTTATCAAGTGGGGTAGATGCAGAGAGCACGTCTTCGGCTTTATCTTCAGCCATAATAACCAATGCCGAATCTTGTATTCTAAGCGTTTTTGCAAAGTAATCTAATATTTTAATAACGTTCGTATCGGCAAAAGAATTGCCAACGATTATTAAGTTGCAAAAAGAAAGTTTAGGATACCACCCTGAAATATCTCCAAGATTTTTTATAGCAGCACCTACCGTAGAGCCTTTACCACTTATTAGCGCTTTTTGATTTTCAGAATTAACGTCGGTGGCTTCAGGTACGGCAACTTGTGCGCTTATTTTATAATCAGTTCCGTCTTTATCGATGGCTAACCCTGTTATTATAGCCGTTTTTTCCACGTCTATAAGCCCAAAATCGCTTGAAAAGAAAAAGACGAAAACACCTATTAAAGCAAGCATAATAAATTTAGCACGTTTGAGTTTCAAGTTTGTTTCTCCTTTTGAAAGTAATTACGATAAAAATCGGTAACAAATTTTGCATTATTAAAAAGGGAATAGCGAAAAAGTTTATAATCGTTTGTTGTAAAGTCCATAAAAATTCCGAAAGGAATATTGCAAGCAATAATTGTATTCCCACGCTAATTAAAGGGGCAAACCATCTCTTTTTGAAATTGAAAATATAGTTCAGATTATAAGTTGCAAAATATATCGGCAGGGTTATAGAGAAAATGCAAGATAAAAGTATCATCAAAATCCCCAAATAATCAAACCTACCCGTATTATTAATAACTGTAGTATATTTAGAAATTTCCGTCAAAGCAAACCGTTGTCTATGCGCTATTGAAGTGAACACAGAGTAAAAAACGATCATGAACAACACGACCATAACAGAGCCTAATAGGTAAGAACAAAAGATTTTTATCCCGTCTTTTTTGCCTTGATTAAAATTGCCGATAAAAAACAAAAAGTAAACGGCGTCGCCAAACCAAGACAATGTAGACAAACTGCCTTGAAAAATTCTTTTTCCACCGTTAGCCCCAACGGGAAGAATAGCCGAAAAATCTGCGTTTGATACCGAAAGCGCAATAAGGATAATAAACCCTAATAGGGTAAAAACCCAACAAATTTCAGCAACTCTACCCAAAGCCCTTAGTCGCTTCGTGCAAAGGTAAAAGGCTAAAATAAAGAAAGGGAAGAAATAAAAAGTAGTTGAAATTAGCGTGTAAAGGGTAAATTCCACGTAGTCTTTTTGTTCGTTAATAGGCAATATCGCTTTTATAGTAAAGAATAGAAAATACAAAAAAGCAATAATTTTTGCACCCGTTTTTCCAAAAGTTTCTTCTAGCATTAAAAAGAAAGGTTTGTTAATAAGTTTGCTAGCATGAAGCAAAACCGACAAGGTTAAAAGATCTAAAAGGCAGTTTATAACCGTAGAAATCCAAGCGTCCTCGTTAGATATAGAACTAACCACGCTAGGCATCATAAATATTTTCAAAATAGGCAAAAAAGCAATAAAGAAAAGACAAATTTGTCTTGGTTTAAGTTGATAGGTCATAATAACTCCTTATCGGTTGATTTTTAATCGTCTTTTGTTCTCGTTCTTTAACGATTGTGGTCTATACTGCATTTCTTCTAAAAAGCCTTTGTAAAACCCGTCTTTAAGGTCGGATTTAATCAAGGGGGAAAAAGGTGCTAAAACAGGCGTGCCGAAACTTTCAAAAGTGCATAAATATACTATTAAAAGTGCAATTAAAACCAAAGTCCCGTATATTCCAAAACTACCTGCGATCAACAGAAAAATTAATCTTAAAATAGCAAAGGTTTGCTCTAATTCAGGCACGGTGTATAAGCATATACCCGAAAAGGCAACGATCATAAGTGTCGGCGCAGAAATAATCCCTGCAGTAACGGCAGTTTCGCCAAGAACCAAACCACCTACGATAGAAACCACCATGCCCACGTATTTGGGCATACGCACGCTTGCTTCGTTTAGAATTTCAAATATGAGCAAAGTGAAAAACATCTCGTAACTTGGCGATAAAGGTATGCCTTTTATACTGTTAACTATGGTTAATAAAAAACTTAACGGAATAAGTTGCAAGTGGAATAATTCAGATGCAAGAAAAACGGCAGGTAATAGCAGGGCGATAGACACGGAAAACACCCTTAAAAACCTTGCAACGTTTGCGCTTTCGGTGGCGTTATAGTAGTCGCTAGAACTTTGAAAATCTTCTACTAATAAATACGGCACGGTCAATGCGATAGGCGAACCGTCAACTAAAATGGCAACCCTACCTTCTAAAATTTTAGCAGAGAGAATATCCGGTTTTTCCGTGTTTCCCACTTGTTTAAATATAGAAGTACGCTTACCCGTAAGAAACTTTGAAACGTACGACGAATCAAGTATTGCGTCGCAAGATATTTTAGAAAGTTTGGTTTGGATTTTTCTAACAAGTTTTTGGCTAGCAATACCCTTAACGTAGCAAATTACAATCTGCGTCTTAGAATATTTACCAACTACGACGTTGATAAATTTTAGATCGGGCGACTTAATGCGTCTTCTCATAAGACTTATATTTACGGGTAGACTTTCAACGAACCCTTCTCTTGGCCCTTTAATAACGGTAGAAGTAGGGGGTTCGGTAATAGCACGTTTTTCAAATTTTTTTAGCCCGAACGAAAGTGCAAAGTTAAATTCGTTTATGATAACTACTGCGTTTCCGTTCAAAACTTCGCTTAAAACTTTATCAACCGTAGTAATTTCGGTTTTTTCAGGGCTTAAAAAAAGTTCAAAAAGTTGGGATTTGTCAATTTTCCCCACCCATTTAGAAGCCGGGCGCATAATAAGTTCGCCTAGATCTTCTTTAGAAACTAATTCGTTAGCAAAGATAAGCACGGCTTGATTTTCGCCGATCTTCATTTGTAAGAAAGATATATCGTCAGACTGCAAACGGTCTTTAATTTTTTTCTCGTTTTCTGATAGGTTGGTAGTCAAATTCATAAATTTAGTATTGTTTATCTAAAAAAATTTATACAATAACAAAAAAACGGCGAAGAAAATTCTTCGCCGTTAACTCAGTCGTTAGCAGTCGTTTTAACTGCTGAGATGATAAGTTTAGAAAGATTTACAAACCGTTCGTCGTTACCGTCTACCGATTGACCTTTTAACACCGTAACTATTTGTTCGTGCGTGCAATCGTCTTTTTTTACAATCTTTTCAATTTCTAAAACGGTATTCATTAGTTTATCTTCTGCAACGTGCCCACTAATAATACTTTCGATAATTAAAGCCGTAGCAGATAAAGATAACGGCTTACCACGACTAATTCTATTTATGGAACTCAATATAACAGCCGAAAGCGAGCCTGCTAAAATACCTGCGTAAAAGGCAGTTTCTCTAAAGGTAAAAGTTTTAGTAAGAAAAATCATATCGTAGCAAAAATAGAAAATCACGCATAGCGCAAACGGTGCGTAAGTCCTTATTGTTATAGGCAATTTTTCACTCAAAAACTTGTCGTAAAGAAAAGTTATAACCGAAACGATTATTGCGATAACGCAAGTCGGTAAAGAATAGTTTGCGAAAAAATCTTTCAAATAAACAAAATTCATAAATCACCTTCTTTAAGGAAGTGTGTCTATAAGCCGTTTATCAGTTTTATCGATAGTAGAAAGCCTTTTATAAAAATCGTGAAAATTATGATAACTTTGTATAAACATAAGCACCTCCTTTAATTTTTTCCAAGCGTCTAGGGCATTATATACCCAAAAATTCATTTGTCAAGGGGGTTATGACACTTATTGAATAAAAAATTTTTATCGGACGTGCTTTTTAAGGTAAAAACCATCATAAGTTAATAAAAAACCAAAAGGAGCAGGTGTATGTTTTTAGAAAAAATCTTGTTTATACTCGGCAAAATAATATTCTTTACGGGTAGTATATTTAACGGAGCGTCTTTCCCAAAACCATTGCCCCCAGAAGAAGAAAAACAATGTATACTAAAAATGAAACAAGGCGACCAAAAAGCAAAAGAGAAACTGATCAATCACAATATGCGACTAGTAGTGCACGTAGCCAAAAAATATCAAGGCTCAGCCGAAACCGACGATTTAATTTCCGTAGGTAGTATAGGTCTAGTAAAGGCGATAAACAGTTACGAATTAGACAAAGGCACGCAGTTAGCAACCTATACTGCAAGATGTATAGAAAATGAAATTCTAATGTTGCTTAGAAGTAATAAAAAGCACAAGAACGACGTTTCTTTGTCCGACCCCGTGGGTAGTGATAAAGACGGAAACGAACTTACATTAATGGATTTATTATACGATTCGGAAGACGCCGTGTTCGTAGAAGTAGATAAAGGAATAGAGAGAGATAAATTTTTAGATTTTATAAAAGGCGTTTTAACGCAAAGGGAATACACGATATTGTGTTTAAGATACGGACTAAAAGGTGGAAAAAACTATGCGCAAAGAGAAGTTGCAAAGATTTTAAAGATTTCTAGATCGTACGTTTCAAGAATAGAGAAAAAAGCAGTGGAAAAATTAAAAGATGCCGTAAAAAAAGGGGTTTTTTATTGCTAAAAAATTTTGCTTATGATAAAATATAACGGATAGGAGAAAATTATGGAAAATAAAATTGCCGTAGTCGCTATTATAGTAAGTGATTTAAACGCCGTAGAAAGAATAAATTCCCTTCTTCACGAGTTCGGCGAATACGTAATAGGTAGGCTTGGTCTTCCTTATAAAAAGAAAAACGTAAACGTAATAAGCGTGGTTATGGATGCCCCACCTGAAAAGATAAACGGGCTTTCGGGCAAACTTGGAATGATAGAAGGGGTAAGCAGTAAAGTGCTTACAACCAAATAATTATGGCTTACGTTTTTATTAGTGGGGCAACCGGTGGTATCGGTAAAGCCTTTGTCTATGCTTGTGCTAAACGTGGAGATAATCTTTACCTAACGGGTAGAAGTCAAGAAAAACTTTTAGCCCTTAAAGAAGAAGTTGGTAAAACTTATCCGATAGAGATAGAAATTTTCGCTTGTGATTTAACTTGTGAAAATTCTAGAACTCTTATGATAGACGATATTTCGGCTAAAGGGATAAAGTTTAGTTCTATCATAAACGTTGCAGGGGTAGATATCCAGAAAGGTTTTTTAGAATATACCAAAGAAAAAGTGCTTTTTCAGATAAGAGTTAACTGTGAGGCGACCGTGCATTTAACCCACGCATTGCTTGGGTTAAGAGAAGAAAAATGCGAATTACTCACGGTGTCAAGCATGTCGGGGCAATCGCCCATGCCGTATTTTGCATTGTATAGCGCAACTAAAGCAATGCTCACGAATTTTTTTACTTCTTTACACTACGAACTAAAAAAGGACGGGGTGAAAGTAACAACGGTGTTACCGGGTGGGGTTTACACACGCCCAGATATAATAGAAGACATAAAAGGTCAGGGTTTGTGGGGCAAACTTTCGGCAAAAACGCCGGAATTTGTTGCAATTAAATCGCTTAAAGCAGTAAAAAAGAATAAGATAAAATATATACCGGGTGGTTTTAATAAGTTTCTTAATTTCATAATGAAACTAGCACCCAAGAAAATAGTGCTATCGTTTATAGCAAAACGATGGAAAAAACAAAGTAAAGATGCATTTTAGGGGGATAAAATGAGTTTAGCAGATAAAATTTTTATTGATACTTGTACGGAAATAATAGAAAACGGGTTTTGGGATACTGAATTAAACGTTCGCCCCGTATGGCACGACGGAACGCCTGCTCATACCGTAAAAAAATTCTGTATAGTAAACAGATACGACTTATCTAAGGAATTTCCCATCACGACCTTGCGTCGTACGGCGTTTAAGTCTGCAATAGACGAAATACTTTGGATATGGCAAAAAAAATCTAACAATATAAAAGATTTAAATAGTCATATTTGGGATAGTTGGGCAGACGAAAACGGTTCTATAGGCAAAGCGTACGGCTATCAACTCGGTGTAAAACATAAATATAAAGAAGGGGAATTCGACCAAGTTGATAGAGTTCTTTTCGACCTAAAGAATAACCCTCAATCAAGAAGAATAATGACTAATATCTACGTTCATCAAGATTTGAGTGAAATGGGGCTTTATCCTTGTGCTTATTCAATGACTTTTAACGTTTCAGGCGATACTCTTAACGGTATTCTTAACCAAAGAAGTAACGACGTGTTGACGGCTAATAACTGGAACGTTGTTCAATACGCCGTGCTTATGCATATGTTTGCGCAAGTTTCAGGGCTTAAAGTTGGTGAACTCGTTCACGTAATAGCAGATGCGCACATTTACGATAGACACGTACCTATCGTAAAAAAGATATTAGAAAACCCACAATATCCAGCACCTAAGTTTTGGATAAATCCCGAAGTTAAGAATTTTTACGATTTCACAGTAGACGATTTTAAGTTAGAAGACTATAATTACACTAAGCTTGAAGATAAAATAGAGGTTGCAATCTAATGAAAACTATCGTTGCAGTTGACAATAAATGGGGGATAGGCAAAAATAACGATTTGTTGTTTTCAATACCCGAAGATATGAAGTTTTTTAGAGCCACAACGCTAAATAAGGTTGTGGTTATGGGTAGTAATACCTTAAAATCTTTTCCTAACGGCAACCCATTAAAAAATAGAACCAACGTCGTTTTATCCACAACCATTAAACGAGACGACTGCATAGTTTGCGATACTTTAGACGGGTTAAAGCAAGAACTAAAAAAATACCCTGAAGACCAAGTATTCGTTATCGGTGGGGCAAGGCTTTATAAAACGCTTTTGCCGTATTGTAGCGAAGTATTAGTTACTAAGGTAGATGCAGACGGGCAAGCTGAAGTCTTTTTTGAGAATTTAGACGAGCGACCTGAATGGCAACTACAACAAGTTTCTAACGAAATAGAAACAAACGGCTATAAAATTAAATTTACTACTTACAAAAACTTGAAAATACAGCAATTTTGACGTAAAACTATGACGCCACAATTTTCCCGTTGGCGTCTTTTTTGTGCTAAAAACAAGGAGAAAAGTTATGCAACATCGTGTTCAGCCCAAAAATTATGAAATGAATATGACCGAAGGTAAAATTTTGGGAAAACTGATTAAATATGCTATACCACTTATCTGTACTAATCTTCTGCAAGTCCTTTTTAATGCTACCGACGTTGCCGTTTTAGGCATGCTTGTTGACGAAAAGGCTGTTGGTGCAGTGGGTTCTACGGGTTCTTTAATTAACCTTATATTAGCACTATTTATCGGGCTTTCGGTTGGTGCGAATGTAGTAGTTTCACGGGCAATGGGGGCAAAAGATGAAGAAGGTGCGCATAGAGCCGTCGGCACGGCAATTTGCATTGCACTCTTTAGTGGAATAATCTTGCTCGTTTTAGGGGTTTTGTGTTCAAGACGGTTTTTAGAATGGATGGGAACAACGCCCGATCTTATAGACGGCGCAACAAGGTATATGACCATATACTTTATCGGTGCGCCTATAATGCTATTATATAACTTTATCGCATCAATACTTCGTGCAGTTGGGGATACAACCCGTCCACTTATTTACCTTTTAATAGGTGGAGTGTTAAACGTAGGATTAAATATCTTTTGTATTCTTGTCTTAAACCTTACGGTAGAAGGGGTTGCTATTGCAACGGTTTTTGCTCAATTTATTTCGGTTATACTTTCTTTAATTGCGCTCTTTAAGAGTAAGGGGTATTCGCAATTAAGGCTTAAATACATTAAAATATATAAAAAGCAGTTGAAAGATATAGTCTTTATAGGCTTACCATCAGGACTTCAGGGTGCGCTTTTTAATATCTCTAACGTGCTTATTCAGTCTAATATTAACGCTTTCGGTACGGCAACGGTCGCAGGTAATACTGCATCTGCCCAGTTTGACAATATGGTTTACATGGTCGGCAATGCAATTGCATTATCTTGTATGGCGTTCGTTTCGCAAAACTACGGTGCAGGTAGGATCGATAGAGTAAAGAAAACGTTTTGGCTTTCTGTTATGTTAGTATCAGTCGTTCAAATATCAGTCGGATTGATCATTGTGCTTTTATCTAACCCCTTGTTGCAAATTATCGTTGACGATCCCGAAGTTTTATCTTACGCTAAAATAAGGCTTTCCATTATGTCGATTACGTATTTTACGTGTGGTATTATGGAATGTTTCTCATTTAGTTTACGTGCGCTTGGAAAGTCAATAAACGCAATGATAATAAGTTTGATAGGTGCTTGTGGTTTAAGAATACTTTGGCTCAATACGATATTCTTGCTTAACCCACAGAGATTTATGCTCTATCTTGCTTGGCCTATAAGCTGGGTTGCAACGATTGCTATGTACTGCTGTTTCTTCTTCCCACTTATCAAGAAGATAGAAAAACGCATGCCGTTACAAATCCCACCAAAACAAATACAAGCCGGGCATTTGCCACCTAAACAACGAGAAGGGATTAAAAGATAATGGATAAAGCACTCAAGAAAAAAATTAGACAAAGGGCAATGGTGGAAGGGCCTATTTTTAAAACGCTTTTGCTTTTTGCATTGCCTATAGCGGCAACAAGTTTGCTTACTAGGTTTTTTCATGCAGCAGACATTGCTGTTTTAAGCATAATGGTTAACGGCGACGCAGTAGCAGCAGTTGGCGCAACGGGTTCACTAGTAAGTCTTATAAACTGTCTGTTTATCGGCTTAGCGTCCGGCACGGGCGTAGTGCTTTCACGATACGTTGGTGCTAAAGATGAAGAAAACTGTTCAAGAACGGTTGGCACGGCGTTTTGGGTAGGTATTATAAGTGGAATAATAGTTGCGCTAGTGGGACTTTTTGGTTCTAGAACTTTCTTGCAATTAATGGGTTGCCCGTCTAACATTATAGAAGACTCTATAGTTTATTTACGAATTATGTTTCTAGGCGCACCTATAACAATGTTGTATAATTTTTCTGCGTCAATGTTAAGAGCAGTAGGCGATTCAAAACGACCACTAATATATCTAGCCGTAGCAGGTTGTATCAATATAGGTCTAAACGTTTTTTGCGTAGCAGTATTGAATTTAACGGTACAAGGCGTTGCAATCGCAACCATTGCATCTAACGGCGTTGCCTGTCTACTTGCGTTCATTGCTATTTTAAGAACGGACGGGTACGGAAAACTAAAGAAAAAATATTTCAAAATTTATCCAGAACAACTAAAAAAGATTTTAGTTATAGGTTTACCAACGGGTATTCAAAGTGGGTGCTTTGATTTGGCGAATACCGTAGTGCAAGCAACTGCAAACTCGTTTGGCTCAATCGTGGTTGCAGGTTCTTCGCTTGCATCTCAATTAGATTCTACGGGGTATACTTTCGGACATGCAATTTCCTTAGGTTGTATGACTATGATAAGTCAAAATATCGGCGCAGGTAAATACAATAGAGTAAAAAAGACTATTTGGAGTGGCTTGGGGATAGGTTTCTTCGGTGCTTTAATTATAGGCGTGATATTAGTAGTTGGCGCAGACTTCTTCTTGGGGTTATTGTCTAACGAATCACCCGTAATAGCAGTAGCAAAAGTCAAACTTCAAATGCTAGGTATAGCGTATTCGTTATGTGCGATAATGAATATATTAGAGTTTTGCATAATAGGCATGGGTAAATCTTTTATCTCAATGGTAATAAGCCTATTCGGTGGATGCGTGCTTAGAATTACATACCTAAAACTTGTTTTCCCGTATTTTGGAACAATTCAAGCAATGTACCTAGCTTGGCCGATTACTTGGGTAATAACTATTTTGATATTCGTTTCAGTTTTCTTCTTCGTGCTAAACAAAGTGAAAAAGGAAATTAAAGCAAACAACTTGCAACGGCAAGAATAAAAAAACAACTTAAAGCGTTTAAGTCGCTAGTCTTTTATAGACGGGTGGCTTGAACGCTTTTTTTCTTCTTATATATAATGTTTAGCCATAAAAAAATTTTTTAAATTTCCCGAACAAAAAGTGTCATAAACCCCTTGACAAATAAAAAAACGGGTATATAATGCAGGTGCTTTCACAAAAGGAGGGGCTATGCGTGAACTGATCGAGCGTATTCTTGAAATCGAGCGAGAACAAGAACGGCGAAAAAAAGAAGATTATATTTCCAAATACAATTCGGGTGAAATAAAGCATCAAAAACAGTTGGCGTTTCATAAATGCAATAAAAAGAATAGGTGGGTGTTCGGTGGTAACAGAAGTGGAAAGACTGAGTGTGGCGCAGTAGAGAGCATTTATATTTCACGGGGGATACATCCATATAAACAGAATAAAAAAGATACTTTCGGGTGGGTGGTTTCTCTATCTCAACAAGTTCAGCGAGACGTAGCGCAAGCAAAGATATTAAAATATCTAAATCCGTCGTGGATAGAAGACGTGGTGATGTTGTCTGGTAAAAAAGAAAGCCCCGAATACGGCGTGATAGATCAAATACGGATAAAAAACGTTTTCGGTGGAATATCGACTATCGGCTTTAAGTCGTGCGATCAGGGTAGAGAGAAGTTTCAAGGTAGTTCGCTAGATTTCGTGTGGTTTGACGAAGAACCCCCAAAAGATATTTACGACGAGTGTAGAATGAGAGTTCTTGATAGGCGTGGGGAAATTTTCGGAACAATGACGCCGTTAAAAGGCTTAACCTTTATACACGACGAAATATATCTTAACACGAAAAATAATCCGGAAGTGTGGTATGAGTTTATGGAATGGGGTGATAACCCGTACCTTAATAAAGAAGAAATAGAGTTGCTAACGCAAACTATGACCGAAGACCAAATAGAAAGCCGTAGATACGGCAGGTTCAAAACGGCGTGTGGGTTGGTGTATCCGGAGTTTGACGAAACCGTTCACGTAATAGACCCCGTGCCTTTGCCGAAAGAGTGGCAAGATACTTTGTCTATTGACCCGGGGCTAAATAATCCCTTGTCTTGCCATTGGTATTCGGTAGATTACGACGGAAACGTTTACGTGGTTGCAGAGCATTTTGAAGCAGGGAAAGACGTAAGTTATCACGCCGAAAAGATAAGAGAAATAAGTGCGAAACTTGGTTGGAAAAAAGATAAGAACGGCATGATAAGTGCATTTATAGATTCTGCGGCAAACCAAAAAACCCTATCCTCGCTAAAGAGCGTTAGTCAACTGTTCTATGAAAACAAAATAGCAGTAAACCCCTCGGTAAATAAAGATTTGTTTAGTGGGATACAACGGGTAAAGCAATATTTGAAAGTTAAAGACGGCAGGCCAAAACTGTACGTCTTTAAAAATTGCCAAAATCTCATAAGAGAACTAAAAACTTACCGTTGGGGCGAGGGGGACGTGCCTAAAAAATCAGACGATCACGCATTAGACGATTTTAGATAACGTATTTTATAATATGAATACTATGGAAAATGTAGGTTTTTTGTATGTTTTACTTGGATTTTTACGTGTTTTATGCGTAAAATTTATTATTAGAGATAGTCTTTATTTTATAATTGTGCCAAAAAGTTGACAAAAATTACTGTGCCAAAAATTAAAGAAGGAGATTTTATGAGTAAAAAAATAAGTGTGTCTTGCCCTTTATGTGGGGAAAAACTAATTGAAGTAATTGGATGCTGTGAGGGCGTTGTGATGAAGTGTTCTTGTTGTGGGGCATCTATAAAAACGGATGTGGAAAAAAGTGGGAATATGAAAATACTGTTGCAGCCTGCTATAAAAAAAGTTGTTTGAAAGTTTTTTTCGTACATACGTTTTAAATTGACATAATTATTAAAAACAAGTATAATAGAAGTGCTACATCTTGGGATTACTCCCTAAAAACACAACCTACACAATTAAATACCCTTTATGATGGATATAATTCAGGTAGAATTATATCTAATCGACATTTATTTCTATTCCATCAGGGGTAGTGTAGGTGAACAAGGTGTAGCAACTGACGAGAAGGTATATTTTCTGCGGTGCCGTTCTCGTTAGAGGACGGCATTCTTATTATTGCAAAGAACTTAATACAACAATAGAAGCCGAAGAAAAGAATACTCTTTTTCTATCGGCTCTTTTTGTTTTTTAGGTGGTTTATGAAAAAAATATTGCTTTCCATTTTGCTAATTGCATCTTTTGTTTTTGTAGGCTTGCCAATGAATACAAGTCAGGCTAATGCTACTTCATACGAAGAGCATTTTCCAACTTATTCATTATATACAAAGGACAATATAATAGAAAAAGAAATGGTAAATTATGATATATCATCAGTTGGAGATTATAAGATAATCGAAGAGTTACAGTACAACGTTACTGCTGAGCAGGGAAGTGTTCACGACTTCTATTTGCCTATAAGCGCACCTGTTTATGATATACCGAGTATCGAAGTTAAGGTCAATGAAACAGCGATTGAAACTGAGTTATTGTACGGTAGTAATCTTTATCATTATCTCGGACAAAATGATATTGAAAAGGCAATAAACGACAGTTTTGGTAGTGCATTAGATGATACTATATCGGGAACGTTATACAAGTTTAATGTGGTAAAAGATTCATTAACTATAACCTACAAAAAAGCCGATAAACAGCCTATGATTTATCAGACAAGCAATAGCACTCAGTCGTTGTTTAATGATGGGAAAATTAGTTATACAACGAACGCAAAAGCAGGGGATGTATATGTGATTTTTGCAATTAACGGGGAGTTGGAATTTGTTGAATCAGATGCCACTTTTACAAAAGAAACTGTAACGTGTAAGCAATTTGTTGACAATTATTATTCTGATTGGGCTGAATATTATGTTGAATCGAACATAGAAAAAGAGTTTTTGTATTCAGAAATGAATAGGTTGCTCAAGACAAAGAATAGTGAAACATTGGATGATTTCTTTTTCTCAATACATAATTATCGTCTTAACTTTTTGAAGTTTAGTATTGCTATGGAAACAACGTCATCGACGATTAACTATGTCAAGAAAGCGAGAGTTCAACGAGATACGACGTATGAGCCGTACATACATTTGTTTGAACGTAAGAAAACGGCGCAATACCCTACAGAATATACGATAAAGATGTCGGAGGAATTTCCGTTTGTTATAGAAAGTAATATCGCTCTAAATAAAGAGGGTAATATGTATAAGGCAACAAGCAACGAAGATTCTTTTTACGCTATATATTGTTGCGAAGAATCGTCTAAGAGTAAGTTTGCAGACGAAGAAAACAAAAAGGATAAGTTAGTTTGGTATATTGTCATAGCAGGTGTTTCTGCTTTGGCGGTAGGTGTAATTACCTACTTTGTAGTAGGATATATTGAAAGGAAAAAAGGATCCAAGTAAAGACCTGTTGTTTTATCGGTCATAGAGATGTTCCTGATAGGAGCGAAGTGTATAACCGAACGAAAAAAATAATAGAGAACTTGATTGTTAATGAGAACGTCAAGTTTTTTCACTTTGGGAGTAGAAGCGCCTTTGATGATATTTGCCACGAGATTGTTACTGATTTTCAAGAAAAATATCCCGATATAGAAAGGATAAACTACAATCGTCGTAGTGAGTACGTTGTCAAGAAAGAAGAGAAAGAACGATTGGAAGAACAATGGAGCAAAGTTCTTCACGAACAGGTTACGTTGAAAGATTATGAGGGCGAGAAAATGTCTGAACGTGTCGCCCGTGCAGGAAAAGCATCATACGTAGAGCGCAATAAGGAAATGATTGATGATAGTGATTTCTGCGTGTTTTACTATAAGGAAGATTATAAGCCTGACGTAAGTAAATCACGTTATTCATCAAGTGGAAAAAGTGGTACAAAAATTGCTTTTGATTATGCTACAAGCAAAAGCAAACAAATAATAAATGTAGCGGATGAGGGTGGCTGAATGTCAAAACATAAGGCTTTATTTAAGAAAATAGGGCTTTATCTTATGATTTCTCTTGCGATGATAACCGTCATAATGGGTGTTTCATTTTGGGGTAATGATAAAAACCCAACCTATGAAAGCTTACCATATACAGTAGAAGAAGCAAGAGTCTATGTGACAAATTACGGTGATTGTTATCATAGTTCAGACTGTTCGTATTTGCACTCTTCAAAAATAGCAATAGGTAAAGATAAAGCAAGAAGTGAAGGATACTATGCTTGCAGTAGATGTAGTGGCATTTCGAGTGGTATGATTGATGTGACTTACTATAAACAAGTTGAAAAAGATATTACAAATAAAATAGTAATTAAATCTATAGTTAGTGGCTTAATTATTAGCGCTATTATTTATGTCTTTATCCCGAAAAAACAAAAAGAAGAGCAAGACGATTGACAAGGTTGTAAAAATAATTTACAAAATGTCAACCCTGTTGACAAATGTGCTTGTAAATTTTGTTGACAAAACTGTAAACTTGATGTATAATAGTGGTGTTATTAAACAAGGAGAACATATATGGTAACGGAATTTGGTAAATTGTTGCGAATAATCCGTGTAAACAGCGGAGATAGTGCAAGGGATATGGCAAGAAAACTTAATATGTCGCCATCGTATTTATCAACTATTGAGAACGGAAAGAGAAACATCCCCATTGACATAGATAAGTTGTTGATAGAAGCATATAATCTTTCTGAAAAAGACAAAGAGAAACTACGTAAGGCAATGGCTGAATCAAGTGATAGAGTTAAAATTGATTTAACCGACCTTGCGGATAAGAAACGTCAGATGATATTTGAAATTACAAATGGGAATCTTGATGAATCAGTTATCGAAGAGTTGCATCAGATTATAAAAACTAAAAAGGGCGAGGGTAAATAAAATGTTTGGTAAAAAAGAAAGTGCAATAGAACCTAAAATCGTTAATGATGATATTTTAATTCAGATTAGTGAGCCGGTTGTAATTACAAAGAAAACGAAAATTACTGTTCCGACTCAATACAAAGCGATTGCTTATATCGACCAAAAAGCCCTATTTAGAATTGAACCTTGTATAGATAAGGAAGTTGTTAAGACTTATGGAAAAGAATATCTCGGCAAACAACTAAAAGTTGCTTTTATTGCAAAGAGAACCTTAGCGCAGTCTGCTTGGGGATTTGGAAATATCCAAGTCAATAATGAACGATTAAAAGAAGCTTATCGTATTGGAGCAAACGGTAAATTCACTATAGAGATTTCCGACCACGAAAAATTGATACAAACATTCCCTACTGTTTCATCTATTACGATTGAGCAAATTAGAGAGAAAACAATATCAACCTTGAAAACCATAGGAACACCTATTCTTGGGGAATACTTCTCTAAAACTTCTACATCGGTATTTGAAATGAGTTCACTTATATCTGATTTTAGAGATAGATTTATGGAAAATCTTCAAAATGAAAAGATATTTGCAAGTATGGGCATTAAAATTGCAACCTTGACGGTTGATGGGTTTCACGCCAATGAAGATGACCTTGAAATGATAAGAAATAGAATAAACAACGGAGAGGTAAAGTAATATGTTTGCAAAAAAATACGTTCCATCAATAAAGAACAATAATCAATTAAAAGAAAAGGTTGTCAATGAAATAAATTCTTTTATTTATAGACTTGAACGAGGCAGATTTTCAACGGAAGCAGACCAAGATGCAGTTTTACGTATAATTGAAGAACTAAAAGCAGATGTTGAAACCTTGAGCAATACGGTTGGTACGGGCGAAGAAAATATCGGAGCTTTGGCAAACACTATTCTTGACCTTTTAAAAGAACTTAAAAAGAGTTCAGAACAAGATATGTTACATAGAATACAAGATGTTGCCGATGAATTAGATTTTAATATCAATTTGTGGAGAGACGTTTTGGATGGGGCAACCACTGTTCCTACCGAAGAAGAAGTAAAAGCAGCTAAGATTTCTCACTCTCGTCGCAAGCTTAATGCAAGACTTGCAGAGCTTTCTGAAATCAAGGAAGGTTTTACTACCAATGCTCGCAGAATTGAGAAAGATATTATTGGCTTTGAAAAAGACCTTGAAGAATTAGATTCGGCTATCTTGAAAGAAGATAATGAAAGAAAAATAAATGAGCTTTACAAGAAGATTTCTTCGCTCAAATCAAAGATTGACTCTTTGACTGTTCGCAAATCAAATTATACAACGTGCTTTAATTTGCTTGATTTAATCTATATAAATGCTTCTGAAATAGTAGAAGCAAGTGATTTTGCAGGAGAAGAAATTGGTAAGGCAAAGGCATTGTTGAACATTGCTAAACTTAAAAAGGTTCTTTCTGAACCTGATAAGGCAATACTTATTCTTAAACGTATGCAAGCTGACATTAAAGAGGTTTGTGATAGAACAAAGACTGTTGATGCAAAAATTGCAGAACTCTCTACTTCGAGTACGGTTGTTAGTGATGATGCGCTTGCATATAAAGCAGAGCTTATGCGAAAAAAGAGAGAAAAAGAAGGTCACGCCGATTTAGACCTTGATGAAACGGCTACTACATCAATAAAAGAAAAATCCGTTACGGAGGAGGATAATTAAAATGGCATTTTTTAAGACTAAACAAGAAAAGGAAATCATCGCTCAAATGGAGAGAGATGAACAACTTCAAATTTTCAACGACCAAATCAAGGAATTAAAGGTTAAACGTGAGGAATATGCTCATATTGCGGCAGAAGCAGAAATCAATGGCGATATGGGAACTTACGAAGTTGCTTGTAATGCCTTAATCGAGCTTAATGAAGTTATCAGTAGCTTAATGCAAACCAAAGCCAACTTTGATATTATCAATGTTTCTAATTCTATTGCAATTACTATGGCTACCGCTATGGGTGCTTTAGATAAGATGGCGGGCAATAAAGCAAACCTTCCTAATATTAGAAAGATTCAAAAAGCAAATGCTAAAGTTCAAAGATATATGAGAGATATTAAAATCTCAAACAAAGCTATGTCGGGCGCTATGAAATCTTCTAATCCTGCAAATAAGGCAAGAAGCACGGCTGAAATGGATGCCATCAGACCTATGATTGATGCGGCACGTGCAAAAATGACCGGAAAGACAATGCCCGCAGGAATTTCAAGCGATTTAGATATTAGTGCAGAAATCGAAAGCGAAAAGAAAAGATTAATTTAATAGGTGGTATTTATGGTGAACAATGCACCAAAAATAGAAGCTTTCAACAGTTTTTATCAACAAGCAAAGGATTTGTATGCTACGGGAAATATGAGTGAAGCTCGTGAAATGTTTCTTAAAGCAGCAGACTTGGCTAATAATATATCCGTAACATCTACAACTTATGATGTTAAAATGGAATATCATAAACTTGCTGTAAAAATGTTGGAGTTTGCAAAAACAAAATGTGTTAAACAAGAACCCGTTGCTTCGGCGGGTTCTAATAATAATGCGGAAGAAACACCATCGTTCACTTCTGAAAAAACGGACGGTGGAATAACTTTTGCTGACGTTGCAGGGCTCGATGACGTAAAAGACCAAATTATCTTTCACGTGTTAGAGCCTATGAAAAATCCTGAACTAGCAAATGAGTTTGGAATAAAACCGGGCGGTAAAATTCTTTTGTATGGACCACCCGGAACGGGAAAAACCTTTATTGCAAGAGCAATAGCGGGAGAGGTTAATGCAACGTTTTATGCGGTAAATTGCCAAGACTTAATTTCAAAGTATATGGGCGATAGTTCAAAGCAACTTGATAAGCTTTTTGAGGAAGCTCAAAAGAACGAGAAAGCCATTATTTTCTTCGACGAATTTGATTCCGTAGCAAGCAAACGTGGTGATGGAACGGGTGGCGTTGATGCTGAAATGGCTCGTTTTGTTGCGACTTTCTTAACTAAAGTTGATGGTTTTAAGAAATCAGATACAAATAAAATGTTGTTGCTTATTGCCGCTACTAACCGTCCTTGGGCATTGGATTCTGCAATGCTTCGTGGTGGTCGTTTCGACACGCAGATTTATGTTGGTGTACCCGACCAAAAAGCAAGAGAATTTATGGTAAATAAGGCTATGGGAAAACTTCCCCTTGAGGCTGACGTAGATTTACAAAAGCTTGCTTTGGCTCTTGAAGGCTATGGCGGTGGTGATATTGTTGCGATTTGCGATAAAATTCGTTTGGAAGCGTATAAACGTTCAGTTAAACTTGGCGTAAAACAAAATATTACTCGTGAAGATTGCAACAAGATTTTATCGAGTGTTCGCAACCATATTTCAGAAGAGGAAATGGCAAAGTTTATCGCTTATAGAAGCGGTAAAAATGTAGAATAAGGCATAAAGGCTATATGAGTGTACAGTTTTTAAAAGACAAGTGTAATGCTACATATGAAAAAATTCTCAATGATATTGAGAATTTTATAGACGTTAAAGTGATTTGCGAAGAATTACTTAATGTGGCTACTTGGCTTGTCGAAATAAGTAAAATAAGCCCGATAGATAAAGCAAAAGCGGAAGTTAAAGCAAGAAAAATGCTTAATGCGGCGAAAAGTTTAAGAGAAACGGGCGACCATTGTGAAGTTTATCATTTATTGACGGGAGAAAAGATTAAAGCTCCTATTTCAGAACACGAAAGAACTGCTATTATCAAAGAAATGATAGATAAAAACAAGGTGGTTAAGGAAGAAACAAAAGAAGAAATTTCTTCCGAATATCAGTTTAATTGGGATACACTTCCAAGTATTTCTTTTGATGATGTTGCAGGGCTTGAAGATGTAAAAGATGCTGTTGTTCGTAAGGTTTTGCTTCCACTTTCTAATCCTGAATTATATGAAGGATACGTTAGAAAAAATGGGGGCGGACTATTATTATACGGCCCGCCCGGAACGGGAAAAACGATGATAGCGGCAGCTATTGCTCGTGAGATAGGTGCGAAATTCTGCTCTATCGGTGCTTCCGATTTAGTCCTTGGTGGAATTGGTAATTCAGAAAAGGCGATTACCACGCTATTCAAAGAAGCTCGCAGTTTTAAGTGTGCTGTAATCTTCTTCGATGAAATAGAAAGTATTTGCCCCGTTTCTACGAGAGCGCAACACGCAAAGCAGATTCGCTCTGAACTTCTCCGTCAAATTCAAGGACTTGATGCTTACGGAAAAGAAGATGGAAAAATTCTTTTCCTTATTGCGGCTACAAATAAGCCGTGGGAAATAGACCCCGCTTTCGTAAGACCGGGTAGATTTGGAACGAGAATTTATGTGGGCTTGCCCGATGAACCGGCACGTCGTTATATGATAACTTCTCGTTTAGATAAGATAAGAAATGCAGGAAAGGTTGCTATTGCATACGATATTAACATTGATGCTATCGTTGCGGCAACTGAAAACTTTAACGGAGCAGATATGGGCAACTTGCTTGACGAAGTTCAAGAAGTTTCTATTATGCGTTCCGCTACGGGAGAAAGAAAGGAAATTACCCAAGCCGATTTTGATACTGTTCTTGCTAAACTTACGAGTTCAGTTCAGAAAAAGGATTTGCAAAAACTTGAAGAGTGGCGTGAAGAAAACGGGTAATATAGTTAAGAGGAAAAGGTATGGAGAATAAGAGTGCAAGAGCGCTGACTTGCCCTGAATGTGGTGGAGATTTCTCTGCTTCAGATTTATTAGATGGCGATAGTGTCGTTACGTGTTTAGGTTGTGGTAAAAAGTTTTCTACATCAGAGATATTTCATCAGTCAACAGATGAAAAGGTTGAAGAGATTCGTGCAAGAGCTTACACCGATGTGGAAAAGGACAGGACAAAGGCATACAAAGAGGTAGAGCAAGGCAAACAAAAACTTGAATATGAGAAAATAAAACACGAAAACGACAAAGCGGAAAAAACTGAAAAAGAAAAAGAAATAGCTATATTCAAAAAAAGCAAGTTTAGGAAGGTTCTAATTGTTTTTATAGTTATTTCGATATTTATGACAATAGGGGCTTTTAATAATCAAAAAGTCTTGGCGGGCATAGTTGCTTCTGCTATGATTGTTCTCTTTTCGCTTGCTTTCTTAATGGGTAATAATGTTATTACAGAAAAGAAGAAAAATTTCAGGTTAGTTCCTGCAATTTTAGCGTTCGTTCTCTTTATCCCGTATGGTGTGTTAAATGTCGGTTTAGATGGCTTGCAAAGTGGCGAGTCTTTTGAATGGTCAGAAGTAACCTTATCAGAGTGTTTGCCTGAGCCGGCTAAAACTTATGGCGAAATTATATCTAATTCCGATGATTATTTATGCATTGATATTTGTGATATTTCGGAAAAAGACTATAAAAATTATGTGGGAAGTTGTAAGGAATTTGGCTATACAATTGATGCGGAAAACACATCTTTTTCATACGAAGCTTATAACAATATCGGATATAAATTGAGAATACATTATAGCGATTATAGTGATGAATATACTATTTATTTGTATGCTCCGGTTAAAAACAATGATATTGTATGGGCAAATATTGAAATTATGAAATATCTGCCAACACCAACATCAAATAAAGGCGAAATTTCATACGAGTATAATACATCTTTCTCAGTATCGGTGTTAAATATTACAAAAGAAGCTTATGATGCTTATGTAATCGAATGTATGAACAAAGGATTTACAATTGATTACAGCAAGGGAGATACATACTTTAGGGGAAATAATAGTGATGACTATTATGTTTCGTTAGAATATGAAGGCTTTAATACAATGTCGATTTATATAAAGAAGAACTAAAGGATAATCAATAAAGAGAATGACTAATATCTGTAATATATGTGGAGCGAATTATGAATATATAAACGGCAAGTGGAAATGCCCTGCTTGCGGTGCTTATAAACAAGAAGAGTTGTCTAACGAAGAAGCTACTCTTCTTTATAATGCTGCTCAAAAATTGCGTGTTCAAGAGTTTGATGATGCAGAGGAATTATATTTAGATATTATTCAAAAATACCCTAAACAACACGAAGCTTATTGGGGATACGTATGTTCACGATACGGAATTAAAACGGAGGAAGATGTTGACGGTAAGTGGATTCCTACGTGTTGTTTCCCTTTTATTGAAAGTTTTCTCGACGATAAAGACTTCAAAAAAGCAGTAGAATATGCTCCTACGGATATTGCAAAATGGTATAAAGAACAAGCGGACTATATCGAAAGAGTAAGAAAAACTTGGATTGATATGGCGAAAGATGAAGCGCCGTATGAAATTTTTATTTCTTATAAAGATAGTGACGTCGTTAATGGAATAGAAAGAACAAGAGATTCAATCAACGCTCTTGAACTCTACAACCACCTTGCACGTCAAGGGTATAATGTCTTTTATTCAAGAGAAAGTTTAAGAGATAAAATTGGCGAAAAATATGAGCCGTACATTT
The DNA here is from genome assembly GCA_045654165.1 of Christensenellaceae bacterium. Taxonomy (GTDB): domain Bacteria; phylum Bacillota; class Clostridia; order Christensenellales; family Borkfalkiaceae; genus UBA1259. The sequence continues at coordinate 39,476 of JAZOMV010000056.1, forward strand.
TCAACGCCTTAAAAACAGCAAAAATAATGATTTTATACGGCACATCGGTAGAATATATCAATTCTACGTGGGTAAAAAATGAGTGGCATAGATACTTGAAACAAATTGCACGTGGAGAGAAAAAAGAAAACTCTTTGCTTGTTGTTTGTGATGGCTTCTCTCCCAACGAATTACCCAAAGTTCTTTCTTCTAAACAATGTTTAGATGGAAAATCTAAAACGCTTTATGTAGATATTGATAATTACTTAAAGCAACTTTTCTCAAAGGAAGAAAAAGAAGAAGTAAAACCTAAAAAACAAGTAAAAATCAGTCCTTTACACGAGCATATTTACGTTGATGAGATAGTTCCGTCAACGTGTATTGCAAGAGGATATACTTTACATAAGTGCCGTTGTGGTTATGAATATAAAGACAACTACACAAAATTAGCAGAACATAAATACGAATATAAATCCACAAAAGAACCCACGTGTTTAGAAGATGGTTATAAAGAATATGTATGTGCCGTTTGTGGTGACATAAAAAAAGAATCGATTCCCGCCAAAGGACACACATTTGGGAAATGGATAGAACAAATTCGTCCTACTTGCACCAAGAAAGGTAAATCAGTTCGTCAATGTGAAGAGTGTGGTTTTGTAGAAGAAAAGGATATTCCTGCACTTAATCACGATTGGGGAGAGCCAGAATATCGATTAAATGAAAATGGTTCGGGTGGATACTTTTCAACTTGTAAGCGTTGTGGACTTGAAAAACCAACTACAAACTGTTTTATTGATGGTAGATACAAGCATAAATGGACATTAGTTACAAAAGATGATTTTAATTATTTATATGAATGTTCTGCTTGTGGAGCAAGAATAAAAAGAGGTTTGCCGATTGCAAAAGTGGGTGATATAGTTGAAATTGGCAGATTTTATTCTACGGCAATCAAATGGAAAGTTTTAGAGATTCAAGATAACAAAGCACTCCTTTTATCAGAGTATCTCATAGATAAAATTTGTGACAATGGAAGGTTTTTACCTAATGAGTTAAAATGGGCTTCTTCACAAGCAAGACAATGGTTAAATAAAGAATTTTTCGAATCGTCTTTTTCGTTGTCTGAAAAAAAGCGAATTTGCAAAACGGTTATTTCAAATGGTTGCAAAGAAAGTGTAGATACTAAAGATAAGTATGGAGAAAGAATAAAAAAAAGTAAATATGTAAAGCAAAGAGATACAAGCGATAACATATTTTTGTTAAGTATAGATGAAGTAAAAAAATATAGGGCGAATAGTGGAGATAATTGTTTAACAATTTCCAAAGATGGGCAGAAATCAACTTCTAAATGGAAAAAATGGAAAACAAGAACATTAGGGGCTAATCGTTATAGTGACGATAAAATATCCGTATGGGGATTTGTCTCTAATGATGATGAAAGTGGTTATGAGGATTATTTGCGTCCTGCGATGTGGGTTGACATAACAACGGAAGCCGAACTTAATGCGAGAATTAAACAAGAACAAGAGCAAGAACGTTTAGTTTTACAGGCTCAAAAGCAGGAGCAAAAACGTCAAGAACAATTAAAAATTGAAAAAGACCGAGAAGAACAGCAAAAAAATCTTAAACTACAATTGCTTGAAAAAGCTAAAAAAAGTAAGCGAGCCGGTGTAATAGGTCTTGTTTGTAGTTTGATTTTATTTATTTTGTTAATCGTTGCAATAAATGATGGGTTTGGTGGTTTTTATATTACAGAGGAAGGTATAGCTACATTTACTGTTTTTGCTGTAATAGAAGTCTTGTCCGCTATTATTGCTTTAGTTCTTATTGTTGAAGGGTCAATGATTGAAAATGGGAAAAGAGATGGTGAATTTTCGGCTTCAAAGGCGCTACGAATTATTTCGTATGTCAATGCAATAGGGATATCATCCATATTTGTATTTGCTTTTGTTCCGGGACTAATGTATGTGGTAATTGGTATAGTGATAATTGGCTTTATAATGATATGTAAAAACAAATAGCTGATTGGATTTAGCTTATACAAATACAACTTAATTGTTCAAAATGAAAACCAATGGCAAACAATAATTAATTACAAAGATAGAGAAATTCAAGTTTGAGGAACATACGTAAGAACAATGAACCAAAATATATGTAACATTTGTGGAGCGAATTATGAATATCGCAATGGACGATGGTTTTGTCCGGCTTGCGGTGCTTATAAACAAGAAGAGTTATCTAATGAAGAAGTAACTCTTCTCTATAATGCTGCCCAAAAACTGCGTATGTCAGACTTTGACGAAGCGGAAAAAGAATATACCGATATTATTGAAAAGTACCCTAAAAACGCAAATGGTTATTGGGGGCGTTTGCTTTCTAAATATGGTATAAAGTACGAAGAAGATTTTGATGGTAGAAAAATCCCGACGTGTTACGCAACTTCTATTGAAAGCGTAATTAGTGATAGAGATTACAAAAAAGCTATTGACTTGGCTGATGAAGAAACAAGAGAATACTATAAACGTCAAGCTGACTACATCGAAAAGGTTCGTCAGGAATGGGTAGAAAAGGCAAAAAAGGAAAAGCCGTATGACATTTTCCTTTGCTATAAGGATAGTGATATTCCTAATGGTATTGATAGAACGCAAGATAGTATTGCTGTTCAAGACCTTTATATTCATTTAACCGAGCAAGGTTATAGAGTGTTCTTTAGTCGTGAAAGTTTAAGAAGAAAAACGGGCGAAAAGTATGAGCCTTATATCTTCAATGCTCTTTCTACGGCAAAAGTTATGCTTGTTTATGGAAGCAAAGCGGAATACATAACTTCTACTTGGCTTAAAAACGAGTGGACAAGGTATGAGAAACGCATTAAAAATGGTGAAAAGAAGCCGAACTCTCTTCTCGTAGCGTGTGATGGCTTTTCTCCTAATGACCTTCCTAAAACCTTATCTTCAAGGCAATGTTTTGATGCAACAAAACGTAGCTTTTATAGTGACCTTGATGCTGTTGTAAAAAAGATTATTAAAGGTGAAGATAAACCTAAAGAACAGCCCAAAGAACAACCTAAAAAGGAAATTAAATCAAAGAAAAAGATACTTCCTACTTTAATTGCATTTGCAACTGTTCTTGTAATTACATTGTGTATTCTTATCCCGAATTTATTAAACAACGAGCAACCACAAGGAGAGGTTGTTTCATCGGTTACGAATACTCAGTTTAATTCAAGTATTGTTTTGACTGACGATGACGTTCCCAAAGGAACAACTTTTGAAATTGAAGAAGTAAGTGCAGGTGTTCAACAACGACACGCTATTGACCAATTAAATATCAACAAAGAAAATTATCATTTGTTTGATTTGACGTTGAAATACAACAACAAAGTTGTTGCGATTGATGGTAATGCGCTTGTAACTATGCCTATTCCAAGTGATATAGATGCAACAAAAGCAGTTGTGTATTATATTGTGGGTGATGCAAGTGAAAAGATGTTGTCAACCATAGCGGATGGAAAAATCTCTTTCACAACAAACCATTTTAGCTATTATTTAATAGCGGAATTAAACAATAGTGAAACAAGCGAAAATGAAAACAAGTATAATACTGCATTAGGTTTAATTGAGGCGGGCAAATACGAAGAAGCTTACGTTCTTTTGAAAGAAATACGAGATTATTCAAACGTAGCAGAACTTTTGGATAGAATTATCTTTTTACCAAGCGTAAAAACTGCCGTAGCAGAATCTGAACAAATTTATCAAGTAAAATATCAATACGACACTAATGGTTATTTGTTAAAAGAAACGTGGGATTACGACGGTTGGTTTCAATGGTATAATTATACTTATGATGAAAATGGTCAAAAAACAAAAGAAAGTGGCGAGAATGACGACGGAAATCAATGGACATACAATTATACTTATGAATATGGAACAAATGGATTTGTTTCCAAAGAGATATGGACTGATAATGATGACAATATAACCACAGTAACATATACATATAATTCAAATGGTAAGATTATAAAAAAAGTCATAAATTGGTATGATGGAACAATAGATAATTACACATTTACGTATAATACAGATGGAAATATTGATACAATGTCTTATGCTTCATCCGATTATTATACAATGTCGGAAAGCACAAAATACGAATATAATTCTGATGGATTGCTTATTAAAGAAACTACCACTCATTCAAATCACGGAGTATATATTCTTGAATATACCTATAATAGCAGTGGTGTTTTGCAAAGCACTAAAGGTGTTTCAGCGGAAGGACTTGTAAATATTATTACTTATCAGTATGAGTGGTTTTATTTTGAGGATGTTCAAGAAAAACCAATAGATAAAGTTACAATTTCCTTTGATGCGAATGGCGGTTCAGGAAATGTTGCTTCTATTACAGTAGAGCGTAACGAGTATATTGATATGCCGGCAAATACGTTTGTTAGAGATGGATATACATTTGTTGGTTGGAGTTCTGTATCAGACGGCGTGGAATGGGAATATCCCGAAGGGGCTAAATGTAAAGCAACAGCTTCTAAAACCTATTATGCAAGATGGATTACAAATTCAAGTACATCTACAACTTACACGGCAACATTTAAGATAAATGGGAGCATTTTTGCGACGAGAACATTTACTAAAGGTGACACAACTTTGAATGAACCTGCTATGCCATCAAGACAATGTTATCGTGCAGAATGGGAAGAATACACACTTGGAAATTCAGATATAGTCATCAATGGATATTATTATGCACAACATACAAATTTAGTACATAGACCGGCGAGTGACACGAATGATTGTTCGTTGGTAGATAATATTGAGTATTGGTATTGTTCAGCTTGTGACCACTACTATTTAGATGCACAAGGGATTTCGCAAACAGAAGATGTCTATATTAAAGCAGGTTGTAATTTTGTTAATGGCTCGTGTACTCGATGTGAGGGTACTGAGGGGTTAGTTTATTCAAATAACGATGATGGAACGTATTCAGTTAATATGCTTGATAGCAGTTGTACTGCAAAAAATATTGTAATTCCTGCTAAGTATAATGGAAAGCTTGTAACAACTATTGATAGTAGTGCTTTTTTGAACTCGTCTATTGAAAGTATAACCTTTAAGGGAACAATTACTAATATTGGTAGTAGTGCTTTTCAATGGTGTTCAAAATTAAAAAGTATATCTCTCGCATCTACATCAATTACCGCAATAAGTGAACAAGCATTTTACGAATGTATAAATTTAGAAACAATTGATTTACCGAATACATTAGTAGAAATTGCGAAGTCAGCTTTTAGTGGATGTACAAAATTAAAAGAAATTATCATTCCAACAACTGTAAAATTAATTGGTCAGGCAGCATTTAGAGATTGTGCAAGTTTGACTACTGTAACAATCCATAATAATGTTCAAAATATAGGTGCAGATGCTTTTATGGATTGCGACTTGTTGAAAAGGGTTGTTTTGGGTAATCAACTGCAAAGCATTGGAGAAAGTGCTTTTGACGGGTGTGATGTTTTAGATGATATTTCATTTAACAATCAGTTGAAAACAATTGGCGATTACGCATTTCGTTTGTGTGTAACTCTTAAAGACGTTGTTTTACCGGATTCATTAACATATTTAGGTGTATCAGCATTTAGTTCTTGTAATAATCTTGAAACAATAAACATTCCTAATTCGGTATCCTTTGTGGGGGAATTATGCTTTATGAATTGTTCAAAAGCAATTATCTCTTGCGACTTCATTTCACAACCAAGTGGTTGGTCGGCAAATTGGAATCAATACGGAGGAACAGTAAAATGGAAACAAAGACAAGCTTCAGAAGGATTAGAAATTAGCCCTAATGGAGATGGAACTTATTCAGTTTTGAGTGCTGACGATTGTGTTGACCAAATTATTGTAGTTCCTGCATCATATAATGGTGGTGCAGTTGTATCAATAGCTGATAATGCGTTCAAAGATTGTACTTGGGTTGTAGAAATAATATTACCTGATGGAATTAAGGAAATTGGGCATAATGCCTTTAGTGGATGTTCTTTGTTAGAAAAAATAAATTTACCTAATTCAATAGAACACATTGGGGACTTTTGGTTATATGAATGTTGTAAATTGCAATATACTGAAGATTCAAATGGTAGATATTTAGGGAATGAATCTAATCCGTATCTTTGTTTAGTAGAAGTAATTAATAAAAATGCAACTAAGTTTAGTATTTTGAACGAAACTAAAATTATTGGTTGGGGAGCATTTTCTCAGTGTAATGTAATATCAAGCATCGATATACCTACGAACATAATTGAAATTGGAACAAGTGCTTTCTATGAATGTAAAAATCTAAGAACAGTTTATATTGCTAATGGAACAAAACGAATTGGAGCGCAAGCTTTTTTTGGGTGTTCACGTTTAGAAGTTGTTAATATTAGTGACTTTGTTGTTGATATTGGATATGCCGCTTTTGCTTATTGTACAAAGATAGTAAGTATAACATTGCCAGAGGGAATCGAAAACATTGCGGGATGTTTGTTTGAAGGATGCTCAAATTTATCAAGAATAGTTATTCCGGCTAATGTAAAGAGTATTAATTGGAGTGCTTTTTCTCTTTGTTCGACTCTGACAGAGGTAACAATCCCAAGCAGTGTTAAAGAAATTGGTAATATGTCATTTTATAGTTGTACTAATCTGAAAACTATAAATTTTCTTGGAACTGAAGCAGAGTGGAGAGCAATAATAATAGAAGATGGCAATGAAAATCTTCATCAAGCAACTAAATATTTCAGTTAAATAATACTATTGAGGTTAAATATGTCATACGAAATAAAATCCTGCCCTATTTGTGGGGCAGGAGAACTCAAAAAACTTAATATAGAAGAACACGATGGACTTGTCTTTAACGTTTATCAATGCGTTGCTTGTGATGCTCGTCTTTCTGAGTATGATAAATATCAAAAGATTTTAGCAAAAGAGCAAGCTAAAAAGGTTGAAGAGGTTCAAGAAGTAATCGAAGAGCCGACAAGTGAACCTATTAAAGAAAGCACCGAAAGCACGGCAACGGAAATTTATAAGAAAGCAATTAAAAATACGGTTGCTATCTTTGCAAGTGCTGATGAAGGCTCAAAAGTGGGAACGGGTATGTTCGTATCTTCTAAAGGATATTTCGTGACAAATGCTCACGTTGTTATGGACTTTGATGAAGATAGAAACGTTGTTGGAATAAGTGATGACATTTTTGGCGAATGTGGAGCTGACGGCTATAAGTTTGATGCGGAATTTATTTATGCAAATCCCGAAAACGATTTAGCATTGCTCAAAATAGACCTTGACGAAGATGTTGAAACGGTTGTATTTTCTGATAAAGATACGACACCGGGCGAACCCGTTTACGCTATTGGAAACAATAGAGGTGACGGTTTGTGTATCGTAGAAGGTATTGTTAGTGATATACATAGAAAAGTCGGTAATGTTGACTACGTTTTAATTTCAGCGCCGGTTACACAAGGAAGTTCAGGTTGTCCCGTATTCGATAACAAGGGAGAACTTATTGGCGTTGTGAAAGGCTCACGAACCGACGAGCGTTTAATGAATTACGTTATTCCCGTTGAAACAGTAAAAGCCTTTTTAGAAGAAGCCAAAGAGAAAGAAGAAATAGACTTTTAACGAAGAGAGTGGGATGTTTTGACATTCCACTCTTTTATTAATTTGAAAGAAAAACAAGATAAAATTTAGTTGCGACTACATTTTATATTGAAAAATTCATTTATATATGATACAATATAGGCATAACTTAAACGAGGTGTGTTATGGTCAGTTATAAAAAACTATGGAAACTTCTAATTGATAAGGAAATGTCTAAAAAAGAACTCGCTGAAAAAGCCGGTTTGAGTACATACACTCTAACCAAGATGAATAAAGGTGATTCAGTCAAGTCTGATACGTTGGTTAAGATATGCAAGGCACTTAACTGTACGTTTGATGACATTATGGAAATAGTTGAAGGAGAATAAAAATGGCAGACATCAGAAAAGAACAAGAGCGTGAAGAATTACATAAAGCGATATGGAACATCGCAAACGACCTTCGTGGAAGTGTTGACGGTTGGGACTTCAAACAGTACGTTTTGGGTATTATGTTCTATCGCTACATTTCCGAAAATATCACGAATTACATAAATGCTGACGAACACGCCGCAGGAAACACCGATTTTAACTATGCGGACTTATCTGATGCAGAAGCAGAAGAAGCAAGAGAGGATATGGTAAACACCAAAGGCTTCTTCATTTTGCCGAGCCAACTTTTCGTAAACGTTAGAAAGAAAGCTCCCAAAGACGAAAACCTTAACGAAACACTTGAAAAAGTGTTCAATGCTATTGAAACGTCTGCACAAGGAACTGTTAGTGAAGATGATTTCAAAGGCTTGTTTGATGATATTGACGTAAACAGTAACAAGCTCGGTTCTACCGTTGCAAAGAGAAACGAAAAGCTCGTAAAACTTCTTGACGGTATTGGCGATATGAAGCTTGGCGATTATAAAGACAATACCATTGATGCTTTCGGTGATGCTTATGAGTTCCTTATGGGTATGTACGCATCGAACGCAGGAAAAAGTGGTGGAGAATACTTTACTCCACAAGAAGTATCAGAACTCTTAACAAGACTCACCGTAGTAGGAAAAACACAAGTAAACAAAGTTTACGACCCCGCTTGCGGTTCGGGTTCTCTTCTCTTGAAATTCGCAAAAGTTCTTGGCAAACAAAACGTTCGTCAAGGCTTCTACGGTCAAGAAATCAACCTTACCACCTACAACCTTTGCCGTATCAATATGTTCTTGCACGATATAGATTTTGATAAGTTCAATATCGCAAATGAAGATACGCTTATTTCTCCCGCACATTGGGACGAAGAACCTTTTGAAGCAATCGTTTCTAATCCACCTTATTCTACGAAATGGGCGGGCGATGATAACCCTTTGCTTATCAATGATACACGTTTTGCTCCGGCAGGTGTGCTTGCTCCTAAATCAAAGGCAGACTTGGCATTTATTATGCACTCTTTGGCTTGGCTTTCTACCAACGGAACAGCGGCTATTGTTTGCTTCCCCGGTATATTTTATCGTGGTGGCGCAGAACAAAAAATCCGTAAGTATTTGATTGACAACAACTATGTAGATTGTATTATTCAGTTGCCTGACAACCTTTTCTTTGGCACAAGTATTGCTACTTGTATTATGGTGTTAAAGAAATCCAAGAAAGATAATGCAACGTTATTTATTGATGCTACTACCGAGTGTGAAAAGGTAACGAACAATAATAAACTTCGGGAACATCATATTGAAAATATTTTGAAGATGTTTACTGATAGAACGGATATTGACTATAAGGTTAGATTAGTTCCAAACTCCGAAATTGCTGACAATGCTTATAATCTTTCCGTAAGCACTTATATTGAAAAGGAAGATACAAAGCAGGTAGTAGATATTAAAGTTCTCAATAAAGAGATTGAGGAAATCGTTGCTCGTGAAAATGTTTTAAGGGCAGAGATTGCAAAGATTATTGCAGAAATAGAGGGCTAATATGTTAGAAATAGAAAAATTACTACAAGAATTATGTCCCAACGGCGTGGAATATAAGCCTTTGTCTGAAATTGTAGGCTTTAGAAGAGGTTCTTTCCCTCAACCATATACAAATACGGCTTTTTATGGTGGAGAGGGTGCTATGCCTTTTGTTCAAGTTGCAGATATGCAAGATGGTTCAATGGATTTAAAGTCAGAAACTAAACAAACCATTTCAAAAATAGCACAACCTAAAAGTATTTTTGTAAAAAAAGGCACAGTATTGGTTTCTATTCAAGGAACTATTGGAAGAGTTGCTATTGCTCAATATGATTGTTATGTAGATAGGACAATAGCAATATTTGATGATTATAAAGTAGAAATAGATAAAAAATATTTTGCTTATCAATTAGAAGTAAAATTTGGCATAGAAAAACAATTTGCAAGAGGTTCTACCTTAAAAACAATTACAAAAGAAGAATTTTCGAAGTTTCAAATTCCGCTGCCGCCTCTGGCGGCACAACGTGAAATTGTTCGCGTGTTGGATAAGTTCACGCTGTTATCGCAAGAGCTTGCAGCCGAGCTTGCAGCCGAGCTTGCAGCTCGGCAGGAGCAATATACTTATTATCGCAACAAATTACTTACTTTTGAAGATATTAAGGTTGTAGAATTAAAAGATATTGCCGAAATTGGCACGGGTAGTCATAATACTAATGAAGGGTTAGAAGAAGGTGATTATCCTTTCTTTGTTAGGTCACAAGATGTTCGTAGATTAAATACGTATGATTTTGATGAAACTGCAATAATTACATCGGGAGATGGTGTAGGTGTAGGCAAGATTTTTCACTACATAAAAGGCAAATATGCATTGCATCAAAGAGCATATAGAATAAAAATAACGGATAACAATGTTAATCCAAAATATTTTTATTACTATATGAAAGCTACTTTCTTTGATTATATTCAAAAAACAGCGGTCAACTCTTCGGTAACTTCAATTCGCAGACCGATGCTTGAGCAATATCGAGTTCCCGTTCCTACAATCGAAGCTCAAAATAGGTTAGTTTATGTTTTGGATAACTTTGAATTGGTGTGTTCAGACTTGAAAATTGGGTTGCCCGCAGAAATAGAAAAAAGACGTGAGCAATATGAATATTATCGTGTTAAACTGTTGACATTTGATACCAAGTCTGCGACAATTTTACAGACAGACAGACAGACAGACAGACAGACAGACAGACAGACAGACAGACAGACAGACAGACAGACAGACAGACAGACAGACAGACAGACAGACAGACAGACAGACAGACAGACAGACAGAC
>JAZOMV010000057.1:0-1729 GCA_045654165.1 Christensenellaceae bacterium
AAGAATATTTTTGCGAAGCCATTGAGCAGGTATGGGAGGCAATCAAAAAATACAATCCTGAGTTTGTTGGATATAAGTGGGATGAAACAAATCCCCGTATTCAATTAGAGCCTATCGGCACAAGGGGATATATTGAACTGCATCCGATAAAAAGCATTTAATAAATTCCAATTTATCGAACAGTTATCCTTGTGGAAAAATTCAAAAGTGTAGCACAATATACTTTGCAAGCAAAGTCGTGTGTTTTGCAAAGCAAAAAAGAAAAGAGTATCAAATTTTTGCTACTCTTTTATAACGTCTAAAAAATCCCTAAGGGGCACGCTCTTTCGTGGTGGTTTTTTAATTATTTCAATTCGTTTGCAAGTGTTTTTATTTGTGCAAGGTTTTCTTCTGAAACTGCTGAGAATATCTTAACGTTGTTTTCGGTAAAGGTAATATTTTTGCAGTTTTCTAATTTGCCTTTCATAATCTTTTGCGCTATCGGTGCCCAACTTCCGTTTTCAATAAAACCTATCGTTCTATTTTGGTAGTTGTGTTCAACAAGCGTTTCAATAAAGGTGTTCATAAAGGGGAAGATACTGCCGTTATAAGTAGTGGTCGCAAGAACTAATTTGCTATACTTAAACGAATCTTCAACTGCTTCTGCCATATCGTCACGAGCAAGGTCGAAAAGTGCAACCTTAACCCCGTCTTTTTCAAGTTGTTCTTTCAAAAGAAGAACGGCTTTTTTAGTATTTCCGTAAACCGAAGTGTAGCAAATGGTAACGCCTTCTTTTTCAGGGGTGTAAGAAGACCATTTGTCGTAAAGGTCGATATAATATCCAAGGTTTTCAGTAAGAACGGGTCCGTGTAACGGGCAAATAGTTTTTATTTCTAAACCACTTGCTTTTTTTAATACGTTTTGAACGTTAACGCCGTATTTACCAACAATCCCGAAATAATATCTTCTTGCTTCACACGCCCAGTCTTCTTCTGCGTCAAGCGCACCGAATTTTCCAAACCCGTCGGCTGAGAAAAGAACTTTTTCCGTGCTTTCATAAGTCATGATAACTTCCGGCCAATGTACCATAGGCGCAGTTATAAACGAAAGAGAGTGTTTGCCGAGCGAAATCGTGTCGCCGTCGGTAACGGCAATGCGTCTTTCAGCGTAGTCTTTCCCAAAAAAGTTTTTCATCATAGTAAACGACTTTGCGTTAGAAACGACTTTCGCATTAGGATAAACTTCTAAGAATTCGTCTACACTTGCAGAGTGGTCGGGTTCCATGTGTTGAACGATTAAGTAATCGGGGGTGCGCCCAGAGAGAGCCTTTTCAAGATTTTTAAGCCAGTCGGTAGTGAAGTTTTGATCAACGCCGTCAAAAACGGCGATCTTTTCATCTATGATAACGTAAGAATTATAAGCCATACCTTCGGGAACAACGTATTGTCCTTCAAAAAGGTCTATATCATGGTCGTTAACACCTACGTATATAATATCGTTTGAAATGCGCATAATAAATACCTGCCTATTTTTTATTTATTATATAATAATTAAAAAAATAAGTCAACGGGAAAAAATAAAAAAACCCGTCTACAACTTGAAAAAAAACACAATATGTGGTAAAATGTATAGGTAATAATGCACAAAATAGCAGGTTTTGGAGAAAACAATGGCAAAAACGAGTTATAAAGCAGAAGATATTAAGATTTTAGAAGGGTTAGATGCCGTTCGTATGCGTCCTGGTATGTA
>JAZOMV010000058.1:0-2389 GCA_045654165.1 Christensenellaceae bacterium
TCTTCTTGCGACTGGTCAAGATTAGCATTTACAATGGATGAAAAATGTTCTAAAGCTGTTAAAGAAGTTTTCGTAAACCTTTATGAAAAAGGGCTAATTTATCGTGGCGATAGAATTATAAATTGGTGTCCTGATTGCAAAACGGCTCTTTCTGATGCCGAAGTTGAATACGTTGAAGAAGATAGCAACCTTTGGTATATAAAATATCCTGTTAAGGATAGCGATCAATATGTAATCGTTGCTACTTCACGCCCAGAAACAATGCTTGGCGATACTGCAGTTGCCGTAAACCCCAAAGACAAGCGTTATGCTGGTATGGAAGGAAAAACTCTCGTTTTACCTTTGGTAAATAAAGAAATTCCTATTGTTTACGACGAATACGTTGAACTTGAATTTGGTACGGGTGCAGTTAAAATCACACCAGCTCACGATCCTAACGACTTTGAAGTTGGTTTAAGACATAATCTTCCCGTTATTAGAGTAATTGCCGACGACGGTAAAATGAACGAACTTGCAGGTGAATATCAAGGCTTGCCTGCAATGGAATGTAGAAAACAAATCGTTGAAAAATTAAAAGAACTTGGTCTTTTAGAAAAAATTGAACCTTTACATCATAGCGTAGGACATTGTTATAGATGCAACCACACCGTTGAACCTATCGTTTCAAAACAATGGTTCGTTAAAATGGAACCACTTGCAAAACCTGCTATTGACGTGGTTAGAAAAAAGAGCGTTAAGTTCACGCCTGATAGATTTTCAAAAATCTATTTTAACTGGATGGAAAACGTTAAAGATTGGTGTATTTCACGTCAATTATGGTGGGGGCATAGAATTCCTGCTTATTATTGTGACGACTGTGGCGAAATGATCATTTCTAAAACCGACGTAAAAACTTGTTCAAAATGTGGCAGTACTAAAATTAGACAAGACGAAGACGTTCTTGATACTTGGTTTTCGTCTGCGCTTTGGCCGTTCTCAACACTTGGCTATCCCGATAAAACAGAAGATCTTGAATATTTCTATCCAACCGACGTGCTTGTAACAGGTTACGATATAATATTCTTCTGGGTTGCTAGAATGATTTTCTCTGGGTTAGAACACATGAAACGTATTCCGTTTAAGGACGTGCTTATTCACGGTTTAGTAAGAGATTCTCAAGGTAGAAAAATGAGTAAATCACTTGGTAACGGTATAGATCCTACTGAAATTATTTCTAAATTTGGTGCAGATACTTTGCGTTTCTCACTTATAAACGGCGTTGCTGCTGGTAGTGATATGAGATTTTCGGATGAGAAAATTGAGGGCGCACGTAACTTCATGAATAAAATTTGGAACGCATCTCGTTTCGTTATACTTAATACCGAAGATAAAGTTATTTCAGATATTAAAGATTGCAAACTAACTATTGCTGATAAATGGATAATATCCAAGTTAAACAAAACCATCAAAGAAGTTACCTTGAATATGGAAAAATTCGAAATGGGCGTTGCGCTTGCAAACCTTTACGATTTTGTTTGGAGTGATTTCTGTGACTGGTATATCGAATTAACTAAACCTATTCTTTATGGTGAAGATGATGCGAAACGTAACGATACTGTAAGCGTGCTTGTTTTCGTTCTTAAAGAAATTCTTAAACTTTTACATCCTTTCATTCCGTTTATAACCGAAAAAATTTATAAAAGCATTCCTAGTGCTGAAGGCGTTTTAATGCTTGCCGATTTCCCAAGATATAATGCTAAACGTAATTTTAACGCTAGCATTAAAGATATGGAATTTGTTAGAGAAATTATAAAGAGTGTTAGAAACGTAAAAGTTAAGATGGGTGCAGCACCTTCTAAAAAGGTTAGTTTATTCGTTATCACAGAAAACAAAAAGCCTATTAAAAACGGTGCGATTTATATCGAAAAACTTTCAGGTGTTTCTGGGGTAGAATTTATCGAAGATAAATCCGTTTTAACGGAAAAGGTTGTAACTCAAGTAATTGACGGTGCAGAACTTTATATTCCTCTTGGCGAACTTGTAGATTTGTCTAAAGAAATTGAAAGACTTGAAAAGGAATTACAAACCGTTTCGGCTGAAATTAAAAGAGCAAGTGGTAAATTATCCAACGCAGGATTCCTTGATAAAGCACCTAAAGCACTTGTTGATTCTGAACGTGCTAAATTAAACAAGTTTGTTGATATGAGAGAAAAAATTATTGCTCAGCTTAACGACATAAAAGGTGAATAAAACATTGTTAAAAACCGACTTTCAAAAGAGTCGGTTTTTATTTTATCGTTTTTTTACAAAAATTTGTAAAAATTTGTATTTTTTGTTAATTTTTAATAAATTTATATACAAAAATTACAAGGTAGATATTGACTTTTTTTTATATCTATACTATAATAAT
>JAZOMV010000059.1:0-14163 GCA_045654165.1 Christensenellaceae bacterium
GACATTACGCGTGCTTCAACAGGAACGCCGAAGCTTCTCAGTTTTTCAATCGCAGGTTTTACGATCGGAAGGTCGCTGTCACTGCCCATAACGATAGCTACTTTTTTCATAAATTATTTCTCCATAACAATGTTTTTCAAAAATGAAATTTAAAAAGGGCAGTTTGAAAACACAAACTGCCCAGACGGTCGACTAAACTAATTTTTTTGCTCCTCGCAGGTGCTCCTGCTAATCCGTCAGTCGCAAAAAATAAAATATTTTAGGAACATTTTTAGTATAACATTTATCGATAAAAAATGTCAATTATTTTATAGCATTTACTACGTAAAAAGCATAGCGTTTTTTTAATTTTAAACCTTCTTCCAAGTTCTTGGTGTAAATAGAAGAATTATCGGGAATATTTCTAATCTTCCAAACAACATTACCATTGAGAGCAATACCTTAGAATACGGCGAATACGCTGCGTAATTAAAGACAGGTCCTACCATGGTTAACCCTGCATTGCTTAACCCCGGACCAACGTTTCCGATACACGATATAGACGCCGTGAAATTAACAAGAAAATCGTCTATATCTAAACACAATAGCACGGTCGTAACTATTACTATTAAAAGCCATAAAGTAAAGTGGGTTTGAACGTTCTTTTCCACGTCCTTACCAAGTAATTCCCCTTCAAATTTTACGGTAACTACTGCTCTAGGATTTACAAGACGGCGCACGTTAGTTAACATTGATTTTATCAATATAACTGCCCTTGAAACTTTCATGCCACCACCCGTTGATCCACCACAAGCACCAACTATCATTAAAACCAAAAGTATGGCTTTACTAAACGCCGGCCAAGCATCAAAATCGGCTGTAACGTAACCCGTCGTTGAACTTATACTTGTTACTTGGAAAAACGAATATCTTATTGCTTGCCCGAAATTATAGCCTATTGATAAAATATTTACGGCGATCATTAAGGTTGAAACTATTACGATACCCAAATAAACACGAAGTTCTTCACTTTTCAATATTTTTCTAAAGTTACCTATTAAAAGCAAATAGAAAGCGTTAAAATTTATACCGAATAATAGCATAAACACTGCAATAACCATTTCAATGTAAGTGCTATTATATGCGCCTATACTTGCGTTTTTAATGCTAAAACCACCCGTGCCTGCCGTGCTAAAAGCGTGTAACACGCTATCAAACCAAGGCATACCACCAAGGCGCAACATTAACATTTCTAAAACCGTTAACAAGGCATAAATTCCGTAAAGAATACGGGCAGTATACGAAAGTTTACTTACTAATCTATCTGCAGACGGGCCTGGTGATTCGGCACGGAAAACGTGCATTACCCCCGACTTATATTTAGGCAAGATTGCCAAAATAAATACGAGTATTCCCATACCACCAACGAAGTGAGTAAAAGAACGCCAAAAAAGCATAGATTTAGACATGCTTTCTATATCGGAAAGTACGGTTGCCCCCGTTGTAGTAAAACCTGAAACCGTTTCAAAAAGCGCATCTACGTAGTTGGGAATTTCTTTGCTTATTACAAACGGCAAAGCACCAACGAGCGACATGATTATCCACGATAAAGCAACCGTAACGAAACCTTCTTTCGCATACATAGAATTATCTCTTTTAGAGATAAAAAACAATGGTAAACTTAATACCAACAAACCTGCCGACGGCAAAAGAAAGGCAAGATAATTATTTTCTTTGTAATAAAATCCTATAAACATTGGTAACAAAAGCATAAACGCTTCTACAAGCAATACTTTCCCCAAAATGTTTAATATCATTTTATAGTTCATCTTATCTAAATATTTGCGTTAAGTCTGTTATTTGTTTTGATTCAGTAACGACTACAACTCTATCTCCTTCAAAAATCTTACTATCGCCGGTTGGCAAAATAAATTCGGAATTACGAACGATAGCACCTATAAGCACGTTCTTTCTTATGCTTAAATCTTTAAGAGCAACGCCCTTTTTAACAAAACTTTCACCAACGGTGAACTCTAACGCCTCTACTTTATCGTAAAGTTTATATAGCGTATTTATACCATTTCCCGTTTCGGCTTGATGCGCACGTACGAAACTTATTATTTGGTTAGATATGATTTCTTTAGGCGAAACCACCGTTTCTAACCCTAATTTTTGAACCATATTAACGATAGATACCCTATCGACTTTAGTTATAACCTTATCAACGCCACGTTGCATTGCATATAAAGATAAAATAACGTTTTCTTCGTCTAAACCCGTGAGTGCCACGCACGCATCTGCTTTTTTAATGTTTTCTTCTTCTAAAAGTTCGTGATCCGTACCGTCACCCAAAATAACGGTTGCTTTAGGCAATGCTGAAGCAAGTGATTCTGCTCTTTCTTTATCACTTTCTACTATTTTCACGCTTACGCCTGCATTTATCAATTCTTCTGAAAGATAGTAAGCTATTTTACCACCACCGATCAAAAATGCAGACTTTGAGCGACGCTTAAACATCTTCATCTTTTTGCAAAAAGCAATTATTTCACTTTCCGAAGATATAACGTGAATAAAATCGCCTGCATTTATAACGAAATCACCCTTTGGAATAAAACATTCTTTACCACGTTGAACAACGGCAATAAGAACTTTGTTCCCAAATTCCGAAGAAATTTGCCTGAGCGATTTGTTTACGATAGGATTATTTTCAGTTATTTCAAACTCTGCCATTTTGGCTTTATTTTTGCCAAACGCTTCTACGTTTCTTGCAAACGGAATTTGAAGAACTTGAAAAATTTCTTTCGCCGTATGAAGTTCGGGGTTGAAAGCGTAGTCTAACCCGAGAACTTCTTTCATACCTTCTACTTCTTTAAAATACTCTGGGTCACGAACACGAGCAATCGTTCGCTTAGCACCAAGTTTTCTTGCAAGAACGCAACACAAAATATTAACTTCGTCCCTAGAAGTGCACGCAATAAAGAAGTCTGCGTTTTCAACGCCGGCATCATTTAAAACGTCACGCTCTAGGCCGTTACCAACAACACCCCTAACGTCATAACGATTAACAATCGTTTCAACCGTTCTAGGATTAGTATCGACAACGATTAAGTCGTGTTTTTCTTTTATGAAATTTTCTACTAAAGTTTCACCAACTTTACCAAGCCCTATTATAGTTAAATTCATTTTTACCTTTTAATATTATAATTTTTTACTATCGTCAACACTAAACGCAAGCGCAAGCGCACCCGGACCTATGTGACATACCACGCTTAATGCAACGAAGTCAACGAATTTCACGATTATATTTGGGAAACTCTTTTCAACTTCTTCTTTGAATTTAAGCGCTTCTTTTTCAGCGTTTGAGTGACCAACCGACATTACTATTTTTCCCTGTTCATACTCAGTCTTATACTTAGTGTCAATTTCACCCTTAACAAAAGCGATCATCTTCTTTTTTGCTTGCCCCATTGACATTGCAATACCAACTTTGTCAAAACTATCCCCGTGTGAAACGAGTATAGGTTTAACGTTAAGCATTGCGCCAAGCGTTGCTGATGCAGGCGAAATTCTACCACCCTTTTTCAAGTATTTTAGCATGTTTACGGTAATATAGATACTGTTTTTAGCTCCCGTTTGTTCAAGATATTCTTTTATCTCTACGCAACTTTTACCTTTATCAACGAGTTCAATCGCTTCGGTAACACATTGCTTTAAGGTAACGGATATTCTCTTATTATCAACGACGAAAACTTTTTCTCTATAAGCGTCAACGTCGGCATAGTTCATAGCGTTTTCACACGTTTTCGAAAGCCCTGAAGAAGTAGGTATGTATAAAACTTGAGAACCATCAGCAAGCATTTCATCCCATTTTTCTTCTATGTTATATCTAGATGGTTGAGAAGTTTTCACGTCCGCATCTTTAGCCAAAAAGTCAAAGAAATCTTGTTGCGACATTTCCACCCCGTCAAGATATTCTTGCCCGTCAACAGTAAAAGGCATAGGCAAAACAAAAATACCTAATTGTTTTGCTTGTTCTTGAGTTATACCCGAATTAGAATCTGTTAAAATCTTTATTTTACTCATTTGCTTTTCCCTTTTAAATTCTTCTTTTAAGTATACAAAAACTTTTTTAAATTATAACAAATTTTTTCTCTATTGACAATAATTTTAACACATTTTCTTTTTAAAAAGAAAAAACGCCGTTCGGCGTTTTTAATCAGTTAAATAAAAAGTACAGTCGGAAAGCCTTTTTCTTTTTAATTTTAGTACCTTTCCACTATCCATTTTATACTCATAACCGTCTTTATATTTGCAATCGTTACAATTACAATTAAGATGTGATTTTATAGGACAATGCCTAAGCGTCATATATGGTGCGTCAATCCTGCTTATATCCCCGTTTTCTGCTGTTATAACGGGTTTATTATGCACATTTGCAGTGTATCCGTTATACACGTTTAACCCTGCCCCGATAATAGTTTCCACACCAAAATTGAGTGCGTGATAGTTGTTTGCAACTATTGATACGACTGTGTTTTTTACTATTTTTTCTATGATTAAATAATCTTTTTCTAAAAGGAAATAAGGCGTATCTAAATATGGTTTTTTATCGTTTTCTTTACAAAAGTTTATAAACTTAGAAACATCTTCTAAATTATAAGTTGACGGCGAATATATGATATTTTTAGCGTTTTGATCAAATTCACACCTTTCAACAACGGCAAAATCACTAAAATAATTTATAGGTTTAGGCAAAGAGAGCGTTATTTTTTCCAACTTTTGACGACCGTTTTCAAGCAATTTTTCACATATTTTTTCATATACGGCACGCCTAAATTCGTTCAACTTTTGTTTTGGTAAAAAAACGCTATCCATATCAACGATTTCTAATTCGGCTGAAAAATTTTCGCTCTTTGCAAAATTAGAAATTAATTCTTCTCTAGTTAAAGGTTGTTTTATTGCTAGAGAGCAAACTTCGCCGTTCACTTCAATTTTTTCGTCGTCAATTTGAACACTTGCATTTATAGGCTTATCAGCGATTAAACTAAGTTTAATTTTCACTAAACGTTTAGGCGAAACGGCAAGTGTTTGCGTTTCTTTCAAACTGTCTAAAATCAAGTGAACTTCATCACCTTTTTCCACCTTTTGAGTAGTGGTAATTTTGTATTTATTATCACCTAACGAATTAAGATCGTATGCCGTTAAGGTGCTTTTTTCCACACCATAAGAAAACAATTTAAACGTTGATTTGGGGGACAAAACTCTATTAGATGAAATTACTACTTCGCTAAATCTTTTGCCTTTATTTACTCTTTCCACCTTGCCGATTTTTATACCAACGTGGTTTTGAATTTCCGATATAATATTGCCGTTCCCGTTAAAATATCCTTCGGTAAAATTTCTATTAAAACCTAACTTTAATTGATCGTAATCAACCTTAACACCGTTAAGTACGTTACGATATTGTTTGGTTGCCGTTGCAACGTAATAAGGTCTACGGGCACGACCTTCTATTTTCAAAACGTCTACACCTGCTTTTTTCAGGTCTAAAAGACGCTTAGTCATATCAAAATCTTTTGCACTCAATAAATAACCGTTTTTAAGTTTTTCCCCTTTGTATTGCAACGTATAAGGCAATCTACATAATTGTTTACAACGCCCACGATTGCCACTAGCATTGTGCAAATATGAACTCAAATAACAATTCCCCGAAAACGCAACGCACAATGCGCCGTGTGCAAAATATTCTATTTCAACTTTTGTATTTTCTTTAATGCGCTTAATCTCACTTAAAGGGGTTTCCCTTGCAAGAACAACTCTTTTAAACCCGTATTTTAATACTTCTTTAACACCTTCTAAGTTATGCAATCCCATTTGAGTACTTGCGTGCAATTCAATTTGGGGATAACATTTGCAAAGCAAATTTGCAAGCCCTAAATCTTGCACGATAAAAGCATCTACACCCATATTATAAGCGTCTACAACGGTGTCTACAACCGATTGCATTTCTTGATTAGTAAACAAAATGTTTACGGCAAGCAAAACTTTTACGCCAAATAAATGAGCGTAATCAACGGCAGTTTTAAGCGTTTCTATTGTAAAACCATCTATATTATTGCGTGCGTTAAAATCGTTTATACCAAGATAAACTTCATCTGCGCCGTTCGCAACGGCGACCTTTAAGCACTCAAAATTTCCAACGGGCGATAAGATTTTCATAATAAAAATATTGTATCACAAAACTACAAACATGTAAAATAAGAAATATAAAAAAGTTAAATAATATTAAAAACTTGCCCGAAATCGCTTGTAAAATTTACTTCTATTTGATAAAATACAAGAGAAATAAATAGGGGTATCGCCAAGCGGTAAGGCTACGGACTCTGACTCCGTCATTTCGTTGGTTCGAATCCAGCTACCCCTGCCAAAAAACCTAATCTAAACTTTTTATGTTTAAATTAGGTTTTTTCTAACTAAACTAATGGATTCGAATTAGGAGAAAATTTGTTTACAAATTTCCCGTAGGGTAAACAGTAGCCACCTACTGTTTATCGGAAGGCTCGAGAGAAGCGAATCCAGCTACCCCTGCCAAAACGCCTAAATTAAGCCTTTGTTTATTTAGGCGTTTAATATATTTAAAGGAAGAAAATATGAATATTTTATCAATCGGAAATAGTTTTTCTACTGATTCACAACGTTATTTACACCAAATTGCAAAATCATACAATTACGATCTTACCTGCGTTAACCCTTATATAGGTGGATGCTCTTTAGAAAAACATTACGAAAATATTCTTGAAAACAAAGACGCATATAACCTTGAATTCAACGGGCAAAGAACGGGGATTTTAGTTAATTTAAATCAAATATTATCTAGTTTAGAGTGGGACGTTATAACTATTCAACAACAAAGCCTTGCAAGTTGCGATTACAAAACTTTTAAACCGTATTTACAAAAAATACTTAAACACGTAAAAACTTTTTGCCCAAACGCAAAAATATTTATCGTTCAAACTTGGGCTTATGAGAACGATAGCCCTATACTATTAGGCACTAAATACAAGACTGCTTTTGAAATGTTTGCCGACATTAAAAAAACTTATGATCAGGCTAAAAACGACGTTAATGCCGACGGAATTATTCCGTGTGGAAAGGTTTTTGAAACTGCAGTTAAATTAGGCATTTCTAAAATACACAGAGATACTTACCACGCTAGTTACGGCGCAGGTAGATACGCTTTAGCATTAACTTGGCTAAAAACCTTGTTTAAGTGCGATGTAACCGAAGATAAATTCAACGATTTTGACGAGCCTGTTACCGAAGAAGAAAGACAAATAATAATTCAAGCAGTAAATTCTTGTTTTTAATCAAAAAAAAGCACGTTATTCAAAATAACGTGCTTAATTTTTTTATTTTAGATAAACGCACCAAAAACGCCCGTGTAGAACAAGAACATTAAAGGTATGGTTAGCATTGCTAGCATTGAACTTAGTAGCACCATAACGGATGATGCGTTTGCATCACTATTAAACTTTACTGCAAACAACGTTGTACTTGCGGCCGACGGCATTGCAAACAAGAAGAACAACGTGTACTTAATAACCGACGATATCGGCAAGAAAGTAACTGCTAACATAGTAATTAAAGTTGCAACGATAAGTTTGAAAACTGCGTTGATATATGCGTGAACGTCGGTAAATAGATCTACAAATTTTACTCTGGCTAGTCTTATACCTATAACCATCATAGATACAGGTGTTACTGCGTTACCAACAAGAGAAATACTATTCATAATTTTGGTTATAAAAACGTCGCCTACACTACCCTCTTTAACAAGATCAACAAGAGGAACTTTTGCAACAATAAACAAAATAAAACCAAGTATTACTGAAATGATAGTTGGATTAAGTATTATTTTTTTAACGGATATGTAACTCTTATCTTTGGTAATCATATAAACGCCAAGCGTCCAAGTGAGAATATTAAACACAGATATCATTACTGCGCAATATATAGTTGCCTCACCCAAACAAGCCTGACCTGTAAAAAGTGATTGAATCATAGGTAAACCTATAAATCCACAATTCCCAAACACACTTGCAAAGCGCAAACAATTTAGTTTTGCTTGGTTATCTTTATTTCTAACACAAACGAACATAACGCCAGCCATTATAAAATGTAGAACGAAAGCCAAGCCTGCAGTTATAAGCATATTCAATCCTATATCTGCCGAATAATTTTTGCCTTGAAATCCCATAAATACCAACGCTGGTTGACAAGCGTAAAGAACGACGTTTGAAAGGGCGCTATCAGATTTGCCACCTAGCAAACCTGCCTTTGCTAAAATAAAACCCGGTAATGCAAGAGCAATAAGCGATAAAACTGTGAAAACTACGTTTGAAAAATCTATTTGCATTGTTTTTCTTCTTCCTTTTTCTTGAAAAATTTTTCTAACTCTATTAAATATTTATTTTCATCACAATAAAGTGTAAAATTTTGCTTAAATAAACACTCTACTAATTGTTTTTCATTTTCTATATAATCCGGCACGAATATTCCTGCCGTTATAGGTTGATCGGGTGTGTGAAAATCCGTTCCTGAAAGTTTTATTAAATTATTCTCTTCACACCACGCATCGGCAAGATGGTTATTACTTCTATGGTGGAAATGCCCGTTAAAACTTTCTGCACCGTGCAAATAATTAGGATCGCCCCTATGCAAAACTCTATCTCTAAACGGGTGGGATTGATATAAAAAGCAACCGTTCTTTTCTGCTAGACGGAACAACTCTTCTTGCGTCATTTCAAAAAGATATTTATTATCGTAAAAAAGTGAACGGTCAAATCCGTACATTACGTATTCAACCCCGTCTTGCGCACTAATCTCTGCACCTAGAAAAACCTTTATCCCGTTCTTTTTACCTAATTCGTTAACTTCGTCAAAAAGTGAAAAATAAAAATCTAGTTTTTCTTTTTTGTTATCGCCTTTATAACAATCAAACTCTCTCTTATTAAAATGGTTTGTTATTACCACGCCTTGATAATTTTCGTTTGAATACCTGCTTACGATTGAGTTCGCATCTGCTAAACCACAATGGCTACCGTATAAAGTATGACAATGCGTTTCTATTTTCATTTTAAATACTCCCTTACGGACGATAAAGCAATTTCCGTTTCCATGCCTATATTCATTGCAAGATAAACTGCCGTAGTATCAAATCTTGCATCGTGAAAGTTAGCACTTTTACCAAACAGAAGTTTTGAACTGTCTGCCACGTCCCTATCAGAAATTTCAAAATAAGCGCACAATTCAGTAAGTTTAGGATACTTATACCCGTCTCTACGACCTTGCAATTTACAAACAGGCGTCATGCTCTTCATTGAACAAAATTCTTTTTTAAGATATAAAATTTTATTCAGTCTTTCAAACTCCGTTCTTAAAAACATTACGTCGAAAGATACGTTATGTGCAACAACCAAATCGGCATTTTCTAGATCGGTTTTTATTTCATCTACATAATCAACAAACCGTTTACCGTTTGATAATTCTTTTAATTTTTCCACCGAAAAACCGTGAACTAAAAACGCACCGTATTCAACGGCGTCTACCGTGAAAAAAAAGTTCTTAGTTCTCGTAGAATTCTTATCTTGCATTATATAAGATAATTGACATATTTGCCCCGGTTTTAGCCCTGAGGTTTCGGTATCGAAATATAATATCATATTTTTCATTTGAAAAGGCAAAACAAGAAGTTTTGCCTTTTCGTTTTATAAATTATTATTTTAATAAATCACTATATCTGCTTTCGTAAACTTTTACAAAGTTATCGTTATCGTAAATATAGGTATTAAGCGTTTCTCTTTGATATGCCGTAAGAGCGTTATTTACTGCCGTTGAACTTACTGAATTCAACAACAAGTAGAGATAATTGTTTTTGTATGCTTTAATTGCTTTTTCGTCGTTCCAACTTGCTTTAATAGTTGAAAGTTCGTTAGCCCAGTTTTTATCACTACCGTATTCTGCATTAAGATAATCGGTAAGCGTTGCATATCCGTAGTTAACGTCAAGAACTTGAGAATAGAACATTACGTGATAGCCGTATCTAGTTGCAACCATTACGTAACTAGTTCCCTTTAATCCAAGAAGTTCTCTTGCGCCGTCTGCAAATTCTTGAACGTATTGTTCTTGATCAGCGCCATCTGGAATAGGCTTAACTGCATAACCTTTATAGGTATTAAGCGAACCAGCGTCGGTTGAGAACGCAAACAACAATTCGTTAATTTTCTTTTCGTAATTTTCTACTACAACGTTAGAAGAAACCTTTTTATAAATAGAAGGATTAGAATCGGCTGCTACGGTAAAGGTTTGTCCATACACGTAGGTTTCCATTAAGTCAATAAAGTCGTTCAAATTATATTCGATAAGTGAACTTACTTTATATTTAGCATTTTCATCGTCAGTAGCATCTTGAACTTTAACAACTTCGCCTTGGAAAGCCATGCTATCTTCAAGTAACGCATAGTCGCCTGTGAACTTTTTAGTGTTTTCATCAAAGTCATAACCACTTAAAATCCAAGTAGAACGTAAATCTTTAACGATTGTTGCTTCAAGAATTTCTCTTCTCTTTTCAACACGTTCTGTTTTAGAAAGATTTTTATCAATCGCTTCTATCTTAGCAGTTTGAACTTCACTAGCACCGAGAAGCAAGTTATAAACGTAACCGTAACTTCCGTTTTGACCAACAAGCATTGGATCGCTTACGCTTGCAGAAGAAAGTTTTTCTACGAATTCTGCATTGGTCATTTCTTTTTGTTCGTCAACCTTATTTTTATATTCTTGGTTGAGTTTATCTAAATCGTAAGTTGCGATAACTGCGTCTTTAATAGCGTTTTCGTAATTTTGTAAAAGAATACTTTCTTGATTGCTCTTTAATACTTGTTT
Organism: Christensenellaceae bacterium; assembly: GCA_045654165.1. Classification (GTDB taxonomy): domain Bacteria; phylum Bacillota; class Clostridia; order Christensenellales; family Borkfalkiaceae; genus UBA1259. The sequence continues at coordinate 10,921 of JAZOMV010000059.1, forward strand.
ATAGTAATCGGTTTGTTCGATTTGACCTTTATAATTACCTAAAATACCGTTATTTTTTAAGAGTTTAATAACTTTACTAAAAGCATCACGACGAGCAGGGGTGCTGTTGGTATCAATACCCTTACTAATATAGTCTGCTTTATCAACTTCTTTTTCAGCGATCGCTGCGTCGGTAGGCGTTGCTCTTACTTCTTCTGCAAGAGTTTCACCGAATTTTTCTTCTTCATCAGTAATTTCATAACTGTCGATAAGGTCGTTGAAAGTCTTAATCGTGTTGTAGAGTGCTTCTTGAGCGTCTTCTGTATTAAGATATCTTTCTGCAGACCATACGTTGGTTATTTCGGTATTCTTATAGCTATCAGCATCATCTTTCAATTCTTTGATAGCGTTTTGAACGTATACTCTAGTTTGAACAAGATTATCGATTATGCTTGTAAATACTTGTTCTCTAGTTTGTCCGTAATATTGTTCGTAAAGATAACCGTAGTTGAGATATGCCATAATCATATCTTTCTTATAAATCTTTTCAAGTGGTGCTTCTTTATCAATTTTTACGGTTGCTACTACTTGCTTAACATCTCTATCCATATCGGTAGTAATAAGATTACAACCGGTTAACGCCGTAAGGCACATAATCATGGATAATACTATTGTTGCGATTGAAATAAATAATTTTCTCATATAAATCTCCCTTAGAGAAGAAAAATTTTCAGTATACCTATTAAGTATATACTATACTTAAAAAAATTGCAACCATTTTTATGTTTTTTATGCAATTCTATAAACAAAAACTTTAACATTTTACTGCAAAAGTTAAAAACTCACGAACGATTTTTAACATTTGCGAATTATTTGCCCCGACACGCTTAAATTCTAGCATAGGCGTTTGCGCCATATTAAGCCAAACGGTATCTGAAAAACGCTCTGTTGCACACGCTATTCGGCTATCGCCAAACGTCTTAAAATCAGCAAACTCTAACGCCACAAGCGATTTTGTTACCGTAATTTTACTTACCTTAAACTTCATTGCAAGCATTTTAACTACTGCGATATTAATTATATCTTCAGCCTCTTGTGGCAGTTTGCCATAAGCATCGGTAACCCTTTCCACAAACTCTATTTCATCTTCAAAAGAACTAATTTCGGCAATCTCTTTATATGCGTCCATACGCTTTATATTGCTTTCCATATACCCGTCTGGAATATACGCAGTAACCCTTATATCAAGTTCCGGAACGACTTCTTCTACGCCCGTAAGTTCTTCTTTAAGCAGTTTTGAATAAAGTTCATATCCTATCTTATCCATGTGTCCGTGCTGTTCTGCACCAAGAATATTACCTGCCCCACGAATTTCAAGATCTCGCATAGCGATCTTTATCCCACTACCCATTTCGGTAAACTCTACTATTGCGTTTAATCTTTCAAACGCCGTATCCGTTAGTATTTTATCCCTACGGAAAGTAAAGTAGGCATACGCAAGCCTATCGCTACGCCCAACCCTACCTTTAAGTTGGTATAGCGTTGAAAGTCCTAACCTATCGGCGTCTATAACTATTAGAGTGTTTGCTCTGGGTAAATCTATACCGTTTTCTATAATAGTAGTTGAAATCAACACGTCGCTTTCACCACGATAGAAAGACATAATGCTATTTTCAAGCACTCGTTCTTCCATTTGCCCATGCACCACGGTTATCCTTAAATTTGGCATTAATGAACGAACGTATTCGGCAAAGGTTGATATGCTTTCTACCCTATTATAAAGTATGAACGCCTGCCCACCACGATTTATTTCACGTGTAATAGCGTCTTTTATAAGAACGTCCGTTTGTTCGGTAACGTAGGTTTGCACGGGCAACCGTTTTTTAGGTGGCGTATTTATCGTGCTTATAGAACGAATACCAGATAAAGACATGTGCAAGGTTCTTGGAATAGGGGTTGCTGTAAGAGTTATAGCGTCTACGTTTTTCTTTAGCGTTTTGATTTTTTCTTTATGCTCCACGCCGAACCGTTGTTCTTCGTCTAACACTAGTAGCCCCAAATCTTTAAACTCAACGTCTTTACTGAGCAATCTATGCGTACCTATAACAAAATCTATAGTGCCGTTTTTAACACCTTCTAATATTTGTTTTTGTTGTTTTGGGGTTTTAAATCTATTTAAGCAGGCTATCTTTATACCAAAGTTTTTAAACCTTTCGGTCGCCGTGTTAAAATGTTGTTCGGTCAAAATAGTTGTCGGCGCAAGCATTACGGCTTGTTTACCGTTTATTATCGCTCTAAAAATCGCCCTAAACGCAACTTCTGTTTTCCCAAATCCAACGTCGCCACAAACCAACCTATCCATAACCTTCCCACTAGTCATATCTTGCTCTATGTCGGCGTTTGCAGAGGCTTGGTCGGGGGTGTCTTCAAACGGGAACGAACTTTCAAAAACCTTTTGCAATTCGTCGTCTGCTTCAAACTTGAATCCCTTCATCTCATCTCTTTCACGATAAAGGTTTTTCAAATCGAAAGACATCTTCTTTATGCTTTCTTTTACGCTGTTTTTTATTCGTTCAAAGTCTTTTCCACCTATTTTAGAGAGTTTTGGTTTTTTATCACTACCCAAATAGCGTGTTAATATATCCATTTGCTCGACGGGTACGTAAAGCATATCCCCGTCTGCATATTCTACGGCAACGTAATCTTTAGTTCCTTCGGTTGAAGATATTTTTTTACTGCCTAAAACCTTACCTATACCGTAAGTTTCATGCACGCAGTAATCCCCTGCCTCAGGTGCAGAGAAAAAGGCTTGTTTTTTACTACTTATGCGTTTTTGCACAGACGGTTTTGCGTAAAGATTTCCACTACCGATTACCACGGCTTTTTCTTCGTGGAAAATAAAGCCCCTTGAAAGTTTTTCACTACTTATTTGAACACCCTGTAAAGGTTTTTTAGAATCTATTGAAGACGCTATACCACGAGAAGAAAGTTCTAAACAAAAACTATCGGCACGATTGATAGTAGCCGTACAAACAAGCACGGAATAACCCATACGCAACCAATTGTCAACGTCGGTGAAAACTTCTTTAAAATCAAGTTGATAATCTACCACGCCACTACATTGTGGATTAATTATTTTTAACGGATTAAAAAACTTTATAGCAGTTGAAAGATTTTGCATTGCGCAATGCCTAAATTCTTTAACACGATCCATAAGTTCAACTAAACCCGTCATATTATTTTTTTGAAAAGCAAACACTTCCC
>JAZOMV010000060.1:0-15921 GCA_045654165.1 Christensenellaceae bacterium
CACGCCCGAATACGTTTGGAACGAAAATCAATGCACGGCAACAAGAGTATGTAGTAGAGATAGTGAACACGTAGAAACCGAAACGATTACTGCAGAATACGTTAAAGATACAGACGCAACTTGTACTACGGCAGAAAAAGGATATTACGTTGCAGAATTTAAGAATACTGCGTTTGTGACACAAACAACGACAAAAGACAGCGTAACTAACGGAAAACCAAAAGGACACGAATATACAACAAAAACTACCGAGCCTACTTGTACAGAACAAGGCTATACTACATACACTTGTCATTGTGGCGATAGTTACGTTGCAGATTATGTTAATGCTAAAGGTCACAACTATAACGCACCGACTTATACTTGGAACGAAAATCAATGCACGGCAACAAGAGTATGTAGTAGAGATAGTGAACACGTAGAAACCGAAACGATTACTGCAGAATACGTTAAAGATACAGACGCAACTTGTACTACGGCAGAAAAAGGACATTACGTTGCAGAATTTAAAAACACTGCTTTTGCTACACAAACAACGGCAAAAGATAGCGTTGTTATTGGTGTGCCAAACGGGCATACCTATACAACAAAAACAACTGAGCCTACTTGTACGGAACAAGGCTATACCACGTACACTTGTCATTGTGGATATAGTTACGTAAGTGACTACGTTAATGCTAAAGGTCACAACTATAACGCACCAAAATACACTTGGAACGAAAACGAGTGTACGGCAACAAGAGTATGTAGTAGAGATAATGCTCACGTAGAAACCGAAACTGTTACTGCAACTTATGTTAAAGATAGTGATAAAACTTGTACTACTGCAGAAATGGGGCACTACAAAGTAGAATTTAACAATGTTGCGTTTACAACTCAAACCACGGCTAAGAACAGCGTAACTAACGGTGAAGCGCTTGGCCACCTTTGGGATTTATGGAAAACAAATGCAAACGGCACGCATACAAGAACTTGTTTGCGTGATAGCGAACACAAAGAAAACGGAAATTGTTCTGGTGGCACTGCAACTTGTATTGAACTTGCAAAATGCTCTTTATGTAACGGCGAACACGGTAGTTATAAAAATCACCAAGCAAAAGACGAGTGGACTACCACAGAAAAAGAACACTACCACACTTGTAAAACTAATGGTTGTTCTGAAAAATTAGATAAAGAAAATCACACTTTTGATAAAAACAAAAAATGTACCGTTTGCGATTACGTGACAACGGAACTTATGTGGACTGAAATTTCAAGCGATGTATATACGATAGACGGCACGAATCTTAACGTTAAAGGTCCAAACAAGCAAACCTATTTTGCATTTGCAGAAACCATTAACGTAGCAGAAGGCGCAACCTATAAGGTTTATTCCGATATTCAATGCAAAGAAGAATCTAACATACCTAGTTATATGGTAAACGACCTTGTTGTTGGCAATAACACCTATTATTTCCTTGTAAGTAACGAAGGTTCGTTCCCTAAGATTTACACCGTAACCGTACGTAGAAGACCTATGTATGACGTTACGTTTAGCGTAAATGGCGGAACGGCAGTTGATAAACAAGTGATAGAAGAAGATGATTTTGCAACCGAACAAACGACTACAAAAATAGGTTATACCTTTGATGGTTGGGATTATGACTTTACCACGCCTATTACTCAAAAAACCAACATAACTGCAAGTTGGGTTGCAAACACCGATACTAAGTATACGGTTATTTATTATTTGCAAAACCTTAATGATAACAACTATATGCCATACGAAACGATTGAACTTAAAGGCGAAACGGATACTACGGCAACGGCAGAGATAAAGGAATATACGCACTTTACCTACAATGCAAGTAAAAGCACGATAAGTGGCAATATTGATGGTGACGGTAGCCAAGTTTTAAGTGTGTATTATACGCGTGATTCTTATGCAATCGTTTCAAATTCAAACAATGCAAAAGCAGGCACAAGCACAAAAGTAAATAGTAACTACAAGTATGAAAAAGAAATCACGTTAACCGCAACAACAAACGCAGGTTATACCTTCCTTGGTTGGTACGAAGGCAAAACTTGTGTTTATGAAACGGAAGAATTCACTTTTAAGGCAGAAAAAGCCGTAACGTATACGGCAACTTGGGCTACTAATGAATATTCAATTACCTACGAACTAAACGGTGGTGAAAATAATCAAGATAACGTTGACTCTTACACAGTAGAATCTGCAACGATAACTTTATTAGCACCATTAAAAACGGGTTATACCTTTAACGGTTGGTTTACGGAAGAAACGTTTGAAAATCAAGTAACAAAAGTTCCACTTGGTTCTTATGGCGATAAAATCTTCTATGCAAAATGGACGCCTACAGAATACACTATAACTTATCATCACAATAATTTTCAAAACAAGGGAGTAACAAGTGATTCATACACTATTACTAATAATTCATCTAATAGTTGGACGGGAAGTAATGGGGTATTAACGTCAACTAACAAATCGCATAATTCTACTTCAGTATATAAAATTACGGCAAAAGAAAGTTTTACCGTAACTTTTGAATACAAAGTATCTTCTGAAAAAAATTATGACAAGTTAATTATTGCTAAAAACGGCACTGCATTAGAAACAGTTTCTGGCGAAACTTCTTACGTATCATATTCAATTGAGCTTAATGCGAGTGATTATTTAACCTTTACCTATTCAAAAGATGGCAGCCAATATTCTGGTAGCGACTGTGCTTATATTAAAGATTTAGCGTTTGTTTCTAATAGCGAATCAACCATAATAAAAGAAAAGTATACTATTGAAACACTAACAATCACTTTAGAAGATTTAACAAGAGATGGCTATATCTTTGACGGATGGTTTACGGAAGAAACTTTTGAAAACAAAGTAACAAAAGTTCCACTTGGTTCTTATGGAGATAAAACTTTCTATGCAAAATGGACTGCAAGAGATGACACAAAGTATATCGTAAATTATTACTTACAAAATCTTGAAGATGATGAATACACCTTGCACGAAAGTGTAGAACTTAAAGGTATAACAGATACTACTGCAACTGCAAATATAAGAGAATATGCACACATTACTTATAACGAAGTATTAAGCGAAATAAGTGGAAATATTGACGGAAATGGTAGCCGTGTTTTAAGCGTATATTATACGCGAAATGTGTATACTTTATCTATCAATAATACAAATGCTGGCTCTATTACAAATAGTGGAGAATATAAATACGGAAGCAATGCAATTGAAAGTGAAGTTCAATGTTACTTGGGTTATAATTTTGTAGGTTGGTATTGTGGTAGTGATTTGCTTTCAACAGACACCACTTATACCTTTAGTATAGATAAAAACGTAATAGCTAAATTTGAAGAAAGAGAAGAAATGGCAACCTTTTACTTTACTTCAACAGAAACAACTTGCTCTATTAATGGTATAAAAGATGAAACTATAACCCAAATCGTAGTGCCAAACAGCGCAACAAGTATAGCTTCTTATGCGTTTTATCGTTGCACGTCATTAACAAGCGTTATAATAGGCGATAGCGTAACAAGTATAGGTGAAGAAGCGTTCCGAGGTTGCTCGTCATTAACAAGCGTTGTAATTGGCGATAGCGTAACAAGTATTGGTGAAGAAGCGTTTTATAACTGCAATAGACTTGTAGAAGTAGTAAACAAATCTACGCATATAACTGTAATAAAAGGTAGTGGTTCTTTTAACGGTTACGTGGGTGAATATGCATTAGCAGTATATAATAGTAATAGTGGAATAACAGAAAGCCAATTAGTTAACGATAACGGCTATATTATTTATACAGATGGAAACGATAAGATTTTAGTTGGTTATAACGGACAAAAAACTTATTTAACAATCCCAGACTATATTACAAGGATATATAAATTTGCGTTCTATGATTGTACTTCATTAACAAGTGTAGTAATAGGCGATAGTGTAACAAGAATAGATTCTTCTGCGTTCTATGGTTGCTCATCATTAACAAGTATATATTTCAACGGAGATGTAAACAAATGGGTAGAAATAGAAGGTCTATCAAATATAATGTCTTCATCAACAACGTTATATATAAATAATGAAAAGCCAACTGAAATCGTTTTAGAAACGGCAACAAAAATAAATTCTTGTGCGTTCTATGATTACTTGTCATTAACAAGCGTTGTAATAGGCGATAGCGTAACAAGTATAGGTGGTGCTGCGTTTGAGAATTGCTCATCATTAACAAGCGTTGTAATAGGCGATAGTGTAACAAGTATAGGTTATGGTGCGTTCGAGAATTGTATTAGTTTAAAAAGCATAGTAATAGGCGATAGCGTAACAAGTATAGGTTCTTATGCTTTCAAGAATTGTAGTAGTTTAAAAAACATAATAATACCAGACAGCGTAACAAGTATAGGTTATGGTGCTTTTTATGGTTGCAGGGTACTAGAAAGTATAACTCTTCCATTTGTAGGTGCGAGTACAACGGCTAATAATGGTTATGACCAAGTGTTTGGTTATATCTTTGACTACATAACAAGCAAATCATCAACTGCTATTAGTGGTTCAACTTATCAATATTATAATAGTTCGTCATCGTCATCTTCTAAGTATTACCATTATTACATACCAGCGTCATTAAAATCAGTAACAATAACAGGTGGTGAAAATATAGGTAATTCTGCGTTCTATAATTGTACTAATTTAACAAGCATAGTAATACCAGATAGTGTAACAAGTATAGGTGATTGGGCGTTCACTGGTTGCCCAATAGAAAATGCAACAATACCAACTATTGCTATATCATATATTCCAAAATCAACGTTAAAGACATTAATTATAACGGGTGGCAAAAGTATAGGTAGTAATGCGTTCAATAATTGCGATAGTTTAACAAGCATAGAAATACCCGATAGCGTAACAAGTATAGGTTCTTCTGCGTTCGAAGATTGCGATGGTTTAACAAGTATAGAAATACCAAATAGTGTAACAAGTATAGGTGATTATGCGTTCAGAAATTGTAGTTCATTAACAAAAATAACGTTTAATGACACATCAACTTGGTATAGAACAACAAGTTCAAGCGACTGGAACAATAAAATAAATGGTACGCAAACGAGTGTAACAAATCCATCAACTAACGCAACTTACTTTACTTCAACCTATTACAATTATTATTGGTACAAAAAATAACGTAAAAAAATTTAGCAGATAGGTGGATAGCCACTTTTCCCACCTATCAGCATACACCCAACAAACTTTCCCCTTATCAAGGGAAACCCTTAGATTAAAGTGTTAGTCCTAAACGAAATTGTTATCAGAAAACTTATTCTTGGTATTGCTGATATCAAGTATAAAACTAAATATAAGGGTGGGGTGTTTTGTCTCCGCCCTTCTTTTTTGAAAAATCGCATTTAATAACCATATATTATAATATTGGTAGTAAATGATATATGCACGCAAAGTACACGCTGCATATATTTACCATTTAACTATTACATAGCGCAATATAACTGTTAAATGGTGCTATCTAACTATTAAATGGCAGTGCAACTATTAAATGGGAGCACACCATTTAACAACTAAATACAATTAACTACTAAATGGGGTTAACGTGTTTTACGTTAGCCCCTTTTGCTATGCAAAAAAGGAGAACGTATGAAGAAATTTCAAACAATGCAAGAATTACTTGTGTATATGACGGGCATAGAAATCCCAAACGAACTAAAAAACGCAACAACAAAAAATATGCAAGCAGTAGAAGAGTGCAACAACGGCGGTGCAACGGCGTATCTAGTAATAGCAGAAACAAAAGCCGAAGCAAAGCAAGCAGAAAAGGAATACTCGCTCTCGAACTGCGTATCCGAATCAAGTAGACTTATAAACACGCTTGACGGCGCGTATTGGAATGAGCGCGTTTACGTGTTCGGCGATGACGGTGGCGGTGTTATATACTACGAGCGCGTGCCACTGTTGCCGTAAAGCACACGTTAACGCAGCGTTTGCGCAACGCATAGCGCAGATATAGCGCGTGTTAAAACGTGGAAACGTGGGCACAAAGTCGCCCGCATTTGAGAAAACTACAAACAAGGAGAAACGAAATGTTCGACAAAAACACCCGCTACGTAACGTGCGGAATTAGTGAGAAAGTAAGCGAAGAACTGCAACAGTATATATGGATGTCGGTAGATATACAAAAGACCTTTTGCAAGGAAGAGTTAGATTATCTGCAAGTGTTTACGTTTAGGAAACTAGGCGATGACGTGCTTGCACTTACTCAATCGCAAGAGTGCCCCGAAAAGACTACTACACACTATATAGAATACAAGCAAGAGCACGAAAGTATCGTTAACGAAAAAATATTCGTGATAGACGATGGCGACCATAGCACTATGCTTTTTGCTTATGAATATTAAGGAGAAACAAAATGAAAGGAACAAAGAAAACTACAAAAACGATGAAAACGGAAAAGATAATGCGCACCATAGACCAACTCTCGATTGCCCGTGCGATTGCAGAAAAAACGGGGTTCAAGATATCTGACGTATTGGCGGTCATAGAAGAAGAACAAAAGATGACAATGGAATACGTCAAAATGGGTTATAAGGTTATAAAGAAAAACTACATAACTATAGAAGGTAGAAAATACGGCGCAAAGGTCGGGTGGAAAAGCCCGCTTGATGGCAAGACGTATGATTTGCCCGCAAAGACAAGAATACTCGTAAGGGTCGGCGACGGGTTTAAAAGGTATATAGAGAATAAGAAAATGCCCGAAAAACTATGCCGCTTCGTTGATACGGGAGCAATAACTACAACTACTGTATAAAATAAAAAGCCAATCCGTTAATCGCGGATTGATTTTTTATTGAAGGCGAGAAAAATATTGCAAAAAAATAGGTGGTAAAAAAGAGAATTTTCCATTTTTAAAAAAAGTCGATAGAACAAATAATTATAGGACCTAAAACAAATTTTTTACGGAAAACGTCATATTTTGGCGTTTTTCGTTTAAAAACCACAGTTTTAGCGACTAAATATTATTTATGGAGGTGGTTATGTTTGTAAATAACCCAAATGATGGTTGTCTTGATTATAGCAGCCAAGACGGCGAAGTCCATAGAGACGTCGCGCCACTTTTCTACGTTAAGACAATAATAAGAAGCGTAGAAAACCCTAATGGTCTTGAAAAGTGGATAATCCACGTCAACGACCATAACAAAAGAGAATACGACTTCGTGTTGCCTGCCGAAAGCGTATATCAAGCAAACTTCCTTGCTACTTTAAGCAAGGAAGGAATTATAGTTTCACCCTTCTGGGCGGAACATATTATCGCACATCTACTGTATGGCAAAAAGAAGTGTGAAGAAACCGATAACATAGTTTATCAAAATACAGTCTTAGGGTGGTATCCTTTCAATGATAAGGCGTACTATTTCTATGATGAAACGGAAGTTGACGGCAAAAAATCGTTCACTACGCGAAAAAAATTCAAGTTCCAAAAAGGCAGAAGAGAAGATTACTTAGAATTCCTTAAAGAAGTTGTTTTCCCTTCAACCGAATTAAGTTTAGCCCTTGCTATCGGTTATTCGGCGGTAGTAGTATCTAGGTTAAACGAAGAACTAGACTTACGGTACAATTATCGTTAATATATGTAGAATGTCTAGTACGGGCAAATCAACGGCAGAAATGCTAATGTGTAGCCCATTTATGAATCCCGAGATTAGCAATAAGGCGGACGGGTTGTGCTTCACGGCAAATAATACGCAGAATGCACTTTTTGCCCGTATTGAAGGTATCTTCGGCGTACCTTTCGTTATTGACGACATAACAACTAACCCCCACATTAACTTGTCTCAGTTTATCTATATCCTTGCAGATGGCACAAATAAGGGTCGTCTTAACGGAGATAGCCAGTTGATACAAGGTGGGTTTGGATGGAGTGGCGTTGCTATTACGTCTAGCGAAACCCCTATACTTGACTTTGCGGCTAAGTATCAAGGGTTAAGAGCACGCGTGATTCAAACACAAGGTATTCAGTGGACTAAGAGTGCTACTGAAGCCGAGTTGATTAAACGTACAGTACGTAAAAACTACGGATTTACGGGTAAAGAGTTTGCTTTATACGTATCGGGACTACCTATTGATATCTTAAGTGATAGGTATTACGATGCGTTGGATGAGGTAAAGTTGCTTATGAAAAAGAAAGATAACCTTACCGACCGATTAGCGAGTAAGTTTGCTGCGATTTACTTAACGATAGAGTTGCTAAACGAAGCCTTTGTCGAGTATGATTTATCTGCCCACGACCTAATTTCACGTTTAATTAAGTGTGAGCAAGAAACGTTTGAAGAACGAAACCCTGCACTTATGGCTTACAACTGCATAATTGACTTCATAACTCGTTTTCAATCACACTTCATCACTGAAAGGAAGTTCAGTAATCCCTACTATAATTTTGATGATATGAATAGACCAAATGAAGTCTATGGTAAAATTATCAAAAGCGATAGCGAGTGGGAAGTTTACTTGATAGAAGAGTACACCAAGAAGATTCTAAGCGATAACGGATACGGAGGCGAAATCCGTGGAATCCGTCAAAAGTGGATTGAAAACGACATAACTAAAGGCGACAACGACCACAATACAAGGCAATATACCATTGCAGGTAAAAGGGCAAGATGTGATTGCTTTAGGATTAAAGGTGGAATACGAGAACCCGACGAGGAAGTTGCAGAGCAACACGTAGAGCAAATCGAAACACCAGTAAGTAACTATGAAGTTGACGATTCGGATGCATTATCCAAGTTGTTAGGAGGTCAAAATGCAGATAGAGATTAAGCGAAGTGACCTATTTGAAACAAAAGGCTATATCAATATAGCCTTTCCTTATGTCCAAGCGATTGAAACACTAGAATTCGAAAACGACCTAAACGAAGTTCTAGCAGAAATACTAACTAAAAAATATGTAGGAGATAAAGATGAGGAGGCTCAATGAAGAAGAAATCAAAACACTTAAAGACAAACTAGAAAAACTAACTAAAAAACAAGGTATTAAACGTTTACGTGCGGCAATTTACGCACGTAAAAGTACCGCCGATGAAAAGGAAACGTCTATACCAACACAAATCTCTTTATGCAAACAGTTTATAAAGGATTATAGTTTCATTGAACACAAGGCTACTTTTGGCGAAGATGACCGAAGTGGGATGTTTGTTGATAATCGCGAACAGTTCCTTACAATGCTTAATATGGTAGAAAAACGGAGAAATCGACGTGATTGTCGTTTTGCGTTTTGATAGATTAGGACGTGATGTTGCGGACATGGCAACAACCTATAAACTGCTAAACTTTTATGGTTGTACCATACTTGCGGGTGACGATATAAGCAGTGTGTCAACACCAGTCGGCGAATTTATGCGTAGTATCTTATGGTGTCAAAACCAATATCAAGCAAGAGTAACGGCAAGCCGTGTAATGCAAAATGAGATACATAACGTTCAAATAGGCGACAGTGCGGGTGGGCAACCCCCGTACGGATTGAAGGTCGTTAATAAGCAATTCGAAATAAACGAAGACGAAGCCCCTGCTATAAGAATAATGTTCTCAATGGCAGCAAGAGGCAAAAGTTATAAGCAAATTATAGGTAAACTAAATTCACTCGGCTATAAAACACGTAAAGGTCGTGAGTTTAGTTATTCAACGCTTAATTCCTTGCTTCGAAACGATAAGTATTACGGAACTTACGTATATAACCGTGAAGACGGCAAACGTAGAGCAAAACGTGTACTTAACGAGAAGTTTGACGAAGTTAGGAACGAGAAAGCAATACCACCTATAATCAAAAAAGCGATGTTCGATAAAGTACAAGCAATACTTAATAATAGAAAGACTTGCCGACCACGCCAAAACGAAAATTCAGATTATATTTTGACTGGGTATATCACGTGCAAATCTTGCGGTGGATCTATGAGCGGTCAATCTAATGTTGGTGGCAGAAACAAAACGCGTAGAAGAAACTACGTGTGCCTTAACCACTCTTCAAAGCGTGAAGGTGTATGCAAAACTAAAAATATCAATGCAGATTACCTTGAAACCACCATAAAGTTAATGTTAACCGAAAAAATCAATGAGTATCTTTTGTCTACGGAAGCGGAATCTGTATTTAGTATAATGAAACTAAGTAAAACCGAAGAAGCGAAAGCACTTAACAAGCGAATTAAACGGACTAGAAGTAAGTATAAGTTCCTTGCTTGATAAGGCGGCAAACCCCGCGACTTCTAACGTGATATCGAAGAAGTATGAAGAGCAAGCAGAAGAATATTTAGTTCTGCAAGCAAAGTATAAAGACGAACTAACTAAAATCAATGCGGTTTTAGGGCGTGTCGACGATGTTAGTCAAAAGTTTGCAAATAAGACTGAGCAACTAACGATTGAAGAAATCTTTACTTCTAATGAAGTTGATCGTGAGATTGTAGGACTATTTATTAAGAGTATCGTAGTAGATGACCAAAACGATAAAATTACCATAAAATTTAACTAAAAGGAGATGAAAAATGAAAAGATTTATTGTAAAAGCACTAACAAACAGTGGTGTTAAAGTGGACCAAAATTCTAAGAGTATAACTACACAAATTTATCGGATTGTATGGTTGTAGACAAGTGGAACTTGAATATGAGTTGTTTGATAATCTAACACTTAATCAAGCAGTTAATGCTACCGATTTTATACCTAACAGAGAAGATTTTCTATCAAATGAAGAAAGTTCGTTTATAACCTATTCTATTGAAAAAGAGTTGGAAAACGATGTTGTTTACTCAGGAAATTTAGAAAAAATAATTAGTTCTTGGGATATGGAATCAAAAGTTCTTAATGATGAGTTAGATGAAATAAACACGATTATTTTAAGTTCAATAAAAAAATTGGCATTATCAGTGGTAGATTATAGCAAGTTTGATTCGTTCTTGGATGATTTGGTGTTTGTCAAATTTGAGCACGGAATTAAAATCACATCAAAACATACACCTAGTAAGTTTATGTGGTGTACTGACGGCTACTTAATAGAAGCCGTTGGTGAATATATAAGAGATTTGGTAGACAACGAAATCATATTTCTAGACGGGTTTGAAGTTTGGGATGAATTCTTTGCTCTTACACTAGCTAGCAGATTTTGAGAATAGAATAATTGGGCGTATAGTTCTTATGGGCTATACGCCTTTTTATATTTAATAATTTGTTAAAACATAACAGAAATTATACTAATATATAAAAATAGTTGTCATAAATGCTTGCAATTCAAAAAAAATATGTTATAATATACTTGTCGATGTGGTATCATATGATACTTAAAATACATAATAATATAAGGAGGAAAACTTAATAATGCACCCTACTATGGCGGAAACAAGGAACTTTTTGAGTAAAGTTCGCTCGGCTATTCAACACGAAAATTACAAGGTTTTGGATAGTAGAAGAAAATATAGAGAAACATTAGCCGCTTTAGGTATAGGTGAAAATGACGTGTTGGATGATATTTTTCATTTGACTGAAAGGGATTATTGGAGTAAAGATAAAGATGATAACTCGATATACCCAGGTCAAGTTTGGAAATGTATTAAGAATTTACACGGTAGCGACATTTATATAAAATTAAAGATTAAAATAGATGAAAATGGTAAATTATTGATTATGAGTTATCATTTTGATAATATGCAGTAGTAAAACACATAAAGGAGATATTATGAAACATTATTGTCCAAGTTGTGAAAAGGAGTGCACAACTAAAGTTGTTGAACAAAATGAAACATTAAAAGTAAAAGGACAGGAAATAACATTAAAGGTAAAAGTACGCATTTGTGAAAAATGTGGTGAAGGAATTATTGATAAAGAATTAGACAATGCAAGTTTGAAAGCGTTCTATGAAGAATATAAAAAAATAAACAATTTATTAACTACTGCAGAAATTAAAGAAATAAGGAATCAATGGGGTTTGTCGCAAAGTCAATTTGCACTTTTACTTGGTATGGGTGAAAAAACTATTACTAGGTATGAAAATGGAAACATTCAAGATGAAACCCACGATAACTTAATAAGACTTGCTCGAGAAACCGAGAGTTTTAGAACGCTTTGGGAGGTTAGAAAAGATAAACTAGATAAGAAGACCCAAAATAAAGTTCTTTCAATATTAGAAGAAAAAGAAAGAGTAAACAGTTATACTTTTACATCTATTGCTCAAGAGCAGTCATTTAATTATTCGATGGAAGGTTTTCCATTATTTAGTTTACATTTAAGGAGGCAAAGAAATGCAGAACAAAAGTACGGTGCTTGAAATGACTTCATATTCAATTACGAGTTTTAAGTACGAAAAAAATAAAAATTTCAAGCCAAAAGAAAAGAACATACAAATACCAATAGATTTTCAAACGGGATTTAAAAAAGTTGACGAAGATAACCTTGTTGCAGAGTTTGCTGTAAACATTGCGGATGAAGAGAAATTTCCTTTCTTTTTAAATTTAGTGCTACAAAGTGGATTCAGATCTTCGAAATGGGAAACAAATGTAAATCAAGTTGAAGCAACAATTGCATCGATTCTATTTCCATACGTTAGAGCACTTATAACTTCATTAACCGCAACAGCGGGTGAGCAACCTATAATGTTGCCCGTTATGAATGTTGCAGAAATGATTAAAAATCAACAAAAAACAAAATAATTAAAATCCGCTTGTTCGTCAAGCGGATTTTTTACTATCAAAAATAGACAAAAAGGAAGACTTGAAAAGGTCTTCCTTCTTATTTTATATGGAGGCAAAAAATGCAAGTGATAGAAACAGTTGCTTATGCTAGGTTTAGTTCAGATAAGCAACAAGAATCAAGTATAACAGTGCAGTTAGCAGAAATACGGAAGTTTTGTGCAGTTCATAACCTTAATCTTGTGCACGAATACGTTGACGAAGCGCAAACGGGAACTAATGCAAATAGAAAAGACTTTCAACAAATGATACACGACGCAAGCCTTGGAAAGTTCAAAATGGTTGTAGTACACCGTATGGATAGATGGGCAAGAAACGTTGATGACGCCCGATACTACAAAAAATATCTTAAGAAACTAGGCATAAGAATAATAAGCACCCTTGAGGACTTCGAAGAAACACCCGAAGGCGAATTCTTTGAGTTAATGTCTATGGGTATGGCGGAACTATACTCTAAAAAGTTAGCCCGTGAAAGTATTGCAGGAAAACTTGCAAATGCTAGAGAGTGTAGAATTCACGGCGGAACACCACTCTTAGGATATAAGGTTCAAGGCAAAAAGTATGTGATAGATGAAAAGGAAGCCGAAGCAGTTAAAATCATATTCGAAATGACACTGCAAGGCTACGGTTACGTAACGATAAGAAACTATCTCAACACTAACGGGTATAGGCGGTCGGATGGACGATTATACACTATACATCTTTACGACGTGTTGAGAAATAGAAAATATATCGGCGAATACGTCTACAATAAAGCATACGGAAAGGACTTCAATGGCAAACGTAACTCTAGAAAAACAAAAAGCGTATCGGAAGTGATACGAATTAAAGGAGGTCTTCCAAGAATAATAGACGATAGAACGTTCTTCAAGGTTCAAGAAATACTAGACGAACGTAGACGAAGAACCGCGGGGAATAACCCCAAAACAAAATACTTGCTTACGGGGTTAATCCGTTGCGGGCACTGCGGAAAGGCTTACTGTGGTGGAATAATGACAAGTCACGACAGAAAATATCCAACGTATAGATGTAATGGAGAAAAGGACTGTTTGTCTAAAGCCGTTAACGCAGCGTATTTGGAAGACTACATATATAAGTTATTCTATAAAGTATTGTTCGCTCAAGAAAACGAATCTAACTTAACGGAACTGCTTAAACTAGGTTATATTAAGGCTCACGATGAACTGCAGACAAAAGTGCAAGCAATCGATAAAGAGATAAAAGAGAAAGAAAAACTCATTAAAGACAATAAAGTTAAAATGAGTCAAGACGAGTTGAAAACGTTGAGAAAGTATATTGAAGAACATAATAGCCAACTAGAGTGGGAAATCGGCGAATTGAAACAAGATAAGGTTTTGCTTAAAGAACGAAAGGACTTGTTCCCCGAATTCAAGATAAAGAGAATTATAAGGAATATCTCAAAGTATAAAGAAAGACTAAGAACTACGGACAAGGACGAGTTGAGAGAAACTATCTTCGAATTGATAAACACGATAACTATAACAAATGAAAATATAGAATTCGTGATAAACTTTCATAGGTTGCTTAATGGATATGAACCGATACATATTTCGGTCTTTGAAAGGCGCGACAATATCGCACGGCAAGAGAACCACTATTTACAGGCACTCACCTTCAACAAACTATCCGTGAAAGTGTGAAAAAAGTGGACGCGAGTTCGAAATTAAAGGTTCAGTAGTGGTTCAACTAGGCATAGAAAATTAGCAAAAAATGGCTCAAAATAGGCAAAATTTGCGTAAATTGATAGAAAATGATACCCGTGGGGGCGTTTCCGCTACGGTCTCATTAGGGGACACCAAAAATAAAGAGCACCAAACGGTGCTCTTTATTTTTTGGCAATCCTAAAGAATTGCGAACCTATCGTTCGTCCGTCATATCGTAATTGCAATAGCGCATCTGATAAAAGCCACGGAATAGATAAAACAAATATTCTTGCAATCACGCTCAATAAAATACCAAGAAGATACCAGCGCAAACAAGCATTAAAATTTTAATTGATTTTTTAATCGTTCTATTATATCTAATATAATTTCATACTCATTAATGTACGTTTATTTTATAAAAAAGGTCGCACTCATTTCTTGCGTGCGACCTTTTAATTTACTATGCTTAAATAATATTAGGCTTGAGCGTCAACAACGATTGCCCCAAGTTCATCTAAAATTTCTTTAGAAGCTTCTTTGCTAACTCTAACTTTCGTCTTAAATAAACCTTTTAATTTTGCAAAGAGACCACCTTTTGCAGGAGCAAAACTGAATGCACCAAGACCAAGTGAAGAACCTTCTACACCACTCGTTGTAATGATTAAATCAAAATCAGCAGCTCTAAGTTGAGCTATAGCACCTTTTACGATCTTAATACCAACGATTAAGAGACATAAAGGAATACCGATTATTAATTTTACTATAGGCCAAAATTTTCTTGCCGTTCTGTATTCACCAGAAATGTTCTTAACTGCTGCAAGAGGAATTTCATCTCTCTTTAAGTAAACGTCGTTGTATTGACTTGCTACAATACGTTTGTTAGTAACGGTCAAGTTTGATTGAATCTTCTTTCCTTTTGCTTGGAGCATTTTGCTAGAAATAGCATAGTCCCACGATTTGATGATTTGTTCATCTTTGCCTAGTTTTAATTCCATTTTCTCTCCTCTCTTTTGCTTAAATTTTGCTACGCACTTTAATTAAGTACGAAACATATATCTATACACATTGTATCACGAATAAATTCCACTGTCAATACATAATTAAAAATTTTTATCATTTTGTCAACAATGGGCTTTTTGGGGAACAAACGAAAAATCGTAATTAAAGTATAAATAAAACGCTTGTTATGTAAAAAAGAATATCGAAAAAACCGAAAAGGTTGCAAAGCAATGCGCTTTGCAACCTTTTTCTATTTGTCTGCAGAAAGTATGTTGATATTAAGGTTTGCAGTTTCTGGATAAGTTTGGTCGGGTTGCGCTTCGGTAAGAATTAGGTCGGGGGTAATAGTTCTAGAATAACTTACGATAGACGAAAGGAAGAATTTAGAAGAGTCCATAAGTACGTACTTTTTTTCCGAGCGTTCAAGAACTAATTCGTTAAGGCGAGCAGTGGAAAAGTCAGTCGTGGTAAACCCGTTTTCCGAAGAATAAGCGTCTGCGCCTAGAAAACATTTTTTAAAGT
>JAZOMV010000061.1:0-13984 GCA_045654165.1 Christensenellaceae bacterium
TCAACTCCTTGGCTCACAGAACGACATGGCTACGATCCGACTTGGTTAAATACGCTCGTGACGCATACAGCCAAGATATTAAAGACAACTATGCAGATTACGAAGGTAAAACGGTTGGTATTGCCGGTCGTCTTATCAGTAAGCGTGTTATGGGTAAGGCTTCTTTCGCCGTTATTCTTGACGGGAAAGGAACTATTCAGTCTTATCTTTCTATAAACGATTTGGGTGATGATTACGTTGCGTTTAAAGATTACGATATCGGCGACATTATCGGTATTACCGGTCAAGTGTTTACGACTAGAACGGGTGAAATTTCCGTTCATGCGCATCAAGTAGAACTTCTTTCAAAATCTCTTTTACCCCTTCCTGAAAAATATCACGGGTTAAAAGACGAAGATACTCGTTATCGTCAAAGAGAAATTGACCTTATCGCAAACCCAGAAGTTAAGCGTACTTTCGTTATGCGTTCTAAAATTCTTTCGGCTATCCGTGAATATCTTGACGGCGTTGGATATCTTGAAGTGGACACGCCCGTTCTTCAACCTTTAGAAATCGGCGCTGCTGCAAGACCGTTCAAAACACACCATAACGCTTTAGATATCGATATGTATCTTCGTATAGAAACCGAACTTTACTTAAAGCGTCTTATCGTAGGTGGCTTTGATAAGGTTTACGAAGTAGGTAGAATTTTTAGAAACGAAGGTATGGATAGATCACATAACCCAGAATTCACTACGGTTGAAATGTATCAAGCGTATAGCGATTATATAGATATGATGGATTTGATAGAAGATATGTATCGTACTATAACCTTAAAGGTTTGTGGTACTGATAAAATTACCTATCAAGGCGTTGATATCGACATGGGCAAAAAGTGGGAAAGACTCACTATGGTAGAAGCCGTTAAAAAGTACGCAGGCGTTGATTATAACGAATGGGCTACCGACGAACAGGCTAGAGCCGTTGCTAAAGAAAAAGGCGTAGTTGTTGAAGAAGGCGACGAAGCGACTAAGGGACACGTTCTTATTGCGTTCTTTGATGCTTTCGTAGAAGAAAATCTTATTCAACCTACCATAATTTACGATTATCCGGTTGAAAACTCACCACTTGCAAAGAGAAAACCGTCTAACCCTGCGTTTACCGAAAGATTTGAATACTTTATGTACGCAAGAGAAATGGGTAACGCTTTCTCAGAACTTAACGACCCTATCGATCAAAAAGAAAGATTCGTTAAACAAGTAGAAGCAAAGCGTGCTAAAGGTGGAAATGATGCTAGAGTAGACGAAGATTTCGTTACTGCTCTTGAATACGGTTTACCCCCGACAGGTGGTCTTGGCTTTGGTGTGGACCGTTTGGTTATGCTTTTGACGGATAGTGCGTCTATTAGGGACGTTATTTTGTTCCCGACTATGAAACCGATTAAGAAGTAGGATTTTATGGATAGTAGAATTACAAAAAAAAGATTATCCGATTATTTGTCGTATCAATGGATTTTTTTAATAGTTATGTGCGTGGTTGCAATTATCGTGTGGGAACTTGCTTACACGATAGGTGCAGTTCGCCTTACTACGGGGCAACACTTTAAGTTTTATTACGATAAAACGGTGTGGGCAGGTTCAACTAACGAAATGTTTTCTTTGTTTAAGGAAGAAAATACTTTTAGTTATGACGTTTTATCCCTTGATAGCGAAGCAATTTTAGAAGAAAACGATATATTGTCTACGAGATTATACGTTCAAGAAGGTGATATGTTGATAACTAGTTCTAAAGAAGTTGACGACGAGGCTTTTGAAAAGGGCAAGAGAAATATTGCTAAATCTCGTATTGACTATATGAGCATATATTCTTTTGAAGAACTTTCTAAAGATGCTAAGGTGTACTTGTACGGGTTCTTAAAAGATAGTTTTAAGGATGACGATATTTCAAACCTAACGGGTGCTAATAAAGAAGAAACGACTAATTTGCAAAAGAACGCAAAAGCCGAAAAAACCAAATTAGCGTTAGCAACGCTTGTAGGCGAAAACTATAGCGTATCGGATATTCTTAACAATAAGGCTATTGAAAAGAATTTCCGTTCTCGTATGAAGAAAGATAACCGTTTCCGTACTGACGACGAAATTGCTAAGGGTATAAAAAAGGAAATTAATAGAATAGAAAAGTTGGTTAAAGAAGTAATAGATTTTGACAAGTTGCTTGCTCTTTCTGCTACTGATTCTGATTTGTTCTATACTTATATCAAATACGAACAAGCAGTTAGAGAATATCAGGACGAAAAGAGTTATTACGAAGATTATTTAGAAGCTTACCAAAACGAAACTCCCAAAATATACGGGTTAAACGTAGACGCTCTTAATAAATATCAAGATACAAACGATCAAAAGGATAATACGACCAAGTATTTCCAACTTTCAGAGTTTGAAGAAGGCGAAAGCGTAAGTTCAAAAGACGTAGTTTTAATGGCGTTTAATTTCCGTAAATATCAAGCCGATTTGCAGTTTGAGTGTATTGCTTTTATCAATACAATGGTTAAGGCTTGCAGTACGATTTTGGGTTAGGAAAATATGAAAGGTAAATTTATAACTTTCGAAGGGTGTGAAGGCGTTGGAAAATCACGTCAAATTCGCCTTGTCGAAGAATATATGCAAAACAACGGTATAAAATATTTCTTGACGAGAGAACCGGGTGGTACGGGTGTTTCCGAACAAATCCGTTCGGTTATTTTAGACGGTAGAAATACCACTATGACCGACGAGTGTGAGGCGCTTTTGTATGCAGCGGCAAGAGTTCAACTTTTAAAAGAAGAGATTGCGCCAAGATTAGATAACGGTGAACTCGTTCTTTGCGATAGATATATAGATTCTTCTTTTGCGTATCAAGGTTATGCAAGGGGATTAGGCGTAGACTTCGTTGAAAAAATTAACGATTTTGCCGTAAAGAATTTTATGCCCGACTACACCGTGTTTTTATCTTTACCACCAGAACAAGCGTTCAAGAGAAAGGGTGGCGTTGATAAGACTGATAGGCTTGAACTTTCGGGAATAGAATTTCACGAAAAAGTTTACGCAGGGTATTTAGACCTTGCAAAAAGGTATCCCGAACGCTTTTTGATTATAGACGCATCGGGTTCAAAAGAAGAAACGCACGCAAAGGTAATAAAAGCGTTAAAAGAAAAAGGTATTGTATGATAGATTTGCGTTCTCTGTTAATAGACACTAAAGTATACGGTGTCGTAAAAGGCGATATGGATAGTGAAAGGCTTTCGCACGCCTATCTGTTTCTCACGCCGGACGGAGATAATCTTACGGAATACCTTAAAATATTTGCAAAATTGATAGTTTGTAAAGACGGTGGTTGTGGGAAGTGCCGTTCTTGTAGGCTTATAGATGAAAATATGCATCCCGACGTGATCTTGTATCCTAGAGAAAGTGATGCAGTAGTCGTTGAAGACGTTAACGACTTGATATCCGAAAGTTACGTTAAGCCTATGGAAAGCGATAAAAAGTTGTTCTTGATTTCGCAAGCGCAAACAATGAACTTGCCGTCGCAAAACAAACTCTTAAAAACGTTAGAAGAACCACCTAAGGGCGTTCATATATTGATGGGCGCAACTAGTGAGTTCCCCTTGCTTTCAACAGTTAAGTCAAGGGTGAAAAAGTTAGATATTCCACCGTTTAGCGCAGATAAATTAATTAGTGCGTTAAGCAAAGAATATTCCGATACGGAAAGATTGAAAAATGCCGTTGCACACGGCGACGGAACGGTTGGTAAAGCCGTTAAATTATACGCCGACGATAATTTGTCAAAGGCTATCGACCTTGCAGTAGACACTTTGGTTAATATGAAAACAAGTGCGCAAGTGTTAGATTATTCTTTGAAGATTGCCGAACTTGGTTCGGATTTGGGCGAGTTTATGTCTGTTTTAGAACTACTATTAAGAGATATGCTTGTTATAACCCAAGGTAAAAGCGATCTTGTAGTCGGTGGTAAAGCCGATTTCGTTTTGGCTAACACTAGTGGATATAACACGGGTGCAATAATACATGCGCTTGAAAGCATTACGAAAGCGCTAGAAAGAAAAAAATTCAATGCTAACTCTACAATGCTTATAGAGTGGTTGTTGTTCCAGATTCTGGAGGGGAAATATAAATGGCAAAAATTATAGGCGTAAAGTTTAAAAATACTGCAAAGGTATATTATTTTGCGCCGGTTGACGAAAATGATATATATCAAGAAAAAACGGGCGTTATCGTAGAAACGGCAAAAGGTCTTGAATACGGCACGGTCGTTTTCGGTGTTAAAGAAGTTCCGGATAGTGAAATCGTGCATCCGTTAAAACCGATCGTAAGAAAGGCAACGGAAAAGGACGAAAAGACCGTTCGTGAAAACGAGAAGAAAATTCCAGAAGCAATGGAATATGCCGAACAAAAGATATTAGAACTCAACCTTGATATGAAACTTATCGGTTGCGAATATGCTTTTGATGGTAAAAAGATAGTCTTTTTATTCACTTCGGACGGTAGAGTAGATTTTAGAGAACTCGTAAAAATTCTTGCATCAAAATTCCATTTAAGAATAGAATTGCGCCAAGTTGGTATTAGAGATGAAACCAAAATTTTAGGTGGTATTGCCCCTTGTGGTAGAGAGTGCTGTTGTTCAAGTTGTCTTTCGGAATTTGGTAAAGTTTCTATCAAAATGGCAAAAAACCAAGGCTTGCATCTTAACCCGTCAAAGATAAGTGGGTTGTGTGGAAGACTTATGTGTTGCTTAGAGTTTGAAAACGATTATTATGCAGAAGCGTGCAAGAAAATGCCTAAACTAGGTGGCACGGTTGGCACGCCCGAAGGTAACGGCACGGTCGTTTCAAACGATATGCTTAAAATGAAGTGTAAAGTTAAAATTACGCACGGCGACGGTAGTGAAGTTTATAAAGATTTTGCAGTAAAAGATCTTCATTTTAAGAGTGGAAACAATAACGACGACAAGTCTGACGAGAAAGTTTCAGAAGATATGAAGAAAATTTTAGATTAGTAGTTTACAAATGCAAAAGTTTGTGATACAATAAAATAAAATGAGTAGGAGGTAAACTCAAATGGCATATAAGATTAGTGATGCTTGTATTTCTTGCGGTGCTTGTGCAGATACCTGTCCTTGTGGAGCTATTAGCGAAGGCGAAACTCAATACGTTACCGACGCTGAAGCTTGCATGAGTTGTGGTGCTTGCGCTGCAGGTTGTCCTGTTGAGGCGATTTCGGAAGAATAAGAAACAGAAAACTTTTAAGGCACGGCTTCCGTGCCTTAAATTTTTTATTTTGAGATATGGAAAAGATAGAAGATTTAGGCTTATTAAACTTAAAAGTAGTTCAAGACGACGAGTCTTATTGTTTTACTTCAGACTCGCTTCTTTTAGCACGCTTTGCAAAGGTTAAAAAGGGCGAAGTGATGGCAGATTTTTGTTCGGGAAGTGGCGTCGTGGGGTTTTATTTTTATGGCTTAAATCATCAGTTTATAAATTCGGTTACCTTTTTTGAATTGCAAGAGCATTTATTTTCTTCGTCTGTAAAAAGCATAGCGTTAAATAATCTAGAAGAAAAGTTTTCAGCCGTGAATACTAGGCTTCAAGATATAGGCAACGAATACGCAGGTAAATTTTCGCTTATAGTTTGCAATCCACCGTATATGGCTAAAGATGCAGGGGCGCACGATAAAGACGATAGCGTGGCTATTTGTCGTAGAGAAGTGGCGCTTTCGCTTGATGAACTCATAACGGCTATAAGCAAGTGTTTGAAATACGGTGGTAGGACGGCGATCGTTCACCGTGCCGATAGGCTTGCAGATATTATTTGTTCTATGCGTAATCACGGCGTTGAACCCAAGCGTGTTCAGTTTGTTAAAAGTGGGGACAAAGAGCCTTACCTTTTACTTATAGAAGGGGTAAAAGGTGGTAAAAGTGGTATCCGTGTTATGAAAAATTTGGAGAATTAAGGTATGTTGTATATTGTCGGAACGCCGATAGGCAACCTAAAAGATATAAGTTTAAGAGCGTTAGAAGTGCTTAAAAGCGTTGATGAGATTGCGTGTGAAGATACAAGACACTCTTTGGGACTGCTTAACGCCTACGAAATAAAAAAGCCACTCGTTTCTTATCATAAGTTTAATGAAAAAGAATCGGGGGCAAGGCTTGTAGAAAAACTTAAAAACGGGCTTAATATTGCGCTTATATCAGATGCCGGTATGCCCGTTATATCAGATCCAGGAAACGTTTTGGTGAATATGCTCATAGAGAACGGGCTTGAATTTACCGTTATACCGGGGGCTTGTGCGTTTTTGTCTGCGCTAATACTTTCTGGACTAGATAGTTCACGCTTTGCTTTTTTAGGGTTTATGCCGGAAAAGAATAGCGAAAGAACGGAATTCTTGCAAAAATATATAGACCTTGATATGACCTTGATTTTTTATTCTGCCCCTCACGACGTAAAAAAAGATATAGAAAGTCTATATAAAGCGTTTGGCGAGCGTAGAGCCGTTGCCGTTAGAGAAATAACTAAACTACACGAAACGGTAGAAGGTTTTAATCTTAAAAACGGGTTGGCTAGCGAACCTCGTGGGGAATACGTGCTTTTGGTAGAAGGTGGAAAAAAAGAAAATGAAAATTTGAAACTTTCCGAAAAAGAACATATAGAATTATATATAGCGCAAGGTATGGATAAAAAAGATGCGCTTAAAAAGGTGGCGAAAGAAAGAGGCGTTTCTAAATCGTCGTTATATAAATATACGTTAGAAGTATAAAAAAATAATAATAGGGAAAAATCTTCGTAAAAGATACGGAGGTTTTTTTTATGGGTAAAAATATGCTCACTACAAAAGAAGCAACTCTAATCGGCGACCTTTTGACCATTGAAGAAAGTGCGTGTAAAAAGGCTCGATTGTATTCGAGGATAATGACGGATAAGCAACTTGCCGACGAGTTTGGCAGAATAGCCGATAGGCACGAAAAACGATTTAACGCATTGTTAAGACTTTTATAGGAGGTAGGTATGCAACATTATAAAGCAGATACGACGTTGAACGAAAAAGATTCACTGCAAGATATGCTCACTCTTGAAAAAAGCGTAGTCAAACTATACGCAACGGCTATTACCGAAGGTGTGAGTGAAGGGTTTAGAACGGTAGTCAAAGATAACTGGCAAGAAACCGTTTCCGATCAATTAGAAGTGTTTTTACAAATGACCGAACATGGTTATTATCAAGTAGAATCTGCGCCCGAAGAAACGCTTAAAACACAACGAGAAAAATTTAACGAGATAAAAAACCAGTTAAGTTAAAAAAATCCCGTAGCACTTGCTACGGGATTTTTTACTATGAAACTTATTTTTGTGGGTTGATGGTTTGTAGTTGGTTTGTAAAAGATTTTGACGAGAATAGTAAGCAACCAACAACGAGAATAATTGCGAGTTCTGCGATAAGGTAGAGATTATAAACCAAAGACCAAGTTAACGCAGTATAACCAGCCATTGCCCAACTTGAGAATACGTAATAACCACTTAA
Source organism: Christensenellaceae bacterium (assembly GCA_045654165.1). Lineage (GTDB taxonomy): Bacteria > Bacillota > Clostridia > Christensenellales > Borkfalkiaceae > UBA1259. The sequence continues at coordinate 7,546 of JAZOMV010000061.1, forward strand.
GAAATGTGCAATATATCTAGCAACACAAGCGATAGATGCACCAAAGATAAATTTAACTAACGGTGTTTTAAGCCACTTGATATTCTTAGTGATGCCGGCTAAACCGATCGTTGCAAAAGCGATAGGGTAGTCTATAAGCACTTGAACGGGTTGGTAAATTTGTGGGCTTTGTAAGCATTGTAAAATGCCGTAAATAACGCCTGCGAAAATACCTTTTCTTGCCCCGAAAACGTAAGCGTAGATTATTAACGGCAACATGCTTGCAAGCGTTACAGATCCACCTTGGGGAAGAGAGAAAAGTTTAACGTAAGAGAGTGCAAAAGAAAGAGCAATGCAAACCCCTGCAAAGGAAACGGCTTTCGTTTGAGTTGCTAAACCGTCGTCTTTTCCTAAAAAGATTCCACAAAGGGCAATGACTAAAACGAGTAACCCCGTGAAGATATACATACCCGATTCGGATAAGGGCTTATAATAACTATCTACCGTAGGTAAAACTGCTAAAAGAACTATTACGTAAACAAGGCATAAACCAATACCGATAAGGTTGGTAATCTTAAACGCCTTTGCACTTATTTGCGAAGTAATCAACGCTGCGATTGCGTAGCAAAGTAAAAGCGCAAAAAAGCCTAGCATTAAATAGTAGTTTTTGTCAAGTTCTTCTTTTAACGACATCCTTGCCACCATTAAAAAACTGATAATAGCAGTAATGGTAACGGCGTAGCCAACAACCAGCCCGAGCGCAAGCGTCTTAAACGCCGAAAGTTTTTCAGGCGAGCGCAACTTAACTACTAAAAAGGCAGTTAATAAGATTATCGCAATAGCGATGGTAAGGTAAAGGGTGAAACTTTCAATCAAACTATAAGCCGATTTCAAGCCGTCTTTACCAAGAGAGTTGATAAATTCCTGCATAAAACACTCCTTCTATTCGCTATAAAGCAACAAAAAACGCACCCGATCGGGTGCGCTGATAGCGATATAATCTGCATTTCCTTCAAGCATTACCTTGCGGATTCAAATGGTATGATCTCAGCCTTTCGGCACCCATAGCGAATATTTTATTTTGATGAGTGTATAATATCACTTTTAATCGGTTGCGTCAAGCAAAATAATGTGGTAAAATAAAAATCCACAAAAATTTTTTTTAGGCAAATTCGCCTATTTTAAGGGGTATATATAATGTATAAGTTCTTTGCTTTTTTAAACCGTATGAAATATATTCGTCGTTGGTCGCTTATGCGTTCCGTTAAAGATGAAAACATTATGGAACATAGTCAACAGGTAGCAGTTATTGCTCACGCTCTTGCCGTTATCAATAATAAAAAATTCGGTGGAACGGTTGACGTTGCAAAAACCGTTCTTCTTGCTCAGTATCACGAAGTAGGCGAAGTAATCACGGGGGATTTACCCACGCCTATTAAATATTTTAATCCCGAAATAAACACGGCGTATAAAGATTTAGAATATAACGCAAGCAAACGCATTTTGGGTATGCTTCCGGAAATTATGCAAAGTGAATACGAACAGTATGTTCTGCCTGACGAAACTACTGAAGAATATAAACTCGTAAAGTGTGCCGATAGGCTTTCGGCTTATCTTAAATGCGTAGAAGAAGTTAAGGCAGGTAATTCAGAGTTCAAAAAGGCAAAATCTTCTATCGGGCAAGACCTAAAAAGTATGAAACGCCCAGAAGTAGATTATTACTTGAAAGAATTCGCCCCTGCATACGAATTATCTTTAGACGAATTAGATTAAAAACAATATTTGTGCAACTTGTACAATTTATAAGTCTAAATTTGTTGAAAATGCCATTGATTAAAAATTCTAAATATAGTACAATAATAAAGTAAAAAATAAATAGCCTAATGGCTACGGAGGAAAATTATGTCAAGTCTTAATCTTAAGAACATCTACAAGGTTTATCCGTCAGGCGTAACTGCAGTTACCGACTTCAACCTTGACATTGAAGACAAAGAATTTATCGTATTCGTTGGACCTTCTGGTTGTGGTAAGTCTACCACTCTTCGTATGATCGCAGGTTTAGAAGAAATTTCTGCCGGCGAACTTTACATTGACGGTGTACTCGTTAACAACCGTGCACCTAAAGACAGAGATATAGCGATGGTTTTCCAAAACTACGCATTATATCCACACATGACCGTTTACGATAACATGGCTTTCGGTCTTAAACTTAGAAAAATGCCTAAGCCCGAAATCGACCAAAGAGTTAAAGAAGCTGCTAGAATTCTTGGTATTGAAATGTATCTTTCAAGAAAACCAAAGGCTCTTTCAGGTGGTCAAAGACAACGTGTTGCACTCGGCCGTGCAATCGTTCGTGAACCAAAAGTATTCCTTCTTGACGAACCACTTTCTAACTTGGACGCAAAACTTCGTTCTCAAATGAGAACCGAAATTACTAAACTCCACAACAGACTTGCTACTACGTTTATTTACGTTACCCACGACCAAGTAGAAGCAATGACCATGGGTACTAGAATCGTTGTTATGAAAGACGGTTTCATGCAACAAGTTGACACGCCTATCAATCTTTATGATTATCCGATCAACCAATTCGTTGCAGGCTTTATCGGTACACCTCAAATGAACTTCTTCACCGGTAAACTTACTGGTACTAAGACTAAGGTTAATATCGAATTCGGTATGGAAAAGATCGCTCTTCCTGCTGACAAAGCAAAACTTATCGTTAACCTTGATAAGTACCTCAATACCGACAGAGAAATCATTTTCGGTATCAGACCTGAAGATCTTCACGACGATGCTGCAATGGTTGAAGAAAAGAAGAACCCTGTTATTGAAGTTAAAGTTGACGTTGTTGAAGCACTCGGTGCAGAAACCTTACTTTACTGCAAGACCAGATCTGAAGTTTCTGAAGACGACAGTATGAAGAGTATCGTAGACGACGTATCTAACCTTACTGCAAAGGTAGACGCTCGTTCTGCTACCAAGGCTGGCGACACGGCAAAGATCGTTATCGATATCGCTCGTTGCCACTTGTTCGATAAGGAAACGGAAATCACCATCCTTGCTAGAAACGAAGAAAACAAAGCAGAAATTGAAGCTTTACAAGCAAAGAGAGAAGCAGAAGAAGCTGAAAAGGCTGCTCAAGCTGCTGCTAAACTTGCTGAAGAAGAAGCAAAGGCTGCTGCTGAAGCTGAAAAGCAAAGAATTAAAATGGAAAAGAAATTAGCAAAGAAAGCTGTTAAGGCTGACGAAGCTGAAGAAGCTCCTGCTGAAGAAAAAACAGAAGAATAATTCTTAAAAAAAATAAAGAGTACGAAGTAATTCGTACTCTTTTTTTTATATAATTTTGTTTGCAGTTGCATTGATTTTATCGTTTAAGTTTCTCATAACGTCAACGGGTACTTTAATAACTTTTCTATCAAAGGTAACAAGCCCGTTTATTTCTTCTTCTACGTCTGAAACTTGGGTGTAGATACAACCACTAAGTCCTTTATCAATCAAAGGCATAAGTTTTTTGATATATAGTTTTTCTAGTGCCTTATATAATTTTTCTTTATCTCTAAACTTTTTGTATCCGAATTCTTTTTGGGTGTTGAAAACGTGTCCGTCTATCTTCATAGAATATCCACCGAATTCGCTCAACACAACGGGGCGTATATCTTTCGGCACTTTTAATCGTGTGTAATAAGTGTGCATACTTTTAAGTTCGGTAGATTTTACGCCTTGATCGTGCCAACCACTTACCGAATCTATTATTCTAGTACTATCTAAATTCTTAACCTTTTCGGTAAGAGCACCAGAGTCAAATTGTCCCCAACCTTCGTTAAACACTACCCAAACACCGATAGAAACACAGTTGTAAAGTTGAGAAATAGTTTGGTTTATAGATTCAATGAACTCTTTTCTGCCTTTTTCATCTTCACGAGAAAAATACTTGTAATCGGTATCTTTGTGTTTAAAGCCTAAGAAAGGTAATGCCGCAACGTGCATAAAATCGTATTCGCCACCACCGTTAACAAAGTCCTGCCAAACCACCAAACCTAATCGGTCGCAATGGTAATACCATCTCATAGGCTCAATTTTGATATGTTTTCTTACCGTATTAAAGCCCATATCTTTAAGCATTTGCAATTCGTCTATAATCGCTTTGTCAGACGGATAGGTCAAAAGCCCGTCCGACCAGTAACCTTGATCTAAAATTCCGTTAAAGAAATAGGGTTTGCCGTTTAATGCTAAACGCATTTTTCCTTTTGCGTCCTTTGTTTTTCCAAACGAACGCACACCGAAATAGGTTTTTATCTTGTCGCCCGATTGATTAGTAATAATTGCGTCGTATAGTTTCGGGTTTTCAGGCGACCATTTTTCAAACGGGTATTCAAGAATAATTTGCTCTTTATATTCAGCCGTAATAATTTGTTTATCCCCGTCAAAAACCGTTATAGTTTGAGTTTCGCCGTTGCTTTGAGAATTTATAGTAACCGTTGATAAAATGGCGTTCGGCGTAATTTTCAAGTCGGAAATATAATTGTTCGGCATGAATTCCAACCACACCGTTTGCCATATTCCACTTTGAGGGGTGTACCATATCCCGTCGGATTTTAACTGCTTACCACGAGCACCACCATATAATAGTGGGGCGTCTTTTACTTTTACCGTTAAAGAATTTTTCCCGTTTACTAAAAACTTAGTTATATCGAAACTAAACGCCGTAAAACCGTTTTGATGAGAGCCTACGCTATTACCGTTAATGAAAACTTCGCACTCGCTATCAACAGCGCCAAAATGCAGTTTTACAACACCCGTAACGCTATCTATATCAAAAGTTCGGTTGTACATTAGCGTATCTTTTTCCCCTAAAACAAAGTTTTCGCCCAACCCACCGTTTAGCGTTTCGGGGGAAAAGGGGACTAATACTTGTCCGTCGAAAAGTATTTTTCCGTCTTGGTCTAATTGTGATAAATTCCATTTTCCGTTAAGACATTTCCACGTTTCACGCATTTGTTGTGGTAGTGGGTGTTCACTATGTGGAATATCGCCCGTTGGATAATCGGTTTTTAGCAATACCTTTGCTTTTTCGCCTTTCTTTTTGCCGATAGATTTGCTAAGGAAAGGAATAAGTGCAAACAAAATAACCGTTGCTATAGATGCTGCTAAGAATATGCTTGGAGCAGGGATATATTCTGTAGTCATAGCGTCTGCGCCAGCGTTGGGTAAGGGGATACCGGCGCTTTTATTGATGGCGTTACCTATCATAGGCCCTAAAAGCATAGGGATTAAAACGCTGAATATCATGCGCACGCCTTGTAGTTTACCTGCGTCGTTTTCAGGTGTGTTATCACGAACTAACGCACCACTAAGGGCAGATACTAAGATATATCCCGTTATCATAATGAACCCTGCAATGCCGAAAAGAATTAGTGTAAGCGACTTGTTTTCAAAATGAAAAAAGAACATAAGCAAAAGCCCCAAAGCAAGAATTCCACCTGCAAGGTATAGCATTTTAGATTTATCTTTTCGGTCGCTTAATCTAGTAAGAAATAGGTTGATTATTGCGCCAAGAACTATCGCCAACCCGAACACCACGCTATATTCAATAGTGGAAAAACCAAGATAGGTTTTCATATAAATAATGAGATATGGCATAAAGATTTGGCAAGCAATACCGTAAACACAAGTAATAATAAGGGTAATATATAACGAAGAGTTGTTTTTAATAACGGAAGGCTTAAACCCGTAAACGATATCTTTAAGCGTTCCGTTCTTTTGTAGCGTGGGGCTATCTTTTATAGCGAAAACGCCAACGATACCACAAATAGAGATAAGTGCGCCAAGCCCGATAAATAAGCCTTTGTAATTGATTAGTTCAACCAAAATACCAAACCCACCTGCAACGATAAGCATTGCAAGAAGTGGTAGAATAGAAAGCACGCCTTCGGTTTTTCCACGATAGCTTTCGTCGGTATTGTCGGTAACCCAAGCATTAAAGCAAGCGTCGTTTGCCGTAGATCCGAAAAGCGTCATAACGCAATCGCCAACGACTACCAACGCAAGCGTGGTAGCAAGGGCTTTTGCAGGCGTGGTATTGAGAATTAAAGCGATATTATCCGTACTAATCATACCGAATAACGCAACGGTAAAACCCCAAATAAAATACCCCCAAGAAATAAACGAACGCCTGTTGCCCGTTTTATCGGATAAAGTACCGGCAAAAAGCGTTGCTAGAGTTGCAACGACGCCTGAAAGTTGCACCATTAACGTTACCGTGTTAAGATTAGGCGAAATGGTTTCAAACACGAAAAGGTTGAAATACATATTTACAACCGACCAAGCAATTTGCCCTATAAGACCAAAGAGAATAAGGATTGTCCAACTTTTGCGATTAAGAATTTTCATAATATACCTCTATTTAGTATTTATAGTGTACCACAAAAATAAAAATATTTCATTAAAAAATAGGTTT
>JAZOMV010000062.1:0-2109 GCA_045654165.1 Christensenellaceae bacterium
CTTCTACTTATACCCGTTATTAACTGGTTCGTAGAAATCTACGTTAGATGGTCAACCTATTTGCACAAAGGCGGACTAATTAGATTAGTAATCTGCGTACTCGTTACGATTCCGTCTGGTATCGTATTCGGCTGGATTGACCTAGTTTGGACGCTCTTATTTAAGAAACTGTTCTTACAGTAAGAAGAATAAACAGCCTACCTGGTAATAGGGTAGGCTGTTTTCATTAGATAAATACGGACAGATAAATGAAGAAATTTAAAAACCCGATTTTCCCTTTCGATTCACCTGACCTTAGTATAGTTTGGGATTAAGGTACGGGGGTATTACTATTGTATATTTACGCTTTGGGACAGACTGGAAATTTATCGTAGCAAAAATATTGCTATGCTTTACTCTGACGGCGACTCCAAAGTTATATTTAGAGCAAACGAGGAACTAAAAACGGTTAGTTGCATTTGGGCGCCCGAAATTCACAAAGCGCCTAACGGTAAGTGGTATCTGTATTCTAGCGCTTGCGAAACGCCCGACGGCAAAACGCCCAAGCGATTATTCGTTCTAGAGTGCCAAGGCGACGACCTTTTCGGTGAGTGGAGTATAAAGGCAAGCCACTCCCTGACGCGTGGGCAATCGACCCTACCGTATTAACACTTCCAAGCGGAGAACAGTACGCAAGTTTTATGCGCTCGCCCGATAAAACGGAACTATGGTGCGTTTATCACGGTATGAAAGAAGTGGACGAAAATTGTACCGATTGGGTTGCGCCTAGGTATCTAAACTTGCAAAAGGTTGACTTCGACGAAAAAGGTTTTCCCGTTTTGGGTAAGCCGATAGGTTACGAAACGGAAATAACTCCTCCCTCGGGAGAAAAAGGCTAATAATAAAGAAAAGCCACTTTAGACTGCGCTCTAAGGTGGCTTTTTGTAAACAAAATTCGTTATTTATATTGACATTATCGTCTAAATAATCTATAATGATATTGCTACAATCCTTTAATCTTTTCTTGTAAAAGATACGCACATTTTTCACACGATTATATTGGAATAATAATGGATATAAACCTTGGTAGGATTATATCTATTATCGTTTTCAAAAAAACCATTGTTATCCAAGATAGTCAATGTGTTGAGAAAAGGGTTGTAGCAGACTTTACGAGAAAGGTATATTCTACGGTGCCGTGTATCGTAAGGTATACGGCATCTTTTTGGAAATAGGAATAAATAAAGCCGTGAGAACTAAATAAAGTTTTCATCGGCTTTTTTCGTTTTATTAGGAGGGGAGAACTTGAAAACTTGTAGTTTTTTTGGACATAGAAACGTTGTTGAAACGGAAGAACTGCGCCAAAAAATTAAAGAAACGATATTGTCGCTCGTAAAAGACGAGGGCGTGAGTGCTTTCCTTTTTGGGAGCAAGAGTAATTTCGACGGATTGTGTTTAGACGTTGTAAGTGAGATAAAGACTGTCGAGCCACGAATTAAGTTGGTTTATTATAGGGCAAGTTTTCCGTATATAGGGAAAGATTACGAGGAATATCTTTTGGAAACTTACGACGAGACGTTAATGCCCAAAGGCGTTGAAAATGCGGGCAGAGCGTCGTACGTCGAGAGAAACCAAGCAATGATTGACGCAAGTGATTTTTGCGTGTTTTATTACGACGAAAACTATGCTCCGCAACCTAGAAAGCACGCTAAGAGAGACTTATTTTTGAGCGAGGCTAATAGTGGAACGAAACTTGCGTATCAGTACGCAACGAGAAAAAAGAAGAAGATTTATAATTTGCACGGCTGAGAAAAAAAACGGAATTTTTTTGAATTTATATGTAAAAAATTATTGACAAACGGTTTTAACGGGTGTATAATCAGCGTATAAAAGTCATACGAAAGGAGGAACGGTAACGGCTATGAAATCATATTTTTACTTTTATTATTTTGCCAAGGGCTGTTCGTCTTTCGTGGAATCGATAAAATAAGGTTCTAGTTTATGAAATTCGAGCAGTCCGCATTTGCCGTTGCAAAACGAGTATATGCGGACTTTTTTATTTCAATTTCGGCTTAGAAAATCTTATTGATTAAACGGTAATTAATTTTTATAGAGAGGTATAAAAATATG
>JAZOMV010000063.1:0-4676 GCA_045654165.1 Christensenellaceae bacterium
TTAAGTTCATCAAAGTAAATGATTGCAATATCAATATCCTTTTCATTAAGTAGTTTTACTACTTTTGCCACTCTCTTTTCTGTTTCTTGTTTGTTGTAATAAGCCATAATCTATCTCCTTTTATCAAAAATATATTTTTATTTAATTTTGCCAAAAGCAGACGGGTCTGCTTTTTTCTATTTAACTATTCTATCAATAGATAATTTTTATTTTTTTACGTTTTCTAAAACGTATTTTGCAGCACCTACAGCGCCACTGTTTCCACCGTACTCGCATACGACTTCAACCCCTAATATTTCCGAGAAAACCTTGCGCCACATACGGCTTTCGGAAGGTCCACCCGCCATAGCGACTTTTTTAAATTGTTTTCCGTTAAAATGCTCTTTAAGCGCTCTTGCAGTTCCTTCCATCAAAGCACGCGCAATATTTTCTTTCTTTTGGTTTGACAAATCGGGAATTTCTTCTCTTGGGTTAAAACTTAGCCCTTCTGCCCCAGAAACGGAATTCTCGGAATATTTTTCTAACAAGGCGAATTTATCTTTGCCGTTAGATATATATTTTTCGGTAATTTCGTTTATTCGTTCGGCAAATCTAGTTAGCGATTGCATGCCTGCCCACTCACCGTTGGGGGAATTAAACGGATCGCAAAGCATTTTACCATTTAATATCTCGTCACGGTTTTTCATAGGCATAAAACACACCCAAGAAGTTCCACAAGATATCAACAAATCCCCTTCTTGCATTACGCCGAGCGCCCTAGCAGCGCCTGGGTGGTCGAACGAGCCTAAAACCACTTTCGTTCCCACTCTAAGCCCACAATCTTTTGCCCCCTCTTCGGTTAAACCACCTATTACCGTGCCTACGGGGTACAGTTTGGGAAGTTTACTTTCGGGTATTCCCAAAACTTTAAGATAATCTTTGTTCCACTCTCTATTTACTTGGTCTAAAAGGTAAAAGGGTGTTGCTGTAGAATAATCTATCCCCCACTCGCCTGTTAAGCGATAAGTAAGGTATTCGGTCGTCATACATACCTTGCTTGCGCTGGATAAAAGGTCAGGCGCATTAACTTTTAAGTGTGATAGGTGGGCTAACGGAAAGGTGTTGAAAAACTGCCACCCTGCTTTTAGGGGAACGGTATTTCCAAATCCTTCGCCAAAAGTTTTAACGACTTCTTCACTCATCTCTTCGTTAGTCCACGAATAAGCGTGTATTAATGGTTGACCATTATCGTTGCAGAGCAAGGTGTTACCCGATGCGCTTACCATAGAAATACCTTCGCACTCTGCGTTTTCGGGAATATTTTTCGCAAGCGCTTTTATTAGCGAACAAACGGTAGAATAATAAACCTTTGCGTCTAACCCCTTGTATTTACTGCCGTTCGGAAGAGTTGCCGTGATATACTCAAACGAGCGAGAACCCGTAGCGATTATTTTGTTTTCGTTGGAAAGTAGCACCCCTTTTACCGACGACGTGCCAAGATCCAAACCTATTGCGTATAGTTCTTTATTCATTTTCTTTTTATATAATGAAACTATTGATGTTCAAAGCCTTTGCAAACGCTTGCAATTCCTTTGCACTAACCCCGTAAACCATTGCGCTGTGGTGAGTTCCACCAAGTTCGCTAAACTTTTCAAGGAAAGTTACTAGTTCAGTATTCGGCTTAAACCAACCACTAATAGCGTGATCAAAGTTTTGCATTTTTTCAGGAAGTTCTATCATTTCGCCGTCTGCAAAAATCATATCGAACCAACCGTCTTGGTTAGGTAAAATATTTATATAGCAAACCTTGCCTGCTTTCATATGTCCCATAATACAAGTCGGGTCGTAACCCGGTGCATACGGAAAATCCTTTATTATCATATGCACGTTTTCCATAAGGTCAACGTTACACTCACCCATGTGGCTTAAATAAACCGTTTGGTTTTGCCAGTCGGGGCAGAACATTTCCACGAAATTAGCCGTGCCGTAAACCTTATTCAAAGCGCCAACTATACCAGCCGTTAAAACGTCCCCTTCGCCTGCATACCCTAAACCGAGCGCAAGTTGTTTACTTGCTTCGCTAAAAGGCATTGTTGGGAAACCTTTCATTTGCCCTGCCGCTTGGAAGTTCATGGTAAAAGCACCTAACTTTTGATCTTCTATCCATTTTCTAACGGCAAGCGCAACCCTTTCGGTTTCCTTGTAGTTTTCGTAAGGAATATTTTCAATCAACACCTTTTGTTGATCTTTTTTGTATTCGTTTTCTATTTGCGCATCAGTTACGGCTTTTAAATTATCTTCAAGCGCTTTTTCGTCACACGAAACAACGGTTATACCTAATTTTTCAAGCGTCGTTTCCGAGCAAACGAAGTCGCCCATACCGTCGAACGGCTCGCCGACTATACCCACATGCATATCTTTCATTAAAGATGCAGCCTTTATTGCCTTTGCAACGTCCAACGTCCTTTTAATAGCGTCTGATTCGGTATAATGCCCTGCAATCACAACGTAATCTTTGCCGTTTCTCTTTAATCTGTTGCACATATCTTGTACACCGTGTATGCCGTGGTTATACAAAACTGCGTCGGGCGCTACCGTATAATCGTACAAGTTATCTCTCGTAGTATCTAAAACTATAATAGGAAGTTTAGTTCTTGATAAAACCTTTTCCGATTCTAACGACGGCGAATAAGCCAAGTGCACGGTGATTATAGCGTCAACCTTTTGTTCTTCAAAATGGTTAACCGTCTTTGCGAATTCGTCTTCTAATCTGCAAATATCCCCAACTACCAAATCAACTTGCTCTTTAGGGAATTTTTCCACTAAATCACAAAGATATTTTTCTATGAACGGGCGCATGTGTGGGGTTCTTTCGTCGTAAAGCGCAACGTACAAGGGCAACAACCCTATTTTTAACTTTTTCATATTTAATACCCTTATTCACCGATAACGGTTATACGAAGTTTTCTTTTTCTTTGTCTAGTAGTGTCAAAGTCGATTAAATAAACGTTTCCGAAATCCCCCAAATCGGGCGTATTTTCGATAACGGCAATCGTTTCACTACGACCTACGAGCGCAGAACGCAAGTGTGCGTCTGTATTATGACAACCCCTTAAATCTTCGTCGTGTTCAGCGGCAAAAGCAATTGCCTTTGGACCAGGGTGAAGAAAAAGGCCTTCTCTTCTGCAATCGGGAACGGATTTTTCAAGCGCTTCAACAAAGTCTTGTTGCAAGGTTTCAAGCCCACTAACCGAAAGGTCGAACGCTTGTTCTTGAGTAATGATAGAACAAGTGGTGTGAGGGGTGGATACGTTAACTATACCCGTGGTAATCTTGCTATCTTTAACGGCTTTCTTAACGGCATCCGTTACGTTATGAAAGGTAATTTTTCTATCGTCCGAAAGCAATATATGTGATTGAAAATAAACCATAACTATTCTCCTTTTTTAAGATCGTCTGCAGCCTTTCTAACAGCGCCGATCATTTCGTCAATCATTTTTATCGGGTCTTTAGCGTTGATAATGCCCGACGCCGAGCCAGCAGCATCCGAGCCTGCCATAATAAAATCGTACACTTGTTGCCCGTTAGTAATACCTGCGGCTTGTTCAACGAGTATATCCGAATATACGCTCTTTATTTCTTTTACTGATTCTTTAACGTACGCCATATCGCTCGCTTGACTGCCACCGATAAGTTCGCTAGGTTCAGGATTTATAATATCGGGGTGTAACTGCGCAATAGCCTTTGCTTCGCTAATAGTATCTGCGCAAGCGAAAACCAAAAAGTCTAATTCTCTAGCACGATCGATAGTCTTCTTTATCGCAGGGATAGACATAGGCTTTTCGCAATGGTTAACGACTACGCCTTGCGCCCCTGCAGCCTTTAAGCCTTCGGGAAGCACGTCTGCCATACCACGGCCCGGGCGAAGCGTGTCCATATAAGATGCCAAAACTATAAGGTTTTTAGTATTTTCGGCTATTCTTCTAACTTCAACAGCAGGCACGATAAACAAAACGTCAATATCGTACTTTTCTGCAGCCTTATCAGCGGCAATAGCGTATTCTAATACCTTATCGCCATAAACGTAGTTCTTAACTCCTATTTCAAAATATGGTGTTCTTATTTTAGGTTTCATTTTAGTTTCCTTAATGTATAATTTTTATCTCATTTGTTGCAAATCGTAATGGATATCGTATGCTTTTTCTTCTTCGGTGAATTTACGACGAGTGTCGATAACCTTACCGTCGTTAATCTTTCTATCAGCAACGTCATCAGTCGTTCCCATAACGGTTACGTTAACTTGTCTACGACGTGCAATAACGTGATCCCAGTCGATAAAGTAGATGTGTGCAAATAAACCAAGGTCTAACTTTCCATCTTTAATGGTTAAGGTTTCACTTCTACCAAAGAAAACTGAACGAAGGTGTCCGTCGGTATTCATTGAAGAATAATCACCGGGTTCGTTTACGTGTCTGCCGTATTGAGCGTGGATAGGACCAGGGTGACGATATTGATGTTCTTCAGCAAAGTCAGGGATCATCTTTCTCATGATGTCAAGAAGATCGTGTTGAAGATATTCAAGGTCAAACGAGTCGATATCGTGTGAACATTCTTGTACCATTACTGAACAAGTAGTGTGGTGTGAAACGATCGCAACCGTTCCGTTCTTAACGCCAGATGCTTCTACGATATCTAAA
>JAZOMV010000064.1:0-3430 GCA_045654165.1 Christensenellaceae bacterium
AATTATGGAATTAAAATTAAGTAAATGGAAATTAAAATCTGAAAACATACTTGTAGATGCCTGTGTTCCGGGGGATATTACTAATGATTTGTATAAATCAGGAGTTATAGAAGATCCTTTTTGGGGCTTAAATCATATTAAACTTCGTGAGTGGTTAGATAGAGATTACGTGTATTCAACAGAGTTTAACGTAGATAAAATGCCGAGCGAGAATGAGGGAGTTTTTATTTCATTTGACGGCATAGATCTGTTTTCTACAATTTATCTAAATGGACAACTTCTTGGAAAAACAGACAATATGTTCAAAAAGTACGTGTATGAGATTGGTGATAAAATTCGTTTAGGCAAAAACTCGTTAGAGGTTTATATGAGTTCAACGACAAAATTCATGGACTCGTTAGACACGAAAGATTATTTTGCAGTATTTAATATTCCAAGAATTTTACTTCGCAAAGAGCAATGTTGTTTTGGATGGGATTGGTCGCCTAATATTCCGGGCTATGGAATATGGCAAGACGTTACAGTTTATACAGAAAGCAAGTCGAGAATCGTTGACGTTCACTATATAGCAAATGCAGAAGGCGAGGCAACGTTTTTTGTTGATATTAACTATTCTGTTCGCTCGTATTATGATAATGATGGCAATTTTGTAGAAGTCAAAAAAGAACACGAAGACTATATTCGTGTGTCGTTAACGAAATTTCCAAATGGCGATTTTACTGATGCAATCGTTGCGCAAGTTCCAGTTAGTGGATATAAGAGTTTTGTTGCTATAAAAAGAGACGATGCAAAACTATGGTGGCCTATTGGATATGGTGAGCATCCTTTATACGGATACAAAGTTGAACTTGTACGTGATGGAAAAGTAATTTCGGCTAAATCGGGAAAACTTGGTTATCGTGACGTAGAATTGGAACAACGCCCGATAGATACCGATTTGTTGAGTTATCAGTTAAAAATCAACGGTCAGCCAGTGTATATGAAGGGCTCTAATTGGGTGCCTATTGATTGTTTTACGGGTTGTGCAAAGTTTGATAAATATGAAAGGCTTATCCGTCAAGCCGTAGAAGCCAACGTAAACGTTCTTCGTGTTTGGGGCGGTGGTGTTTACGAAAAGGATATTTTCTACGATTTGTGTGACGAAATGGGCGTTATGGTTTGGCAAGACTTAATGTTTGCGTGTGCCGACATTCCAGAAGATAATGAGGAATTTGTAAAGAATGCAAGCGAAGAAATTGAGTATCAAGTAAAGCGTTTGAGAAATCATCCATCACTTGTATATTGGTGTGGTGGTAATGAAAAAACGGGCTCGACTGGTGCTAAAATAGTTCGTGGTGACTGGTTCGTAAACGTAATACTTCGTGGTATTGTTGGTAACTTTGATAGTTCACGTCCGTTTGCAAAACAAAGTCCTTGTTCACTTACAGACGTTGCAAACGATATGAGTTCTGGTGAAACGCATAAAAATTCTTTTGAATTGACTATTCAAGACGGTTTTGCAAAATATAGAAAGAACGTGGCGCAAAACACAGTGCCGTTTATTTCGGAATCTGCTTTAATGGGGCCTCATAGTCGTCAAACTTTTGAAAAAATCTTTCCAAAGGATAAATTATGGCCGATTAACGAATATTGGGAAGACCGTTTAATGGAAAATCCGTATGCCGCAATAAAATTACCTTTTGCTAAACTTGAGTATAAATTTGCAAAAGAGTTGTATGGCGAACCAAAGAGTTTAGACGATTTTATTGCAAAAGGAATGTTAATGCACGCGCAAGTTTTAAAATGCGAAGGAGAGTATCAGCGTGCAGGTAAGGGCAAGACGTCAGGGTTTTTAAACTGGATGTATTCGGAAATTTGGCCGTCAGGAACTTGGGCGATAATAGATTATTATACTGAGCCTAAAGAAGTATATTATCAAATGAAAAGGTCGTTTGCCCCTGTTTTAATGTCGTTTTTCTATCGTAAAGATGGAAAAACTGTGTTGTTTGGCGTTAACGATACGACTTGTGAAAAGCAAGTTTCGTTTGAATATGGTCAAAAATCAGTTGACGGAAGGGTAATTTGGTCTAAAAAATCAAATACAATTCTTGCTACAACAGGAGCATTTACGTTACCGTTAGAAAATTCCATTGAAGATGATAATACGTATTTGTACGTTACGTATACTGTAGACGGGGAAAAAGTAACGACGTTATACTCGTGGGATTTCTGGTCGAGCGCGAAGTTTAAGAGTGATTATACGGCGAAAATCGAGCAAAAAGATGCGAATACCATTGCTGTTACAATTAAAGCGAACGCATTTGCAAAATCGGTATTTATCAATATGCCTAATAATTATAAATGTACCTATACGGACAATTATATCGACCTTGAAGCAGGGGAAGAAAAGATAGTGGTTATTACTTGCCCTGATGCAATTTCGGCAAGTGATGTTTGTATTTCTGATTTAGTTTCGGAGAAATAATGGATAATTATAAGAATTGCAAGTTAAATAACATATATTTCCGCGAAAGTGAAAACGGCGTAGAGTGTACAATTAACCAAACAGGAGTTTGTGCAACCTACCCGTTGACACCCGCAATGTTTGAACCAAAAGCAAAAGCGCTTTTAATGGATCTAGACGGCACGACGGTACAATCGGAAGAGTTTTGGATTTACTTAATTGAAAAAACGGTTAAGACGTTATTAAAAAACGAAAAATTTTCTTTCGTGGAAGAAGATATACCTTACGTTTCGGGCTTTAGCACGATTGAGCATTTAACGTATGCGATGAAAAAATATCATGTGGCTTGTGATATCGCAACGGCAAATGCAACTTATCACGCTATAGCGGAATATGAATTGAAAGAAATATTAGAAGGTCGTGGTAACGTTTCTGCCTTTAAGCCTCGCGAAAATTTAAAGGAGTTCTTGTTAGACGTAAAGGGTAAAGGCATAAAAATAGGCTTAGTAACAAGTGGATTAGATTATAAGGCAATTCCTGAAATTGTTTCTACGTTTAGATTGTTAAATATGGGAGATCCGCTTAACTTTTATGATGCAGTTATAACTGGTGGTAAGAGAAAAATAGCAGGGGTTTATGGTACGCTTGGTGAATTGTCTGTAAAGCCTCATCCATGGGTGTATGCAGAAATTGGTATGGCTCTTGCAGGTGAAAATAAAAAGAACGTAATTACTTTGGAAGATTCGTCTTCGGGCGTTCTATCTTCAAGATTGGCGGGTTATCCTGTTATCGGCTTATCCGATGGTAATATTATTCAAAGTGGAATGGAGTCGTTTTGCGTAAATTTGACTGCATCATTAGAAGAAGTGTTTAACTTGATAAAATAATTTAAGATATGAAAATTTTTGAAAAAGCAAAATGGATTTGGGTTGAAAAAGATTGTAAGCCTGATACGTACGGTGAATTTTTTAATGAGTTTAATTGGCA
>JAZOMV010000065.1:0-8185 GCA_045654165.1 Christensenellaceae bacterium
GATAAATATCTAGACGAAAAGCAAATACAAAGACCTAATTAAAGTTTTTAAGAGTGCATTTATGTAGTTTTATAAGCAATGAGAAAAACAACAAATGAAACAAAAGATATTAAATAAAAAATGAAAAAACCACTTTCCGAAGAAAGTGGTTTTTGTTCTCTATAATTATAAATCTTTAGTGCCGTCGAGCATGTCTTTCAAGCCACGAAGTAGATATTCTCTATCAAGCCCAAGCCATAAAAAGTTTGCGCCGAGATCGTGGTAGAATTTGGCTTTAATTTCGTCGTCGCAGAAGATCCCTGCCGAAACGCCGTATTCTTTTGCGATATCAAAAACTTTTTTTATTGCCGAAATATGGTCGGGGTTTTGGAACTGAAAGGGTATTCCCATCGTTGCCGAAAGGTCGTAAGGCCCAACCACGACAGCGCCGATATATTTGTGGTACTTTTCTAAAATTTTCGGTAGCAACTCAACACCTTTGAGAGATTCTATTTGTGGATATAGGAAACGGGTTTTGTGGAATTCGTTAAAAGTTTCGCCCTTGCGCATTTGCCCGTGTCCACCAAGCCCTTTCTTGCCGATAGGTGGAAAGTATAAACCGTCCATCGCCGTTTGAATTTGTTCTAAACTTTCCGTTCTTGGAATCATAATACCGTCTGCGCCCATATCAACAACCTTTGCTACTAGATTGTAGTTGGCGTCTTCTACCCTAACGATACTAGGAATACCTAATAGACGCATTGTGGAAAGGGACGGGATAAGGTTGGTGGTGTCAAAAACGCCGTGTTCGGTGTCGAAAAGAATAAAATCAACGTCAAATCTTTCGTTAATCCTTTCAAGGATAGAAGTGTCGTGGAAAAGGCACATTGAAGCGCCCGTAACCTTTTCTCTGTTTTTAAGTTTTTTTCTTAACGTAAGATATTTATCCATTTATAAGTTTCTCCATATCGAATTTGTTAAAAACTATTGAGTTTGCGTCGTGGTGGCAATGCGCCCCGTTTAATGCGTGCCGTGTTGCCATATATAACGTAGAGCCTTCTAAAATTACCGACGGGTATTGTAGCCCCACTTGGTTTTCGGGCTGGTCGGAATAATCAAAAATTTTTCTAACGATTTCCCATTTTTCCCCGTCAAGCGATCTTGCCATAGCAAGCACGTTTCGTGCAGGGGCAGTATTCCCAAACGCATAGTAATACCCTTTATATTTAACCATGCAAAATTTCACGTGGGCAAAGGGGAAGTTGATAGTTTTTTCAAACTTGAGTGGCTTATCGCAACCGTGATAAGTAAATAAAATAGCCTTATCGTGCCAATATCTTAAAAGGTTTTTTATATTGCCGTTATCGTCTACGAATAAGCAACCCTCTATAGGTGCGTGTTCTGGACTAGCAAGCCGATCTTCTCTATTTATAGGTTCAAGCGTTTCCGTGCAAGACCAGTTAGTTGCATTTAAAAGGTCGCAATTTTCTTTTACTTTTAATATATAATGTCTAAAAACACCCGTTGAACCCACCCAATTCCCGTATTCTACGGGGAAATAGAGATTTCCGTCTTTGCGTAGTACGGCGCAAGGCGATTTGTGAAACCCACACTCTTTGTCAAAACAACTACCACGAGCAAGAACGGTGGGTTGCGCCCAAGTTGTACCGTCGTCGGTAGATTTGCCGATAATTAAGTCGCCGTATTCGGTAGAGCAGGCTAACATATACACGGTGTCGCCAACCGTGAATAGCGTTCCCCAATAACAGGGCATAAGGTCGGTTAAGTATTGCCAAGTTTTGCCGTCGTCGTCGCTTTTAAAGATTTGAGCAAGTTTTTGTGGATAGTTGTGCGCAAAAAAATCAAGGCTAATCAAAAGCCTACCCGTAGCCGTTCTAACGATGCTTGGACTGCTTGGAAATAAACCAGAATAATAATAAGTTTGGTCTTCTGGGTGGTTGTAGTTGATTACCTTTCCAGCAAAAATACCTGCCCTAGCCAAACGCTTAACGCTGTTGTTTGTTCCGTCGCTAATAAAAAACTCGTAATCGGTTTGGGCTAGCGCAGGAAAAGACGCAGGACTTTCGCAAATTTTAACCGAATTAAATTCTTGATCTTTTACACCGTAAAAAAGAGTGATCTCTTTAGTGCTTGCCGTCCACTCGAACGAAACGGCGTTTTCGCTAGGGGAAATAGATAAAATTTCCGGACGATTACGCTCGGTGTGAAAAGGGATATAAGGTGTGTAATTCCATTTATTAGAAAATTTCACGGCTATAACCTCTTGTTTTTTAATTATTATAAAACAAAAATTTTGAAATGTAAATATCTAGACTTGCAAAAAACATTGAAAAACTTGCAAAAACCGTGTGCGTTCAATTTTAAAATGTTGTTGACAAA
The DNA here is from genome assembly GCA_045654165.1 of Christensenellaceae bacterium. Classification (GTDB taxonomy): domain Bacteria; phylum Bacillota; class Clostridia; order Christensenellales; family Borkfalkiaceae; genus UBA1259. The sequence goes on from JAZOMV010000065.1 coordinate 2,380, forward strand.
ATTATAGTTAAGGGTATATACTTAAATATATAAAATTTTAATATTTACCAAGGAAGAATTATGAGTGTAGTTATAAAGGAAGTTTTGACTAAAAAAGAATTAAAAAAGTGGGTAGAGTTTCCTAATAAACTTTATAAAAACCAACCACAGTTCGTTCCATTTTTAACGCTAGACGAGATGGGGTTCTTCGATAAAAAAGTAAACCCTGCTTACGCTTTTTGCGAAACCAAATTGTTTTTAGCGTATAAGGACGGCAAGGTTGCAGGTAGAATTGCAGGGCTTATCAACCATGCGGCAAACGAAAAGTGGGGCACGAATTCTTTGCGCTATACCCGTTTTGATTTTATAAATGATTTTCAAGTTAGCCAAGCACTCTTTAACAAGGTGGTTGAGTGGGGCAAAGAGCGTGGGTATACCGAAATTACAGGGCCTATCGGCTTTTACGATATGGATCACGAAGGTATGCTTGTTGAAGGGTTTGACGAGTTCAATATGTCAATAACTTTCTATAACTTCCCCTATTATATAGAACACATGGAAAAACTTGGCTTGGAAAAGGCGATAGACTGGGTGGAATATCAACTTACCGTACCCGAAAAACCAGACGAGCGTATTAGTAAACTTAGCGAGTTTTTGAAAAAGCGTAACGGTTACACTTTGGTAACTTATAACGATAGAAAGGTGCTTTATAAAGAAGCGTTTGAAGCGTTTGCCGTTATAGACCAAGCCTTTTCTAAACTACACGGAACAGTTCCCCTTACCCCCGAAGTAATCAAAAAGACGATAGACGACAACGTTCCCACTCTTAATATGAAATACGTTTGTTCGGTAAAGGATAAGGACGGGGCGATAATAGGTTTTTCGTTGTTAGTGCCGTCAATAGCCAAAGCGCTTAAAAAATCTAACGGCAAACTTTTCCCGTTCGGGATTTTCCGTTTGTTAAAAGCCGTGAAAGGGTATAACGATACAATGGAAATGTTTTTCGTTGCAGTTAAACCCGAACATCAGTCTAAAGGCGTGCCTGCTATTATGATGGACTTTATGCTTAAAACCCTTATTGAAAACAAAGTAAAAATTTGCGAAACGGGTCCAGAGTTAGAAACCAACGCCGAAGTTCAAGCAATGTGGAAATCTTTTGACGCCCGTCATCATAAGCGCCGTCGTCTTTATAAAAAACAAATTTAAGTAATATAAAGGATTAACAACCACTGCAATTGCTGTGGTTGTTAATTTTAAAAATTTGAATAAATAGTTGAAATCGCACAAGTCATAATGTATAATAAAAGAGAAAGGAGTATCATTATGAGTAGACGAATAAAAAATTGTATTATAGCAACGCTTTTAGCAATAGTGTTGTTTTTACAAAGCGTACCAACACAAGTTTTAACGGTTTTAGCGGAAGAGATATCCGAGATCTTTTCGTCGGAAGAAGTCGTTGAACAAAATTTTTTAAATGTTCAAATGTCGGACGCAGAAAACATAGGTAACGGATATATAATTCAAGAAAACGTTGAAAACAGAACGGAAACAACAAAAGAATATTTAATGAGCGACGATACGATAATGGTGCAACAGTTTGTAGAGCCAGTTCATTATTATGCAGACGGTGAATATAGAGATATAGACAATAGTTTAGTAGAAGAAGAAAAAGACGGTAAAATAATATTAAAAAACAAATCTAATCCGTTTAAGGTGTCATTTGAAAAAACAATGAGTTTGAACGGTTCGTTTGTAGAAATAGAAGAAGATGGTGCGGTTATAAAATTAGCATATAATTCTAAAGAAACGAAAGAGATTCAAGGTAGAATAACAAATACGGAAAAGGATTTTCAACAAAGTAATGTAAGTAAAAAAACAACAAGACCAAGCCCTGTAAACAATAAAAAGGGGCAAATTTCGTATGCTTCGGTGGAAGAAAATATAGACGTAGAATATAAAGTAAGCAACAAGAAAATAAGTAAAACAATAGTAATAAATAAAAAACGAGAAGAATACGTTTTTACTTTTACTTTGCAATCAAAAAGCTTGAAATACATACAAAGTGAATCTGGTAACATAGAAATATGTAATTCAAAAGGCGAATTGAAATTTATAATGCCAGTTCCTTATATGGTAGACGCAAATGGTAATTATAACAACGCCGTTAAATATGAATTAAACGCAAACGAGCAAGGTGCAGAATTACGCATAATAGCAGATGCAAAATGGATAAACGAAAAAGCAAGTTTTCCTGTAAAAATAACGCCAGAACTAAAAAGTGCAAAAGAAAGGATATTTGATTTTACAAACGTTTACGAAAACGGGCAAACGGTTACAAACGCAGATAAAATTTATACAGGGAATAAAAACGGTGATACGAAGAGCGCCGTATTGATGAATTTTAAATTACCAGAAATGCCGTCGTATTATAAAATGATAGGCGCAAGCGTGAAGTTTGGCTATGAAAGTTACGGAAATGGCGAAGAATTGAGCCAACCCCAAAATTACCAGGTATACGTTGCTGAAAGTACGGAAGATTTGTCTTTAGTTTCTTATAAAGAAAAGCCACAATGCAAGCAAATGCTTAACGGGATAAAAAAAGCAAGTGTTTTTGCGCAAAAAAGCACGTATACAAGTGACGTAATAAGTCCGTATAACATAAAAGATGAAACACTAACGCTTGTAGTAGAGTCTGATACGGATAATGGATATATAGCAATGGCGACGGAAAGTAATGCTATAGAAACGGTTGTATGGTATCAACGAACTATTGGAATAGAAGACGATTATAGTTTTGAAAACTTTTCAATAAACGGTTTAACGGCTAGCGTGAATAACGGCTCTGGTAAGTTAACGGCAGTTGTTGATTTGGCGTCTGTTAATACTCTTTCAGAAATTCCGTTTGAAGCAAGCCTAGTATATAACGATAATTATGACGAATTGTTAGAGAATATAGAAACGGAAACGGGTAAAGAAATATCGTCGGTAGCAGGTCCAAGTTTTAAATTAAATTTCCAACAATTTATGATAAAACACGGTAGCGTGTACGAATTGATAGATGCAGACGGTTCAATTTCAACGTTTAACGCATATTCAACCAACAAATATTATAGCAAAGAAAAGAAGTTGTATTATAACGCAACAACGAGAACGGTATACGACGCACTTGGTAATCAGATGCAGTTTGACGAAAACGGTTGCTTAGTGAAAATTGTTTCTGAAAATGCCCCTGCAAATTATATAAGTGTGGTGTATGCGGATAATTTTGGAGTGATTGATAAGTTAGAATATTATGTAAACTCAAGTTTGTATTATACGATAGATTTTACTTATAGTGGAAACAAACTGATAAAAGTAACTACGGATGCAGACTTAGAAAGGCGGTTTGAAATAACTTTACAGTATAATAGCGACGGATATTTAAGTAATATAGTAAACGAAACGGGCAATATAAATTGCACAACGCTTTCGTTCGTTTACGAAGAAGATCCCGCAGGGTTACTAAAGAAAGTATATAATAACCAACTTGAACAGTTGTATTTTGAAAGAAATACAAATAACGATAAAATAGAAGAAGTATTAAATAAAAGAGAAACGGCAGAATCAACGGGCTACCGTTGTTTGTCAAACGTGGTTTTTGACTATTTAGGTTTTTATACTAGAATAAACCAAACGGAAAACGGCGTATCCTTAGGGAATAAATACGTATCTTTTAACAATACCAACCAAGTAATTTCAAGTTGGTATACTAGTTCTATGGGTGAAACTGTAGTTTCTGGGAATACCAACTGGAAAAACGATACGGCAAATGGAAACGAAGGTTACGAGCAAGAAACGTTAACTTATAATTATACAGAAACAGATACGGTTGGCGAAAATATTTCTGCAAACGGTGGCGTGAAAGAATTTACTTATGGCGTAGAAACGTTAGACGTGTCGTTTTCAGATAAATATAGGTATGCCGTAGTGTTTGAAGTCGTTGTGGCGAACAACGGCACTTCGGAAAGTTCAAACTTGGACATAAGTTTAAGGTTTGCCGTTGAAAGCGCAAGAATAAGATTGAGCAACGTAGGGCGCACGTACATAATCGTTCCTTGTACTTATTCTTTGTACGATACGTGGTTGGAAATAACTAATAACAGTTCAACGAATATTATAATAAACAATTTCAAATATACGCATATAGATAGTGTTAAAGAAGAATACCATTACGATTCAAGCGTAGGCGTGCAAAGATTATCAGGGATTACCACGTATTCAAGTACGGGTGTTTATGGTGAAAGAGAATACGACGCAAAGGGTAGAATTACACAAGAAACTAATAAAACCGTAGACCACGGTATAGATATAAGGTCAACCGTGTACGAATATTACGACGAGTCTACGGCAACCCCCGTTCAAAAAGGAAAAATAAAAGAAATAACAACGGAAGACTATGACGGAAACCAAGAAATAACGACTTATTCGTATACGGGAACTTGGGATAATTATACCGAAACGGTATCTTTAACAAAAGGTGTGGAAAATTTCCAAAATTCATATAACGTAAATCGTAATAATAGATTATCTACCGTGATAACGCAAACGGACGAAAACGGCTTGCAAACGAAAGAATATTATAGACCTAATAACGGAGATATCCGTTTAGAGATGGTAGAATACGGAAACACGATAGAAAAATACACGTATAACGATTTTGGACAAATTACTACGGCAGAATTGCGTGACAAAACGACGGACGTTTTAATGATGAGCCAAACGGATAATTATGACGAAAACGGGATATACGTTGGGTCAAGTTACGCAGGAATGCAGTATACTTTCGGTTATGACGATACGGGATTCGTTACGAGTATAAACAAAGATGGCTCGCAAATGTTGGGATACAGTTATTACCAAAACGATAACACGATAAAGTCTAATAGATTGCAAAGCAAAACGTATGCAAACGGAAACGTAGAAAATTACCATTATTCTACGACGACGGGTGGTTATAAAACGCAAATCACGTATAAAAATACAGCAAACGGCAGTTCAAGAGACGTTTATACGTATAATTACGATAAAGACCAACGCTTAACTAGTCAAGTTTATATTGGTTTGAACAATAATAGAATAACTTACAACTACGGTGATTTAGATAATAAAGAAGAACAAAAACTTACCTATCAAGGCTTAAAATATTATGCAGAATATACCACGAAATACGATACAACGTATAATAGAATAAAAGAAGCAACCTTGTATAGCATTTTTGATTGTACTACGTCAGATACAAAGACGATAAAGTACGGGTATAATGCAGATGGGCAAGTTTCAAGCGTAAAATATAATAGTTATCTAACCGAGTATAGTTACGACGAGATCAATCGCTTGCAAAATAGAACGATGGGTTATAGTTATAGTGCTAGCAAGGTAATAAAAGAAAACTACGTGTATAAAACGTACGAATTAGAAAACCAAACTTATACAACGAATGTATTAGTCGGGATAGACGATCAAACGAGTAAAAATCGTGATAGAACGGCAACTTACGACGAAAACGGGTATATAACTAGCGTAAGTTATAACGGAAAAAATTATAGTTACACGTACGATAGTGCAGGCAGATTAACTAGTGAAATGCACGATTACCAAACCAAGTATTACACCTACGACGAGTATAATAACGTGCAAAAAACAGGGTTAACGTATACTAACGGGGTATTGACGGGGGTAGACGGAGCAAGTATATCGTACGACGCATTAGGTAACCCGATAATCTATAAAGGTAACGTATTCACTTGGGAGCAAGGCAGAAAACTAGTTAGCGGAAGTATGAACGGCA
>JAZOMV010000066.1:0-2041 GCA_045654165.1 Christensenellaceae bacterium
TTAAAGTGTAAAGATTTAAGGGTGTATTCAGCTGTGTAGCCGTGAAAGTCTTTTCTTAAGTCTCTAAACGTTCCACCGATAAGGGTAACGTCGAATTTTTTAAGCAAGTTAAGGTTTACTAGTGAGTTGGTGAAAATTTTAACTCTTTTAATAGTTTTTTTGTCAAGCGCTTCGGCAAGTTTTGCAGCGAAACGGGCAAGAGTGGTTCCCGAGTCCAAATATATAACGTCGTCGTCACGAACGAGAGATACGGCTAGTTTTGCTATCTTTAACTTGGCTTCGACATTTTTGTTTTCCGTGCTTTCATAATAGTAATCGGTGTCAATGCCTGCGTCGGTGTTTAGTCTAATACCACCGTAGTAGCGCAAACAGTTTCCGTTGCTTTCAAGTCTTTTAAAAATTCTTCTAACAGTAGATTCCGAAGAATCGGTAACTTTAACGGCTTCTGTAATAGAAATAGTTTTGTAAATTTTAAGATGGTTTAGTATTTGCGTTTCATTAATTTGGGTACTTTTCATAAATATGTCTCCGTTAAATTATACATTAATTATAACACACACGCTTTTACTTGTCAACAATTTTGATTGAAACGGTCAAAAATGTCACAAAATAAAATAAAATTGACAATTTCTACAATGTTGTTAATTCGTCAGGATAACTATACTCGCAAAAGTATAAAAAGTGGTTATTTTTGGCAATTTTAGCATAAATTTTTATATTTTTTCGTGTTTTTTTATTTTTTTACTCTTTTAATGTTTGACTGAAACGGTCAAAATTGTCACAAATGTAACCGAAATTGACAGTTGACATTGAACGAATATGTGCTATAATAAAAATAGTGAATAATAGGGGTGGTATCATGTTTGGATTTAACCTTACCGAATACGACAAAAAAGTTTACGAAAAAGAATTGAAAAATTTTCTACCCGACAAAATTTTTGATGCTCACGTGCATATATGGAAAAAGGAATTTGAGCCTTACGGATCGCACAACGGTGGCTCGACTTGGACGGATATGGTTGCCGAAGATTTAACCGTGGAAGATATGATGCAAACGATGAAAGATTTGTTCCCAGATAAAAAGGTGGAAGAACTTGTTTTTGGTGGTGTGTTGCACGATTTAGATCAGTCCAACGAATACGTTCGTGTATCGGCAGAAAAATACGGGTTTAAAACCTTGTACCGTTCAGATTACGCAATGGATGCCGACGACCTTGAATTAAAGGTTAAGCAAGGTGGGTTTTTAGGTCTTAAACCTTATATATCAAACAGCCCGTCTTATATCCCGTCAAAGGAAGTTAGAATTTTAGATTATTTGCCTGAAAGCCATTTGGATAAGGCGAACAAAAACGGTTGGATAGTAATGCTACATATTCCTAGGGATGATAGACTTAAAGATAGGGTAAACCTTGAACAGATTAAGTATATTGATAGCAAGTATCCTAACGTTAAACTCATAGTAGCACACGTGGGTAGGGCGTATGCGAAAGAAGATTTCGGCGATGCGTTTAAGGTTTTGAAAGAAACTAAGAATATGTACTTCGATTTTACGGCAAATCTATTAGATCTTGCTATTACCGAAGGTATTAAAACGGTCGGCGTAGATAGATTTATTTTCGGCTCGGATTTGCCTATCTCAAAAATGAGAATGTACAGAATAGTAAAGGACGGTGTTTATTACAACGTCGTTCCAAAAGGATTGTACGGCAAGGTGAAAGGCGAGCCACACATGTTGGAAACTGAAGAGCAAAATGTTACTAACATGCTTTACGAACAGATTCTTGCCTTTAAGCGTTCGGCTAAAGAACTCAAACTTACCGATACGCAAGTGGAAAAAGTTTTATATGGGAATATCTGCAAATTAGTTGATGCGGTAAAATAATACAATTTAGCAAAAAACAAGGAGAACTTTAACTATGGAATTCAAAGTATTTCAAAAAGAAATCGAACTACAATCAAGAGGCTGGATACCCACTTTCCACGACATCAGAAAAGAAATTTTAGATATCGTAGAAGCATCTGGCGTTAAGAACGGAACGGT